>DAISKI010000008.1:4131-30489 GCA_036821065.1 Polynucleobacter sp. | reverse complement strand
ATGCTCTTGGTAGCGAGGTTTCTTGCACGCTCAGTGAAACGCTGGCTAATGCAGTTCAGCAAGCAGCTCGTCAAGCCCAATCTGGCGACATTGTTTTGTTATCTCCTGCATGTGCCAGTTTTGATCAGTTTAAGGATTACATTGCCCGTGCAGATGCTTTTGCATCTGAAGTGACTGAATTAGGTATGCAGATCGATGGGGTTCATATATGAGCTTAAAAGATAAGTTGTTTCCTGATAATCGCTTAGGACTCGATCGCTTTTGGAACTTTTCTCGTGGCGGAATTGATAATTTCCGGAGTGGCTTAAGAGATGCGGTGTCAGGAGTTGAGCAGACGCGCTCTCGCATGATGGAGTACGACCAATTACTAGTGTGGGCTGTGCTCTCGCTCACCCTGATTGGTTTAGTGATGGTGTACTCAGCATCAATCACTTTGGCTGATGGACCAAAATACTCAAACTATAGTAGCAATCACTTTTTGATTCGACATTTAATTTCTTTGGCAATTGCCTTAGGGGTAGGTATTTGGACATTTAAGATTCCAAGCAAGGTTTGGGATCGTTATTCACCCATTATTTTTGGTGTAACACTGCTGCTACTAATAGCCGTTCTGATCCCTGGTCTTGGTAAGGGTGTAAATGGAGCAAAGCGTTGGATTTCTCTGGGGGTAATGAACTTTCAGCCATCAGAACTCATGAAGTTTGCTACGGTAATTTTTGCAGCAACCTATACCGTTCAGCGACAAGAGCATCTGCATACCTTTATCAAGGGCATGCTACCGATGGGTATTGCCGTTGCCTTAGTAGGCGCACTATTAATGCTTGAGCCCGATATGGGCGCATTTATTGTGGTTGCTCTGATTGCTTTCGGCATTCTCTTCCTCGGTGGAATCAATGCAAAATTATTTGGAGGCTTGGTCCTAGTTGGGATCACAAGTGCCTCTACCATCATTGCACTATCACCCTTCCGCCGTGGACGCATTCTGGCCTTTATGGATCCATGGCAGGTGGATAACGCTGCTAATAAGGGCTACCAGCTCACTCACTCCCTAATGGCCTTCGGTCGTGGCGAATGGTTTGGTACTGGCTTAGGTGGTAGCGTTGAAAAACTCCATTACCTTCCTGAAGCGCACACTGATTTTATTTTGGCGGTGATTGGTGAGGAGCTCGGCTTTGTTGGTGTACTCGTTATGATCTTCTTGTTTTACTGGGTAGTGCGCCGCTCATTCATGATTGGCCGTACCGCACTGCAATTGGATCGAAGCTTTGCAGGTTTGGCTGCTAAAGGAGTGGGCATTTGGATTGGTTGGCAAGCCTTTATCAATATGGGCGTTAACTTAGGTCTGCTCCCAACCAAAGGTTTAACGCTCCCCTTAGTGAGTTATGGCGGCTCAGGCATTTTGATGAATGCGATTGCCATAGCCATGCTGCTTCGCATCGATTATGAAAACCGAATTCTGATGCGGGGAGGGAAGCTGTGACACAACCCTCAATCTTGGTGATGGCTGGTGGTACGGGTGGACATATCTTCCCAGGCTTAGCCGTTGCTGAATACATGAGAGCGCGTGGTTGGCAAGTATCTTGGTTAGGTAATCAAAACGGTATGGAGTATCGCTTGGTCAAGGCTGCAAAGATTCCATTTGAGTCGGTAGATTTTGGTGGTCTCAGAGGTAAAGGGCTTAAAGCTAAATTGATGTTACCAATCAATTTAGTGAGAGCAAGTCTGCAGAGCATCAAAATTATGCGTCGTCTCAAACCTAATGTTGTCTTAGGTATGGGCGGCTATATTACTTTCCCAGGCGGTTTAGTGTCGGTACTATTAGGACGAGCATTGGTTTTGCATGAATCTAACTCGGTACCTGGTAGTGCGAATCGTGCTCTAGCAAAGATTGCAACAAAAACCTTGACGGGTTTTCCGAACACGATGCTAGATGCTGAGTGGGTGGGTAATCCCATACGCCAGGAGTTTGATCAACTTGCTGCTCCTGCAGAACGCTATAGCAAACGTCAAGGCTCCTTAACTATCTTAGTGGTTGGTGGCAGCTTGGGTGCAGCAGCCTTAAATCAAGTAGTTCCAGCAGCACTAGCCTTAATACCCCTAGCTTCTCGACCAAAGGTGATACATCAAGCAGGCGAGAAACATCTTAAAGATCTTGAGCAGTTATATATAAGCCTTGGGGTAGAAGCAGATATTCGGAGTTTTATTGATGACATGCCCACTGCTTATGCCGATGCAGATCTTGTCATCTGCCGCTCAGGCGCAATGACAATTTCAGAATTGGCTGCAGCAGGGGTTGCATCGTGCTTAGTTCCATTTCCATTTGCGATTGATGATCACCAGACTGCTAATGCCCGTTTCTTGGCTGATGCAAAAGCGGCAATCTTATTACCTCAGACGCAACTGAATCCCAATGACTTAGCTCAAATGATTCAGGACTTTAGTCGCGATGTTTTATTAAAGATGGCAGAGCATGCCCAGGCCCTAGCAAAACCACATGCTACTGCACGCGTTGCGCAGGTATGTGCAGAAGCAGCAGGAGTATCTCTATGAAGCATATCGTTCAGCAAATTCACTTCATTGGTATTGGCGGTGCTGGGATGAGTGGAATCGCTGAAGTACTTCTGAATTTAGGATACCAAGTCTCAGGCTCTGACTTAGCGGAGAGTGTATCTACTCAGCGCTTGAAAGCATTAGGCGCAGTCATTCACATTGGACATGATCCAAAAAATATTGGTACAGCAGAAGCGGTTGTTATTTCAACCGCGGTTGCTGGTAATAACCCAGAAGTACTGGCAGCGCGTGCAGCAAAAATCCCCGTGATTCAGCGGGCTGTGATGCTGGGTGAGTTAATGCGACTTAAGCAAGGGATTGCAATTGCAGGAACACATGGCAAAACAACCACTACAAGTTTGGTAGCTTCAGTTCTCGCAGAAGGGGGCTTAGATCCCACCTTTGTGATTGGAGGTAAATTAAATTCTGCTGGTGCGAATGCGCGCCTAGGTCAGGGTGACTTTATTGTGGTTGAAGCAGATGAGTCCGACGCTTCCTTCTTACAGCTTTTCCCGGCGATGGAAGTGGTCACCAATATTGATGCTGACCACATGGATACTTACCAACATGATATGGCTCGCCTCAAACAGGCGTTTGTACAATTTATTCAGCGCATGCCATTTTATGGGGTAGCCGTGCTTTGCATTGATGATGTCAATGTTCGTGACATTATTCCATTTGTTTCTCAGCCAGTTTTGCGTTACGGCTTATCAGATGATGCCGATATTCGAGCAACTGATGTGCGTGCAGAGGGAACATCAATGCGTTTTACTGTAGAGCGCCGTACAGTGAGAAGGCATGGCAATAAGCCAGGACCACTCGAAATTTCTTTAAATCTGCCAGGTCTGCACAACGTTAGAAATGCCTTAGCAGCGATTGGTATTGCAACAGAATTGGGCGTGAGCGATCAAGCGATTGTTAAAGCATTAACAGAATTTAGTGGCGTGGGCCGCCGTTTCCAACGGTATGGAGAAATTCCGCTTGCCAGTGGTGGTAGCTTTACCTTAATTGATGATTACGGCCATCACCCAGTTGAAATGGCGGCAACTCTATCCGCAGCCAGAGGGGCTTATCCTGATCGCCGCTTAGTGCTGGCTTTCCAGCCGCATCGATTTACCCGCACTCGGGATTGCTTTGGTGAGTTTGTACAAGTCTTAAAGAACTTTGATGCACTCGTGTTAACTGAAGTCTACCCAGCGGGCGAGGCTAAGATTCCAGGAGCAGATGGTAAGAGCTTATTAAAGGCAGTGGTCACAGAGGCCAACGATAAGAGCGCTTGTCTCAATCCAAAAGAGACTGCTTTTGCCAGCAGTATTGCGGAGATGCCTGAAAAACTCTCAAGCCTTTTACGTGACGGTGATGTCTTAATTACGATGGGCGCTGGCTCTATTTCCAATTTGTCGCATGACTTAGCGGGGATCAAGCATGCATAGCCAATGGGGTCAACGCGTCCATAGTGAACTGGCTAAGCTCGATATCAAGACTTTAGGTCGAGTTGGTGTATTGCTAGGTGGACGTTCTGGTGAGCGAGAAATTTCATTGATGTCAGGCGGTGGAGTTCTCGAGGCCTTACATTCGAAAGGTGTAGATGCGCATCCTTTTGATCCTGGTCTGCGCTCACCTGCTGAGTTAGCGCAAGAAAAATTTGATCGTGTCTTTATCTCTTTGCACGGAAGATATGGTGAGGATGGAACCATTCAAGGCTTGCTTGAGCTTCTAAATATTCCGTATACCGGCAGTGGTGTGCTGGCCTCCGCACTATCGATCGACAAAATTGTCACCAAACAAGTATGGCTCAGCAATGGATTAGCCACACCAGTGTTTATTGAATTGACTGCGAATAGCGATTGGGATGCAGTTGCGAAAAAATTAGGCTTACCCCTGATTGTGAAACCCGCACACGAAGGCTCATCCCTAGGATTAACTAAGGTGAAGTCTGTTAGTGAGCTACCAGCGGCGTATGCATTAGCTGCCAAAATTGATACCAAGATCATTGCTGAGACTTGCATCATTGGTGATGAACTGACCTGCCCATTGGTTGGGGAGGATGCTAGCGCAGAAGCCCTGCCAGTGATCAAAATTGTTCCGCCAGATGCTAATTATGATTTTCATCATAAGTATTTCTCGGATGAAACACAGTATTTATGCCCAACTGGACTTCCCGAAGAAACCAATGTCGCTGTTCAGAATTTAGCGCTTGCTGCTTATAGGGCACTTGGCTGTCGTACTTGGGGTCGTGCCGATGTAATGATCGATCAGAAAACCGGTAAGCCCTACTTATTAGAAATGAACACATCCCCCGGCATGACTTCGCATTCATTGGTGCCAATGGCTGCAAAGGCTGCTGGTGTTGAGTATGCCGATTTAGTACTTTGGATATTAAGTCAGACACTGAAACAGGTAGGAGGCTCGAGAGCATGAGTCGCTTCCTGCAACAGTTTGGCAATCTCTTTGCTTTTGCTATGTCTCCAATCTGGAATCATCCGGAGAGAATGCAAAAGGTAAGTCGTTTATTAACGCGATGTTTTGTAGTCATGCTAGTCATTGGTATTTTGGTTTGGCTAAGTCAGCGCCCAGTCTTTGCGCTGAGACAGGTTCAGATTGAGCCTGTTGCAGGTGAAACACTGAAACACATTAATAAAGCAGTTGTGAGGCAAGAAGTGCTCGAAACAGTTCAAGGAAACTTCTTCAGCGTCAAGCTAGAGAATGTAAAGAAGGGTTTTGAGTCTATGCCTTGGGTACGTCATGCCAATGTTCGTCGCATTTGGCCTAATGGATTGGTAATCAGCATTGAGGAGCAGAAGGCTTTTGGTACTTGGGGCGGCGCTGATAGTCAGCAGCTCATGAACACCCATGGGGAAATATTTAGTGGACGAGTTTCAGAGGTTCCAGAAGATACCCATTTGATTGAATTCCGCGGCCCAAGTGATGCAAGCCAAGAGGTCATGCGTTTGTATGAGAAAGCCAATACTTGGTTCAAACCTTGGAATACGGAAATTAGCTCACTTACCTTATCAGATCGATATGCGTGGCATGTGAAGTTATCCAATGGCATGAAAGTGGAATTTGGACGCGACGAAGAAAGCTCAGATAAGAATTTAACTGAGGAACGTGTCGCCCGACTCTTTAAATATTGGCCACAGGTTCAAGATAAATGGGCAAATCGCGTGGATGCAATCGATCTCCGGTACGCCAATGGTTTTGCAGTGCACTTAGCTTCAGTCAACATCAAGACAAGTGACCTTAATGGAAAAAAAAGTGAATGAAAGTAATGAGCACATTAATGAGGAATGCGAATGAGTAAGGACAATCGCGATTTATTGGTTGGTTTAGATATTGGTACCTCTAAGGTGGTTGCCTTGGTTGCTGAACTCGCACCTGACGGTCAGTTCAATGTTGTTGGGGTGGGTCAAACCGTCTCTAAGGGATTGAAAAAAGGAGTGGTTGTTAATATCGAGGCAACTGTACAGTCGATACAGAAGGCACTAGAAGAGGCTGAGGTGATGGCAGATCGGCAGATCGCACAAGTCTTTACTGGTATCGCTGGAAATCACATTATTAGCTTTAACTCAAGCGGCATGGTAGCTATTCGTGACAAGGAAGTAAGTGAAGGGGATGTGGAGCGTGTTCTAGAAACTGCTAAAGCCATCAACATTCCGACTGACCAGCAAATTCTGCATATCCTAGTTCAAGAATTCATCATTGACGGTCAAGAGGATGTGCGTGAGCCAATCGGGATGAGCGGTCTTCGTCTTGAGGTCAAAGTTCATATCGTGACAGGCGCCGTTAGTGCTGCCCAAAATATTGTGAAGTGTGTACGTCGCTGTGGCTTAGAGGTAAATGATTTAATTTTGCAACCTCTAGCTTCTAGTTTGGCTGTACTCACCGAAGATGAAAAAGAGTTAGGCGTTGTTTTGGTAGATATCGGCGGCGGCACTACAGATATCGCAATTTATTGCCAAGGTTCCATTCGCCATACTGCAGTCATTCCAATTGCAGGCGACCAAATCACCAACGATATTGCGATGGCTCTGCGTACGCCAACAATCGATGCAGAAGACTTGAAGATTCAATACGGTATTGCTCGTCAAGATATGGCAGATCCAGCGGCAATGATTGATGTGCCCGGTGTTGGTGACAGAGATCCACGTCCCATGTCTAAGCAGGCATTAGCAGCGGTCATTGAGCCTCGAGTTGAAGAACTTTTCACATTGGTTCGCGGTGTCGTTCGCGAATCAGGCTACGAAGATATGGTTTCTTCTGGAATTGTTTTGACCGGGGGTACAGCCTTGATGCCAGGCATGGTTGAGCTTGCTGAACAAGTATTTTTACGTCCCGCCCGAGTGGGTACCCCTGAATACCGTGGCCATCTTCATGAAGTGCTCAGAAGCCCTCGTTTTGCTACCAGCATCGGTTTGCTGATGGAAGGGCAGGCTCAGTTATTGCGTGGTCGTCGGGTATCTCAATCAGGCGCACTACAAAGTGTGGTGTCGCGCATGAAGGAATGGTTTGCAGGAAATTTTTAAGTTGTTTTTCGTCGTCGTCAATGTAGTACGTTTTTTACCTAGGAGGGTATATGGAATTTGAAATGTTAGATCAAGAAACAGCCGGGAAAACTATCATTAAGGTAGTTGGAGTCGGTGGGGCTGGTGGCAATGCTGTCCAGCATATGATTCGTCGCGGTGTAGATGGCGTAGAGTTTATTTGCATGAACACCGATGCTGGCGCGTTACAGCGTTCTGAGGCATCTGTGAATTTGCAACTAGGCTCTAGCGGTCTGGGAGCTGGTGCTAAGCCAGAAATCGGTGCGGCCTCTGCCGAAGAAGCTCGTGCTCGTATCGCTGATGTATTGCAAGGTGCACACATGGTATTCATTACCGCTGGTATGGGTGGTGGAACCGGTACTGGTGCTGCTCCTGTGGTTGCACAAGTGGCCAAAGAAATGGGCATTTTGACAGTGGGTGTTATTAGTAAGCCATTTGACTTTGAGGGCGTGAAGCGTTTGAAGGTTGCAGAGAATGGTGCAAGTGAATTAGAAAATTATGTTGACTCACTGATCGTTGTTTTGAATGAGAAATTATTCGAAGTGATGGGTGAAGACGCAGAATTTGATAAAGCTTTTGCTTGTGCAGATGATGTTCTACATAACGCGGTATCTGGTATTGCTGAGATCATTAATGTTCAAGGTTTGATTAACGTTGACTTTGAAGACGTAAAGACCGTGATGGGCGAGCAAGGTAAAGCAATGATGGGAACTGCAACTGTTTCCGGAATGGATCGTGCACGCTTGGCCGCTGAAGCTGCAGTCGCATCGCCATTACTCGAGGGCGTCGATTTGTCTGGTGCTCGTGGCGTCTTGGTCAACATTACTGCCAGCCGCTCATTGAAGTTGTCAGAGACACGTGAAGTCATGGCAGCGATTCGTGGCTATGCTGCAGATGATGCTACTGTGATTTTTGGTACGGTATATGACGATAGCTTGGGTGATGCACTCCGTGTAACGGTAGTTGCAACTGGCTTGAATAATCCTCAAGCCCGCCAAAATAGTCAACCCGAAGTAGTTTGGAGACAGGCGACAGGTACGCATGATGCAATGCCGACCATGGCAGATTTGAATAGCTTCGCTCCTGCTAGTCCTTCTGCGGCAATGAGTAAAGTGGGTTTAGATTCGACCATGAACACTTCTGCCTCCATGCCAATGACAGGATCTGCACCTGCAACTCAGCCTGCTTCAACAGGGGTTGATTACAGCCAATATGATCTGCCACGGGTTTTCAGAAACTCGCGTGAGGCTGCTCCAGCACCAACTTTAGGCGCTGATAGCTCACCTCAAGCAAAAACCATGTTGGATAAAGGCACGGATTACTATGAGATTCCAGCCTTTTTACGTAAACAAGCAGATTAATTGACTGCTCAATACAATAGATAGTGCGCAATGCCAGCGCGGCGCCCCTCCGGACGACGAATCCCGCGCTAGCGCTGGCATACTCATTTACCACTACTTCTATTGATTTGGAGATCCCATGATTGCAGTCGGACAAAAATTACCAAACGCCACTCTGTATGAGTTCATTGATGAAGCTACTGAAGGTTGCGCTTTGGGTCCGAATGCTTTTGAGGTCGAAAAGCTGACGGCTGGTAAGAAAATTGTGATCTTTGCTTTACCAGGTGCATTTACTCCTACCTGTTCTGCTCAACACGTGCCAGGTTATTTAGCGCAGTACGATGCTCTAAAGGCAAAAGGGGTTGATGAAATTTGGTGTATCTCGGTTAATGACCCATTCGTCATGGGTGCTTGGGGCCGAGACTTAAAAGTGGGTAAAAAAATTCGCATGTTTGGTGATGGTAGTGCTGAGTTCACCAAAAAATTGGGCATGGAGTTTGATCTAATTGCACGTGGTTTAGGTGTGCGTTCACAACGTTATGCCATGATTGTTCAAGATGGTGTTGTAAAAACATTAGACCTAGAGGCGCCTGGTAAGTTTGAAGTCAGTGATGCCGCTTCTGTACTAAAGCAGCTTTAATTCCAATTCACTCTCATTACGATCATGCTAAAGCAGCGTACGATTGCCTCCCCAGTAAAAACTGTTGGAATCGGTTTGCACTCAGGGCGTAAGGCAACCTTGACTATCAAGCCTGCGCCTGTAAATACAGGGATTCAATTCGTGCGCATCGATACTCCTGAGCAGGTAGTTGTTCCTGCAACTGCCCTAGCGGTATGCGATACCAGGCTGGCTTCCGTCATTCAAAAAGATGGCACTAAAGTATCTACAGTTGAGCATTTGTTATCTGCATGCGCTGGTTTAGGGTTGGATAATTTGCTGATTGAAGTTGATGGTGAAGAAGTACCCATCATGGATGGTAGTGCCGCCTCTTTCCTATTCTTAATTGAGTCGGCCGGTATTGCAGAACAAGAAGCCCCTCGGCAATTTTTGGTGATGAAAAAGTCGATTGAAGTGCGAGAAGGTGATAAGTTAGCGCGCCTAGAGCCATTCTTTGGCTTTAAATTAGATTTCACAATCGACTTCAAGCATCCTGCTGTTGATAAAACAGGTCAGCGCTTTGTAGTTGATTTCGCTGAGCATGCTTATCGCAGTGAAATAGGCCGCGCACGAACTTTTGGATTTGCTCACGAAGTAGAAGCTTTAAGAGAGATGGGCTTAGCTCGTGGCGGTAGTTTAGATAATGCGATTGTGTTGGATGAACATCGAATTTTAAATAATGAAGAATTGCGCTATGACGATGAGTTTGTCCGTCATAAGATTTTGGATGCAATTGGCGACCTTTATTTGATTGGCCATCCGATTGTTGGCGCTTATGTGGCTGAGAAATCAGGCCATGCTTTAAACAATGCTTTATTACGTAAGTTGCTAGAAGATCCAAGCGCTTATGAAATCAGCACTTTTTCAGAAAATAACGCTCCTGCTGCCTATTCTCAAGAAAGCCAGCCCCTCTTTTTCTAGATCGGTGTCATTATTTTCCGCCTAGTAGGCGTTCAACTGCCTTTCGCAGCTCCGAATCCTGCGGTAGCTTTTCTAGTAGATTCTGCCAAGACGCTCTCGCAACCGAGTTAAATCCTTTGGCTGGAGTTCGCTGAGCTTCCCGTGGCCTTACCTCCCAGCCTGTTGTGGCAGGTTTAAGTCGTACTTTGATATTGCTACAGGGGTAGCCTCTTTTGGCTAAGCCATTGATTAGACTCGGTAAAATTTGCTGCAAGCGACTTGCAATGCTGGCACTTCCAACCAGCAAAAATAGCTCATTTTGTCCTCCAGAGCGCCAACCAGCCTCTATTTTCGGGCTCAAGTTCCCTAAATCCGCTTCATCTAGGCACTGAGCTAAGGCAGATTTTAGTTTCATCATATCCTCGGTTTTAGCCAAGATACCCCCTAGACCTTGAGAGTCTTTTAGGTAGTCCTGCCACTCCAGTGCTTGTTTCTTCGAGGGAGATTTAGGGGCTTGGTTCATGAAATCAATGTATTCGGGTGATAAACTCAACAGCTTAATTCTCTTCAATATCCCATGGTAATCGGTCTTCTTAAAACCCTGGTCGGCAGTCGTAACGACCGCCTCTTAAAGCAGTATCGCAAAGTCGTTGCTAAGGTTGGCGCATTTGAGCCTGCAATGCAGTCTTTGGATGATTCTGCGCTTCAGGCCAAAACTGCTGAATTCAAGGCACGCTTGAGTGCTGGCGAATCACTTGACGACATAGCGGCTGAAGCTTTTGCGGTAGTCCGCGAGGCAAGCGTCCGCATTATGAAAATGCGCCATTTTGATTCCCAATTGATTGGCGGCCTTGCATTACATCAAGGCAAGATTGCAGAGATGGGAACGGGCGAGGGCAAGACCCTCACGGCAACTCTGCCGGTCTATTTAAATGCGCTCACCGGCAAGGGTGTACACGTCGTCACCGTTAATGATTACTTGGCACAGCGTGATGCCGAGTGGATGTCAAAGCTTTATAACTTCTTGGGCATGACGGTAGGTGTGAACTTGTCGCAGATGGATCACGAGTCTAAGAAAAAAGCCTATGCATCAGATATCACTTACGGAACCAACAACGAGTTTGGTTTTGACTATCTGCGCGACAACATGGTTCAAGATTTAGACCAAAAAGTACAGCGTGGCTTAGCGTATGCCATCGTAGACGAAGTAGATTCAATCTTGATTGATGAGGCGAGAACACCCCTGATCATTTCTGGACAAGCGGATGATCACACCGATTTATATATCAAGATAAATGCATTACCAGCCCGCCTAGAGCGTCAGATTGGTGAAGAAAAGGCCGATGGAACTGGCGTAGAAGTACCAGGTGATTATTGGGTTGATGAAAAGTCGCATCAGGTATACCTAACAGAGCAGGGGCATGATAAGGCTGAAGTCATTTTGGTCGAGCTGGGCGCTCTAACGGATGGTGATTCCTTGTATGCACCACAAAATATTTCCTTGATGCATCATGTCTATGCAGCCTTGCGGGCTCACACTCTTTACCATCGAGATCAGCAGTACGTTGTACAAAATAATGAAGTGATCATTGTTGATGAGTTCACTGGTCGCTTAATGCAAGGACGTCGCTGGGGCGAGGGTTTGCATCAAGCAGTAGAGGCTAAAGAAAAAGTAGCGATTCAGAATGAGAATCAGACCTTAGCCACCATTACTTTTCAGAATTACTTCCGGATGTATGGCAAGTTAGCCGGTATGACTGGTACCGCTGATACTGAGGCATACGAGTTTAAAGAGATTTACAACCTCGAAACGGTTGTGATTCCACCAAATCGGATTAGCCAACGTAAAGATCGTCAAGATCAAATCTTTAAATCCTCACGCGAGCGCTACGATGCTGTTGTAAAGGATATTCTGGATTGCTACGAGCGTAAGCAGCCAGTGTTGGTTGGTACTACTTCGATTGAGAACTCTGAGTTAATTTCTCATTTACTCAATCAAAAGAAATTACCACATCAAGTCCTGAATGCTAAGCAACACGCTCGAGAGGCCGAGATCATTGCTCAAGCTGGAAGACCGCAGATGATTACAATTGCGACCAATATGGCCGGCCGTGGTACCGACATCGTCTTAGGCGGTAATGTTGAGAAGCAATCCGCTCTGATTAATGAAGATGCCTCCTTATCCGCACAAGAAAAAGCGAGCAAGATTCAGAAACTGCAAGATGAATGGCAAAGTCTGCACGACTTGGTTCTGAATGCAGGTGGTTTACATATTATTGGCACCGAGCGGCACGAAAGTCGACGAATTGATAATCAATTACGCGGACGTTCAGGGCGCCAAGGTGATCCAGGCTCATCACGCTTTTATCTTTCCTTAGATGATCCATTACTGCGTATTTTTGCAGGCGACCGTTTGCGTGCAGTGATGGAGCGACTCAAGATGCCCGATGGTGAACCGATTGAGGCTGGTATGGTTACGCGCTCAATCGAATCTGCTCAGCGTAAGGTAGAGGGCCGCAACTTTGATATTCGTAAGCAACTACTTGAATACGACGATGTGGCAAATGATCAGCGTAAAGAAACTTATCGTCTGCGCAATGAAGTACTTGAGAGTGGTGATATTGGTGAGCTTATCGCCAATTTACGTGAAGATGTAGTTCGCGATATCTGCGCTATTTATATTCCACTGCAATCTATGGAAGAGCAGTGGGATTTACTTGGGTTGGAAAATATATTGGCGAATGAGTGGGGTCTCAATCTCGATTTGCAAAAATGGGTTGAAGCTGCAGATTCAGTTGATGAAGAAGAAATTGTCGAGCGCGTGCTACAAGCTGCTCAAGAAGCCTATGATGCTAAAGTTGCCTTGTCTGGGCGCCCCTCTTTTGCAGGTTTTGAGCGCTCAGTATTACTCTACAGCCTAGATACACACTGGCGTGAACATTTGGCTGCATTGGATCATTTGCGTCAAGGAATTAATCTTCGCGGCTATGCCCAAAAAGATCCTAAGCAAGAATATCGTCGGGAAGCCTTCGAGCTCTATGGCGAATTATTAAATGTCATTAAGAATGATGTCGTCAAAAATATTATGACGGTGCAAATTCGGAGTGCTAGCGAGTTAGACAAAGCCTCTGAATCTATGAATGATGATTTGGCCAAACTTTCTGATTTGCAGTATCAACATGCTGATCCCGATTTGGAGGTGGCTGGTTCCACTGGCGATCGTGGCGCAGCAATTGAAATTATTCCCGCCCCAGCGAGAACCGGACCTAAGATCGGCCGCAATGATCCCTGCAGTTGCGGCAGTGGTAAGAAATATAAGAACTGTCATGGCGCCTTAAGTTGAGCCCAGTTAATCTATGTCATATTGAAAGCCTGGACTGAGTCTGGGCTTTTTTCTTGGTGAAATCCCTAGTCGAGTCCTTTGGCGACTATGGCATGATTTGATCTGATAACAATGCTTTTTGTAATAAAAACTCAATATTCATCAAGGAATAATAATGGGCACGACTTTTAATCTCAACGGCAAATCAGTCAGTTTTGATGGCGATCCAGAAACCCCAATTCTGTGGGTATTAAGAGACCATCTGGATGTAATGAGTCCTAAATTTGGCTGTGGTGCTGCTTTATGTGGAGCTTGCACAGTGCATTTGGAGGGCAATGCGATTCGCTCTTGCTCCACGCCCGTCTCAGTAGCTGCCGGGAGAAATGTCACCACCCTAGAAGGTCTTGCACCAAAAATGGGTAAAGCTTTAAATGAGGCTTGGGTTGAATTTGATGTTCCCCAGTGTGGTTATTGCCAAACTGGGCAAATGATGTCGGCAGCGGATTTGTTGACTAAAAATAAATATCCCAGTTCTGGTGATATTAAAAATGCACTCAGCGGCAATATTTGTCGTTGCGGCACTTATGCTCGAATTGAGAAAGCGGTTAAACGTGCCGCTGATAAATTGGCTTAAGGAAAAAACATGAAAACAAATTCAATTAAAAGTCCTGCACGCCGTCAATTTATTCAGCAAAGTGCCGCCACTACTGGTGCATTTGTGCTGGGCATGTATTTACCTTTGACAAGCGATGCCGCAACAAACTCTGCAACTCCTACGATTGTGAATGCTTGGGTGCAAATTACGCCGGATAACCAAATTACTCTCATCTGTGCTCGCTCTGAGATGGGTCAAGACGTTTATACCTCCATGCCCGCATTGCTTGCTGAGGAATTGAATGTACCGTTATCAATGGTCAAGGTGCAGATTGCAGGAGTTGCTCCGGTCTATATCAACGCCTTATTGGGGGGTCAAATTACAGGTGGCTCTTCATCAGTTCGCGAGGCCTTTGATAAATTGCGGATCGCTGGCGCAGGAACGCGAAGCGTTTTAGTACAAGCTGCCGCGAATCGTTGGAGCGTACCCGCATCTGCATGCAAGGCAATGAACGGTAAGGTAAGTCACGCAGGTGGAAAGTCAGCTACTTACGGAGAGTTGGCGGCTGAAGCAGCTAAGCTCCCACTACCCGAGAAGCCAGCCCTCAAATCGCCAGCAAACTTTATGGTGATTGGTAAAGAAAGTATGCGTCGTTTGGATACGCCTGCAAAAGTCTCTGGCACGGCGGTTTTTGGGATTGATGTGAAGATTCCTGGGATGGCGATTGCTTCACTTGCTCAGTGTCCTGTGATTGGGGGCACTCCCAAGTCTGTAGATAGCTCTGATGCCATGAAGGTCTCTGGTGTAATTAAAGTAGTTCAAATCTCTGATGGTGTAGCAGTCTTAGCTAAAGACTTTTATGCTGCCCGCAAAGGTAGGGATGCTTTAAAGATTACCTGGAACGAGGGCGCAGGTGCTTCCATCAGTAATGCAGGGATGCGCAAACAGCTGGAGTCAGGACTGACAAAGCCTGGCGCCGTGATTCAGGCAAAAGGCGATGCCAGTACTGCACTAGCCAATGGAAAGCAGCTAAGTGCCCAATACTTCATGCCTTACCTGGCGCACTCAACCATGGAGCCTGTGAATTGTTCTGCAGTGGTTGCCGACGGTAAGTGCAGAGTCATTGGTCCGATTCAGTTTCAACAAGGCGCTCAGGCAGTTGCGGCTGTCGCAACCGGCCTGAAACCTGAAGATGTAACGATAGAGACTACTTTCCTGGGCGGCGGTTTTGGACGCAAGCTCGAGCTGGACTTTATTCGTCAAGCCGCTGAGATAGCTAAGGCATCGGGTATGCCTGTGAAGATGCTTTGGACTAAAGAAGACGATATTACGCATGATTTTTACCGTCCAATGAGTGTTCATCAAATGGATGCATCCTTAAGTACTGATGGCAAGATTTCTGCCCTGAAAACTAAAATGGTTTCTCAATCAGTAACTGCCAGAGCATTCCCCGCTTTTGTAAAAGATGGCAATGATCCCTTCATGGTAGAGGGTTCTGCAAATCTAACTTACGAAATTCCGAACTTAGAAGTTCGTAATGTGATTGAAGACTCTGGAATACGCGTGGGTTACTGGCGCTCTGTTAGCAACACACTCAATGCCTTTGCAGTTGAGAGCTTTATGGATGAAGCAGCTAAAGCAGCTGGTAAAGATCCGGTAGCTTTTAGACTTAGTGCATTGTCTAAAGAGCCTAGGGCGGCTGCAGTCTTAAAGTTAGCTGTACAAAAATCTGGTTATCAAGCAGGTAGCAAACGCTTTGGCGTAGCCCAAATGGAATGCTATGGGACCTATTCTGCTTGTGTAGTTGAATTGGATCCTTATGCAGCAAGCACTTTGGTGAAAAAAATTACCTTTGCCTCTGATTGCGGAATTACTATTCACCCCGATCAAGCGAGAGCCCAACTTACTGGCGGAATCCTGTATGGTTTAGGTGCGGCCCTCTATGATGAAATCACAATCGAGCAGGGTCGGGTTCAGCAAAGTAACTTTAATAACTATCCTAGTATCCGAATGAATCAGGCCCCGATCGTTGAGGTTCATCTAGTTGCCAGCCAGGAGAAGCCTGGCGGTCTTGGTGAAGTGGGTGTTCCCCTTGTTGCCCCAGCCTTGGTCAATGCGATTGCGGCGGCTACTGGGAAGCGAATTCGGGAGCTTCCGATTAAAGCCTGAAGTCTTTCTGTCTAGACCAAATAAGCGCGCCTTAAACGGCGCGCTTGCTTTTTAAGCCTCATCTACAATAATCAAACTATGACTGTTAACCTACCACTCCCTCTCAAAAGTGATCTCAAGCCAGTTAAAGGCTTCCAGATGGGTATTGCTGAAGCAGGTATCAAAAAGGCAAATCGTAAAGATTTGCTTGTTATGACCTTAGCACCAGGTTCTCAAGTAGCAGGAGTATTTACCTTGAATCGTTTCTGTGCGGCTCCTGTTCAGATTTGCAGAGAGCATTTGGCACTCAATGGGGGTGCTGGAGATATTCGTGCCTTGGTAGTCAATACGGGTAATGCCAATGCAGGTACAGGTGAGAGCGGCATGAAGCATGCGCAAGAAACTTGCGATGCCTTGGCAAAAGATCTGCAGTTAAAGCCAGAGCAAATTTTGCCTTTCTCGACGGGGGTGATCTTAGAGCCCTTACCAATCGAGAAAATTATTACGGCTTTGCCAAAAGCAATTGCTAACTTAGGTGAGGATCACTGGTTTGATGCTGCAGAAGCGATCATGACTACCGATACCCAGCCTAAGGCTGCCTCACTTACCGTGACAACGTCTGCTGGAAGTGCCACGCTTACTGGGATTTGTAAGGGCGCCGGTATGATTCATCCGAATATGGCAACTATGTTGGGATTTATTGCAACTGACGCTGGGTTTGCTCCAGGCTTATTGACCGCCCTCACTAAAGAAGTAGCAGATCTTTCGTTTAATGCAATCACGATTGATGGCGATACCTCAACAAATGATTCATTCATCATCATGGCAACAGGGCAGTCAGGGATTCAAATCGGTTCGACACAAGATCCTAATTACGGACTACTCAAAGATGGGCTTATTGCATTAGCCAGAAAATTAGCACAAATGATTGTCCGAGATGGAGAAGGCGCTACTAAATTTATTACTATTGAAGTGCTTGGCGGCAAGACCGATGATGAATGCAAAAGGGTAGCTAAGGCCGTTGCCCACTCGCCCTTGGTGATGACCGCTTTCTTTGCAAGTGATCCTAATTTGGGGCGTATCTTGGCGGCAATTGGTTACGCTGGGGTTGCTGATCTTGACGTCAGTCGCGTACAAATGTGGCTTGGAGATGTCTGGGTCGCGAAAGATGGCGGTAGGAATCCCACTTACCAAGAGGCTGATGGACAAAGGATCATGAAAGAGTCTGAGATCACAGTCAGGATTGATCTGGGCCGTGGCTCAGCTACTCAAACAATGTGGACATGTGACCTATCTCATGACTACGTCTCGATTAATGCGGACTACCGCTCATAGGTTGACATGAACGATAAACTCGATAGGCTGTTGAGCCATTTAGAAACTTTTTTACCAAAGCCACTTTCTGAAGAGCAGTGGCAATCCACAACAGCATTTAGATGGCGACGACGCGATAGTATTTTTGGGAGTATCGGTTTTTTACAGCCAGTCAAGCACGTCTCAGATATTACATTTGAAGATCTACAAAATATTGACCGTCAGCGTGACGCTATTCGAGACAATACCAAGAACTTTATTCAAAAAAAGCCAGCAAATAATATTTTGTTGACGGGGGCACGCGGTACTGGAAAATCGTCTTTGATCAAAGCGAGCTTGCATGAATTTGCGGCGCAAGGTTTACGTCTAGTAGAAGTTGAAAAAGAGCATTTAGCAGACTTAGCCGATATTACAGATCTCTTGGCGGATCGTCCTGAGCGTTTCATTGTATTTTGTGATGATCTTTCGTTTGAAGATGGTGAGTCAGGATATAAGGCCATGAAATCTGCCCTCGACGGATCGGTATCTGCCCAGGTTGATAATATTTTGATTTATGCGACCTCTAATCGTCGCCACTTATTGCCTGAGTATATGAAAGATAACGAAAGCTATACTCATACTGATGATGGTGAACTGCATCCCGGCGAAGTGGTTGAAGAAAAAATTTCTCTGTCAGAGCGTTTTGGTTTATGGCTATCCTTTTACCCACCAAAACAAGATGAGTATCTTGCCATCGTTGCGCATTGGCTTAAGCACTTTGGCCTTAACGCACAGCAAATCGAAACTGCACGCGCTGAAGCCCTTGTCTGGGCTTTAGAGCGAGGCTCGCGTTCTGGTCGTGTAGCGTGGCAATTCGCGAAACACTGGGCTGGTTCGCACGCCTAAGCAATTAGACTCATGGTTGATCTGAATCGTCCTGTTACCGAGGTCGCTGCGGGGATCTTGTTAGACCAAGATGGTCGATATCTACTAGGTCAGCGCCCAGCCGGTAAGCCCTATGCTGGATATTGGGAGGTTCCGGGTGGGAAAGTGGAGACTGGTGAAACTGTCTTTGAGGCACTCCAGCGAGAACTGCAAGAAGAGCTTGGAATTCAGATTGAGTCCTGCGATGAACTCATGATTCTGGAGCATGATTATCCCCATGCTTACGTCAGACTGCATGTCAACATCATTCGGAGCTGGCGGGGTGAGCCAACAGGTTGCGAAGGACAGCAACTGTCTTGGGAAGAATTACGTGCTGATAAACCTAGTGTTGAACCTTTATTGCCAGCCGCTTGGCCGATGCTGGAAAAACTAAAGCTGATTCTAGGCTAGAACTGACAGAGTGTCAGTCTAAAAGGGACATCGACGTTGACGAGCTGCGCTTTTTTATCTCGATCAGCTTTTAGAAAACGAATCGATAGCAAATATTTATTTGCACTAATTTCAGAATAGAGGCTGTCGTCCTCAAGAGCAATTCTCATCAATTGATAGACTTTTCCGGAAGGTGCTTGCTGGAATGAACCATTGTGACCAACTACATCTTTAGCTTCTCCAGATTGGCGCAGTAAGCGTAAAAATAATTGTCCGGCTTCATACCAAGGCAATAAAGGAGTGATGTAATTTTCCAATAAAGCGCGTCGCTCACTGACGGGACTATTTTTCCAAGCATGGTAACTTGGTAAATCAATTGGACTGGTACCGCCTGGAATATTCAATCGAGTGCGAATTGCATTCAACCATTCGCTTTCTGAAATGATGGTGTTGGGTTTTCCCATCGAGCGATTAATTTTGGATGCAGCGGTATCAATCTCGGCAATAGTCTGCAAGAGAGCCTCTTGGTCCACTTTTTGTGAGGACTTCAAACCATTCAAAGAATACTTTTGACGCTCAAACTCTTTTAATAGAAGAGATTTAATATCTCCGCGGGCACCAATGTCGCCCAGGTCAAACAAAATGGAGATGGCATTGTGATGAAGTTCAGGATCGTCTGACCGTAAAAAATGATTAAAACGGGCGAACAAATACTCTAGCCGAAGCATGCTTCGGACTAATTCATTGAAGGGGTATTCATAGACAATCACAAGCTTGTATTCTATGACGAACTGGGCTAGCTTCTACGAATCTGTAGGATTTTTTGATGTAAAAGCCTGACCTGCTCCGCCAAGTCTTCTAGGCTGCCCATATTTTCGATGACAGTATCGGCTTGCGCTAAGCGTTCAGCCCTAGTAGCTTGGGCTTGGAGGATACTCTCGACCTCTTGCCTAGTGAGGCCATTGCGTTCCATTACCCTCTGGATTTGTATCGCTTCAGAGCAATCGGCCACCACGACATGGTCAATAAACTGGAACCACTCTGATGACTCTAATAGCAGCGGCACAACAAAAACAATATAGAGCGCCTGCCTCTCAATAGCGAGGCGGGCTTGTTCGATAGCCTTGGCCCGAATCAGGGGGTGGGTAATCGCCTCTAGGGCTTTTCTGGACTGCAGATCCTCAAAGACTAAAACCCGCATTTTTTTCCTGTCCAGAGCGCCATCTGTTTGGATAAATTCAGAGCCAAACCGCTCGGCAATAGGCTCAATCGCCAGCCCTCCAGTGCTGGTAATTTGGTGTGCAATGAGATCGGAGTCAACAATTGATGCCCCATAACTGGCCAGTCTTTCTGCAATGGCAGATTTACCTGATCCTATGCCTCCGGTTAGGCCAACGAGGGTGGCAGCATCCTTGAGGGTGCTTAAATTCACCGACTGAGCAGAAGGGTTTGAAGTGCCTGAGGCCATAACAGTTCTATGATGCCAGCAAAGGCTAAAAAGGGCCCAAAAGGAAAGGCATGGCTAATTTTTGATCGATGCCACTTGAGCCAAATGAGGCCCCCAACAAGGCCGGTTAAAGAGGCAATCAATAGGATCTCTGGTAGAGCACCAGCACCAAGCCAGGCACCTAGGGCAGCAAGAAGCTTGGCATCCCCCATGCCGACCCCATCATGTTTTTTGAGAACTCGATAAATGAAATTCATCACCCAAAGCAAGCCATAACCAAAAATGCTGCCAAGTAGGGCATGGAAGGGATCCGTAAATCCTTGTGATGCCAAAAAATTAAAGCCCAACCCTGAAAAAATGAGAGGAATTGTCAGGGCATTAGGGAGGCGAAAGCTGGTGAGGTCAATATAGGCCAAATAAATGAGCAGCAAAACGAGCGTAATTTGAATCCAGATCATGAGATTGGGGATTTGCATCAGATGACTCGTCCCAAGTTAAATATTGGCAGATACAGGATAACAACTAAGGCTCCAATAATGAGACCAATACTAATCATTAGCAAGGGCTCTATAGTTTGGCTAAGTGTTTTCAGTTCATTGCCAAGGCGATTTTGTAAAACTTCTGCGCGCTTGTTTAGCATCTTTACTAAAGAGCCACTCTCAGCACCAATAGCCATTAGGTGCAGGGTTTCTTTATCAAATAAATAGAAATGTGGATCGGACTTATTGAGAGATTCTCGTAATGGCCAACCTCGGGTGAGGTGTTTAAACAACTCTGCACTGAGATCGTGACTTAACCAATGATTTGAGGATTGGGCAGTAATGCGAATGGCATCTGGGAGTGCTAATCCAGAATGCAGTAGATGACCTAAGGTACGGCACCAATTACTCAAAGTAGCTAAGCGTAGAAGATTGCCGAAGATCGGTAGCTTAAAGCTAATTCGATCACATAGTTTTTGCAGTCGAACTGATCTAATCCAAAAAAATATAAAGGCACTGATTGCACCAAGGTTCAATAGCAAAATCAATTGAGAGGACTCTCTGATTAAATCTGAGCTTGTAATCAATATTAAAGTCGCAGGTGGCAGCTCTGCACCAAAATTAGCGAAAACTTCTTTAAAAACAGGAATTACCCAAATCATCATGACTAAAAGTAAAAAGATTGAGCTGAATAAAGTAATCAGGGGGTAGGTTAATGCTTGTCGAATCTGGCTGCTTAACTCTATTTTGGCACTCAGTTGCTGGCAAATTGTACGCAGGGCTAACTCAAGATCGCCGGTCCGCTCGCTGACCCGAATCAAATTAATAAATTCTGGTGAGAATAGATCTGCTTGCAGCAATAGACTCTGAGTAAGGCTATTGCCTTGTTTTAGTTTCGTGTAGAGCTTAGGTAAAAAGTGGTCGTAGTCTGACCCGTTTACTTGCTGGAGTAGTTCAATTGCATTAAGCAGGGGTAGACCCGATTCCAGTAGGCTTAACAGTTGCTCTGCAAACTGAAGCTGTCCTTTAGTTCCTAAATGGCGACGCACTAGTAAGTGCATCATCAGCGATAGGACCCAATTTCATGGGTCAGCAGGTCCGGATTGATGAGGCCTTGCTGAACATAATGCATGCCTGCTGAATGCATATCCAGAGAACACGCATCTTGACTAAAAATCATGCGGTGATTCAATACTTCATGGATGCCAATTCTGCCAAAGTAACCAGAGCCTTTGCACTTTGAGCAATTGGAATCTGGAGTCCGCCCTTTACATTGTTGGCAGTAGGCCCTCACTAGACGTTGAGAGCTAACACAATGTAGACAAGATTCAATATGTTCCAGTTCAATACCTAAAGTTTTAAGGCGTGCAATCGCACCGCGTGCATTACGAGTATGGAGTGTGCTGAGAACCAGGTGTCCAGTCTGAGCTGCTTCAATGACCACTCGAGCCGAGGCCGAGTCTCTAATTTCTCCGACCATGAGTACATCTGGGTCTTGACGTAAAAGTGCACGAATAATTGTTGCAAAATCAAGACCCGCTTTTTCATGAAATGAGACTTGATTAATTCCAGGTAGCCGAATTTCAATGGGATCTTCTACAGAGCAAAGATTTTTCTCGGGCCGATTTAACTCCCTTAGACAACTGTATAGGGTGCGCGTTTTACCCGATCCAGTTGGTCCTGTAACCAATATCAAACCATGAGGCTGTTCAATAGCGGAGCGAAAAATGGCTAACTGTTCTGGTAGTAAGCCAACACGATCTAATGAGAGCTCCTCAATCAGACTTGGCAGAATTCGGACTACTGCTTTTTCTCCATGAAGTGTCGGCATAGTTGATACACGACAATCAACGTCAGGTTTACTAAAGTCTTTCCCAATACAAAGTCGGCCATCTTGAGGGAGGCGCTTTTCAGCAATATCTAAGCGAGCCAATATCTTGATACGGGTGATTAAGCGCTCATGTAGGGAGTTGGGATGGCAGGTGAGAAGCTGAAGTGCCCCATCAATTCGGAGGCGAACTACGGTCTCTTGAGAGCCAGCTTCAATATGGATATCCGAAGCCTGGGATTGCAACGCGGTAACAGTAATCTCATGCCAGGCTCGGATGATGAAGCTGTCATCTTCATATTGACTCAAGCCTCACCGATAGGGCTATGGGGTTGATGGAGTTTGACAGTTTTAATGCCTTGCTCATCGAACTGGACAATCTCCATCACGATGCCTCCAATTCGAACGCTCACATCATGGTCTGGAATGGCTTCGAGTTTTTCTAGGATTAGTCCATTAAGTGTTCTTGGCCCATCTAGTGGAAGCTCTAGATTGAGTAAGCGATTCAAATCACGCAATGAGGCACTTCCACTCGCGATATAAGTTCCATCTTCTAGCCAGCAAGCCTCATTAGATAGATTGGAGAATGAGGTGGTGAACTCGCCAATTAACTCCTCGACGATGTCTTCAAAGGTAACCAAGCCTAGTACTTCACCATACTCATTCACTACTAGACTGAGACGTTGCTGGTTGTCTTGAAAAAATTGCATTTGCTGCAATACAGGCGTTCCGCTAGGAATGAAATAAGGTTCATTCAATAGGGCTCTAAAGTCTTCGTGTTCGAGCTCTTGATGACCCAGTAGGCTGAGCGCTTTTTTAACAGACAAAATGCCAATAATTTTTTCTGAGTCGCCATCACATACGGGTAATTTATTGTGATAGCAGGTTTCTAAGTCTTCAATCACATCGCGAATTGGCCTAGAAATATCTAGCATTTCAATTTTTGCTCTGGGTGTCATGACATCATCTACCAAAATATTTTCAAGATTGAATAGATTCAGCAAAATATTACGGTGATGATTTGAAGAGAAGCGGCTCGATTCTAAAACCAAACTACGTAATTCTTCTTTACTCAATGCTTTATGTTCAGTGGAGGCCTGAAGTCTGAAAAGGCTCATCAAGCCAGATACAAAGTGGTTGATAAACCAAAGTAGAGGTTTGAGGATAAAAATTAATGGCAGGATGAGCCAGCCAACGCTTGATGAAATCCGCTCTGGAAATGCTGCCCCAACCACTTTAGGAGTAATCTCACTAAAAACAATGATAAGAAATGCTGCGACTAAGGTCGCAATCGAGAGCACATAACCAGTATCACCGAAGAAGTGCAGGGCAATACCTGTAACCAAAATTGATAAAACGGTATTAATTAAATTATTCGAAATCAACAATACTGAAAGTAAAGAATCAATTCTTTTAAGGAGTTTTTCAGCCAGAGCTGCACCAGTATTACCAGCCTTAGCCATGGCTCGCAAGCGGTGACGATTCGCCGAAATCATGCTGGTCTCTGCCATCGAGAAAAATCCCGAAAGCGCAAGTAAGAAAATGACTAAGGCAACTTGACCATAAAAAGGCCAGTCGTGAAAAAAGTTATCCATTGAATCTATCTTTTAATGACATGACAATCAATATAGCAAAGTAGGAGCTAGAGAGCTATCAATCCGTGTCCACAGGTCAACACAGCTTTCTTAAACCTATGTCAGAATATTCTGAATGACCACCCCTAAATCCATTGCCGACACAGAAGCTTCACATTACTGCGTGATTCAAGCACCTTTTGGCCATCTGGGAATTTGGACTGAGGTAGTTGATGGTAGTTTGATGCTTGCTAGGATCGACTACCTGCCCACTAAATCTAAGCTGATTGCGCCAAGAAATTTGTTGGCAAAAGAAGTTCAGAAACAGTGCATGGCCTATTTTAAAGATCCCCGCTTTACGTTTGATGTTCCGCTTAAGCCCACCGGAACGGTTCATCAAGAAAAGGTCTGGCGTTCTGCGCAACAGATTCCATTGGGCCAAACGGCAACCTATGGAGAGATTGCGAGCAAAATTAAAAGCGGGCCAAGAGCTGTTGGAAATGCTTGCGGGGCTAATCCTTTCCCTCTGATTACGCCTTGTCATCGAGTAGTCAGCGCTCAAGGGCTTGGGGGCTATATGCAGGAGGACTCACCTGGCTTTTATCGCGCCATCAAAATTTGGCTATTACGTCACGAAGGGGTTTTGTAAGAGGGCTTTACTTCGTGAGCTTTCTGAGATCTTGGCTACTTAGATAGAAAAAAAGTTTGACAAGAAGATTGCTGTGGGCCGCCAGCTTTGTAAAGCCATAAACTCCCCAAACTACCTTGCGTGAGAGTTTTGGTTCAGAAATCTTCTTAGAAGAAGCTTTCTGAGCAATAGTATTGAGGGTCAAGGCTGCCAATCCAAAAGCTAAAAAGCAAAATCGGCGAATACCGATTTCTTGTTTTGGAATCAGCAGAATGTAATTGCGAGCTTCTATGAGTTTGCGGTAAGCAATATTAAGTAAATCAATTTGACTCATTTTGGAGGGCTTCCAAGAAACGCCACGGGCGCGATCTTCTGAGGAGTCTTTCAAAATATTAGTCATCTGTAGAGCTTGTCCAAAACCGATGCTTAAAGATTCATGATTTCTTATTGATTGAGCAAAATGAGGGGAGTGATTGCCAAAGAGATTGGTGAGTAGTTCTCCAACAACACCAGCAACGACGTAACAATATTCTTCAAACTCAGCTAAATCACTTAATCCTTCTGTTGATTGTTTGGTATGGAAGCGAGACATGCCTAAGGACATAATGGATACGCATTGGGTTACCGCCTCTTGATCTTTGGGGGAGCAGGCATGCAAAATTCTCAAGACAGCAGGCGTATGCTCAATAAGATCAAGCTCACTCTGGTTAGAGTGGGTCTTCAGAGCAGCAAGGCAGGGACCAATAAATTCTTGGGCAGTGATCTTGCCTGTCACGCTATCCAAGAATAGTTGTGATAGCGCTTGTTTGGTGGGCGGGCTTAGATCGGGCGCATCCTCGATCGTATCGACAATGCGACAGAGTAGATATGCGTTGCCAACCACTTTTTCTAGAGCCTCTGGTAGGAGGGGGATGGTAAGCGCGAAGGTGCGGGAAACTGAGCCCAGAATCACTTTTTGATAGTCTAGGTCGGCTTGCAGGGTTACCGAGAAAGTATTCACGCCTGAATTATGTCAGAAGGGCTTGCTTCAAGTTGGTTCAAAACCTTCCTTTGTCATAAGTGACAAGATCTTATAATTTGGCAAATTTATAAAGGAACTGGCTTGTGCTGATTTGGTTTGTGATTATTTATTGGATTATTTCAGTGGGCATTGGCCTTTGGGCTGCGCTGCGTGTGAAAAATACGGCTGACTTTGCTGCTGCTGGCCATAGCCTGCCCCTTCCAATTGTTACCGCAACGGTATTTGCTACCTGGTTTGGTTCAGAAACTGTACTTGGCATTCCTGCAACTTTCCTAAAAGAGGGAATGGGTGGAATCGTGGCGGATCCATTTGGCTCTTCACTCTGCTTAATTTTGGTGGGGCTCTTTTTTGCTCGTCATTTATACAACCGAAAAATGCTCACCATTGGTGATTTCTTTAGAGAAAAATATGGCCGCACAGTTGAGGTTCTCGTCACGCTTTGTATTGTGGTGTCCTACCTTGGTTGGGTTGCAGCACAAGTGAAAGCTTTAGGTTTGGTATTCAACGTTGTTTCAGAAGGAAGTATTTCTCAAACAGGGGGCATGCTCATCGGTGCCTGTAGTGTTTTGATATACACCTTGTTTGGTGGAATGTGGTCAGTAGCGATTACCGACTTTATTCAGATGATCATCATCGTGATCGGGATGCTGTATATCGGCGGGGAAATGTCGACACAGACTGGTGGAGTCATGCCTGTAATTCAACATGCAGCTGCTG
>DAISKI010000008.1:0-4031 GCA_036821065.1 Polynucleobacter sp. | reverse complement strand
GAAATGTCGACACAGACTGGTGGAGTCATGCCTGTAATTCAACATGCAGCTGCTGCAGGTAAGTTTCATTTCTGGCCCGATATGAACTTGGCTTCGGTACTCGGTTTTATTGCCGCCTTGTTCACGATGATGTTGGGTTCGATTCCACAGCAAGATGTATTTCAACGAATCACTTCATCCAAAAATGTCAATATCGCGGTACAAGCTGCGATCTTAGGCGGGGTCCTTTATTTCATTTTTGCTTTCGTTCCTCTTTACTTAGCTTACTCTGCAACGCTAATTAGCCCAGACTTAGTAAATCAGTATCTCAATACCGACCCACAAATGATCTTGCCAAAGTTAGTCTTGAATCATGCTCCGATGATTGCGCAAATTATGTTTTTTGGCGCCTTACTTTCTGCGATTAAGAGTTGCGCTAGTGCTACTTTGTTAGCTCCTTCGGTCACGTTTGCTGAGAATATCGTTAAGGGTTTTTTTAGGCATCTTAGTGATCAGCAGTTATTGAAGATCATGCGCATCACAGTAATTTGTTTCGCTGTTGTAGTTACTTTCTTTGCTATTAATTCACAACTGTCTATTTTCAAGATGGTTGAGAGTGCCTATAAGGTCACGCTTGTCGCAGCTTTTGTGCCCCTTGCTTTTGGAGTGTATTGGTCAAAAGCTAATTCTTTAGGTGGCATGCTGGCAGTTGTCTTTGGACTGACCGTTTGGATTAGTTGTGAAATCTTGGCTCCTGAGGCTGTAATGCCTCCACAATTGGCGGGTTTGTTGGCAAGCATTTTTGGGATGATTGCAGGAGGGTTTACCCCAAGATCACTCCTAAAACCGGTTTAAAGACGGCTATTACTTACAAATTCAGTAATTTTTAACCTTGAACCGCAAAATAATCTCCTCTAATATGACAGTAATTCAATCTTTTTTCGCAAGGTAGTCATGAAAATTTGTGTCATCGGTGGGGGCGGCGCTATTGGCGGATATTTGGCCGTAATGCTTGCTAGGGCTGGTAATGAAGTTACTGTCGTTGCTCGGGGTGCAACCTTGGCTGCAATTCAGGAGCGCGGCTTGGCTTTGATCATAGATGATCAGCCGGAGCCTTTAATTGCCCAAGTCAATGCGGTAGAAAAAATTACTGATGTTGAAAATCCTGATCTTGTAATTTTGGCTGTCAAGGCTCATCAAGTTGAACCCATCGTTGATGACCTGGCAAAAATTATGGGACCCAATACTATTTTGATTCCAATGCAAAATGGTATTCCCTGGTGGTACTTCCAAAAACTTGCTGGACCATTTCAAGATCACTCAGTTGAAACGGTTGATGCGGGTGGTCAGGCTAAAAAAGCGATTAACCCCGACAATATTATTGGATGCGTAGTTTATCCAGCCACATTTACTCAGGCTCCCGGAGTCATTCGACACGTTGAAGGCAATCGCTTCCCAATCGGTGAGCTCGATGGCCAAGTTACCGAGCGTATTCAGGCGGTATCTGAAGTTATGGTTGCTGCCGGATTTAAGTCACCAGTCCTAGAAGATATTCGTTCAGAGATTTGGTTGAAGCTCTGGGGCAATATGACCTTTAATCCTATTAGCTCATTGACACATGGAACTCTTGAGGGAATTTGTCAGTACCCTCTGACACGTGAGCTTGCTCGTAGCATGATGGCCGAAGCCCAAACTATTGCTGAGAAATTGGGTGTGACCTTCCGCGTTGATATTGAGCGTCGCATTGCTGGTGCTGAAAAAGTTGGCAAACATAAAACCTCGATGTTGCAAGATCTAGAGGCAGGCCGCAGTTTAGAAGTAGATGCTTTATTAGGATCCGTCATTGAATTAGGCAAGATTACGGACACTCCAACACCCTGCTTGAATACGGTCTATGCCTTGACTAAGTATCTTGACGAAAACGTTCAGGCAGCTAGAGGGAGTTTGTCACTCCCATCTGTATCAGGATATTGATCTTGGCTATATTGAGTGAGTCCGACGACTCACTCAAATTTATTATCGAGTCGACCTACGCCATCAATCACGATGCTCACTTGGCTGCCAGGCTTCATGGAGCCAACCCCAACTGAAGTTCCGCAAGCAATAATGTCCCCCGGCTCAAGCGGGACATCTTGTGAGATAAGGCTGACCAGTTTTGCTGGTGGAAAAATCATGTCACTAATAGGGTAGTTTTGGCGCTCTTGATCATTCAAGATGGTTTTAATACTCAGAGTCATAGGATCAACGCCGCTTGTAATGTATGGGCCGAATACGCCAAAGGTATTAAAGCTTTTTGAGCGAGTCCACTGCGCATAGCCAGGATCACGATTCAGAATTTCAATTGCTGTGACGTCGTTAATGCAGGTGTAACCAAAAATAGATTGCTGCGCTTCGGACTCACTGACTTCATGACAGTGCTTGCCAATGACGATACCAAGCTCTCCTTCGTAGACTACTTTTCCAGCGTAGGATTTTGGTGTACGAATAGTTTTTCCATTAGCCAGGAAGGAATTATTACCTTTCAAAAAATATAAAGGCTCAGTGGGGACTTTGTGCTCAAGCTTGGTAACTAGTGCATGAAAGTTATCCACCATGGCAATCATTTTTGAAGGAACGCAAGGAATATCGATTTCTACTTCTGCAAGAGGAATCGTCTCACCTGTAACTTGAGAATGCGCAAACATGTCTCCAGAGTGAACTTGGATCTGATCTCCCGAGAGTTGACCGAAGCCTGGTTTATTGTGATGTGTAAATCTGAGCCATTGCGCCATAGTGTTCCTCAATTAAATTTGTTAATTTGATTATCTTACAGGGCAGGCGCTGGTCGGAATGAGAGGATTCGAACCTCCGACCCCCTCGTCCCGAACGAGGTGCGCTACCAGGCTGCGCTACATTCCGTTACGAATACTTTAGCAATGATTAGGATTGTCTTGCAAGCGAGTATTGGCATAAAGCAAATAAGGCATCTGTAGCCTCATTTTTAGGAAAAGATGCCAGGCAATCTGCTGCTAAATGCGCTTCTTTCTGAGCTGCTGCCTGGGTGTAATCTAGCGCACCAGAATCTTGAACAGCTTTGAGAATTTGGGCAAAGACATCTTGGGGTAGATCTTGGTTTTGTTCAATCGCTGCCCGAACCAAGATTCGCTCTTCATGGCTTCCTTTTTCAAGGAGATAAATCAGCGGTAGGGTAGGCTTGCCTTCACGTAAATCATCTCCAGCATGCTTGCCCATTTGTTCGGCATCTGCTGTGTAGTCGAGCAAGTCATCCATGAGTTGGAATGCGGTACCAATGTGGCGACCAAAAGCGGCAGCTGTCTCTCTTTCGGCTTCACTAGCGCCAGCAATAATTGCACCTAGTTCGGTGGATGCCTCAAACAATTTGGCGGTTTTATAGCGAATGACTCTGAGGTAGCTTTCTTCATCGACTTCAGGATCATTCATATTGAGGAGCTGTAAAACTTCGCCCTCAGCAATCGTATTGGTTGCATCTGACAGAATTTCCATGACCCTCAGGTCATTAGGGCCGACCATCATTTGAAACGCACGAGAGTAGAGAAAATCACCCACTAAAACGCTAGCAGCATTGCCAAAAGCAGCATTGGCAGTTTCGCGTCCTCTGCGCAGGGTAGATTCGTCCACTACATCGTCGTGAAGCAGGGTGGCGGTATGGATAAATTCCACTACAGCAGCCAGTTCTAGCGAATGGGGCGTTTCTTTACCGTTAGACAGGGCCTTGGCCACTAGCATTAAAAGAGCGGGGCGGACACGCTTGCCACCAGCCTGGATGATGTAGCTAGAGATTTGGTCAATCAGGGCTACTTTGGAGGCCAGTCGCAGTCGTATGAGATCGTCTAAAGCCTTGAAATCTAAGGAAATAGGTACCAGAATCTGGTTGAGCTCATTGTTTTTGACAGGGGTGGTCATGCAAGATATAATAATGGGCTTGGCTAATCCAGGGTGGATTAGCCCAAAATGTAGGCTTAAATTGAGGTTTCAAACCATGTACGCGGTCATAAAAACCGGTGGCAAACAGTATAAAGTTGCTGCAGGCG
>DAISKI010000007.1:0-31675 GCA_036821065.1 Polynucleobacter sp. | reverse complement strand
TCAGTTTTGCATTACCCGCGCTCGAGTTTTTTGATTGCCCAAATGATTGGGGTCTTATTCTTTGCGATTGGTGTGCCTATTTCTGGAATGCTCTCGGATAAGTTTGGCTGCGGAAAAGTACTCATTGTTACGATGCTATCAGCGATTGTGTTTGGTCTTTTGTTTGCACCCCTATTTACTTCAGGTAGCTGGCTGACCACAGTTGTATTCTTGGCAATTGGCTTGTTGTTGATGGGCTTCACTTATGGCCCACTTGGTACCGCATTAGGCCAGCTATTCCCAACGGCTGTGCGTTATACCGGTTCATCGCTATCATTTACGCTAGCAGGCATTCTAGGGGCTTCTTTAGCGCCTTACATCGCAACTTGGTTGGCTACCAACTATGGCTTAGAGTTTGTGGGTTATTACTTGTCTACCGCAGCAACAATTTCTCTGCTTGCTTTATTGGCTGTTCGTAATCGCTTGCATAAAAATGCTTAATCAAAATCAAAACGGGAGTATTTAATTTGAAGTACAAGCTGATTGCTTTTGATGCCTATGGCACCTTATTCGACGTCTATTCGATGGGACTATTGGCGGAAGAATTATTCCCAGGCAATGGTTCAGCGCTAGCCTTAATGTGGCGTGATCGCCAAATTGAGTACACCCGCTTAGTAACCATGAGCGATCCAAATCCTGGAGGTAGTAAGTACTATTTGCCTTTTTGGGACTTGACGATTCGTTCTTTGCGGTATGTTTGCAAACGAATGGATCTCGAGTTGTCATCCGTCAATGAAAAACGACTGATGGATCAATACGCTAAGCTTACCGGATTCCCCGATAGTCTGAATGTGCTCAAGACCATTAAAGAAAGAGGGATTGCAACTGGCATTCTCTCAAATGGTAGTCGTGAGATGCTGGCAACAGTTGTTCAGAGTAATGGGCTAGAGCCCTACTTAGATAAAGTGGTAACGATTGAAGAGGTACGTTTATTCAAGACCGCCCCACAAGCCTATGAGTTGTTATTAAAAGCCTTTCCTGTACAGAAACATGAAGTCCTATTTGTTTCTAGTAACGCTTGGGATGCACTTGCCGCTAAATGGTTTGGCTTTGATGTCTTTTGGGTTAATCGCCTTGGGCATCCATTTGAAGAGATTGGCGAAAAGCCCACATACGAGGGCAAATCCCTAACTGAGGTCTTAGAAGCGTTATAGCAAGCTAGTAATACGCGTTACATGCTTTTGCAATAAGATGATTGCATTCACTTTTTTGCGTCATCTTATGAAATTAGCCCTCAAAATCCTTTTTGCTTTTGTGATGTTGATCACGGCATATAGCCGATGTAATGCAGCTGAAACTAGCTATATGGATCCGTTACTTAATCAAGCTAAGGTGCAAAGCTCCGGACGCCTCACATTTTGGGGATTGCCGATTTATGATGCCACCCTCTATCGAAGCGCTTTACCTAATGCGAGTGAGTTTGCTTTAGAGATTCGTTACCAGCGTTCGATTTCTGGCGATGCTTTGGCAAGTCGTACCGCAGAGGAAATGATTAAGACGGGAGTTTCTGAAAAGCAAGCGGACTTGTGGGGCAAAGAACTGGCAAAAATTTTCCCCAATGTAGAGCCTGGCACGATGTTGACTGCAGTTTATGTGCCAAAACAAGGTACTACATTCTTATTAAACCAAAAGCCCTTAGCTCAGGTTCCAGGAGAGGATTTCTCGAAAGCCTTTTTTGGAGTTTGGTTCTCCGATAAAACCAGCTCTCCCAAATTGCGCAAAGCTTTATTGGGTCAGAACTGCCTAACACCATTGTTTAACGAACCCTGCACACCATGAAAATCATTTACCGACTCCTAGCGATTTTTCTTATTGGTTTATTGGCTGCCTGTGCCGGTCCCAAGGTGAGTGACTATGCAAGTCAGAAGCCCGTCCTCGATTTATCAGAGTACTTTAATGGCACTTTGGCTGCTTACGGGATATTTACCGATCGTAGCGGAGAAGTTGTGAAACGTTTTACTGTATCAATGAAGTGTCGCTGGGAAGTGATTGATGGGAAGAAAGTCGGCACTCTCGATGAAAGCTTTGAGTATTCAGATGGTACGAAGCAAAAGCGGATCTGGAAATTAACTGAGGTATCACCAGGAAAATATATTGGTAAGGCGGACGATGTTGTCGGCGAGGCTATTGGCGAATCTGCAGGTAATGCCCTTAATTGGACCTACACCTTAGCGTTACCAGTCGATAAAGATATCTATAACGTCCAGTTCAATGACTGGATGTATTTAGTGACCCCCAAGGTCATGATCAACAAAGCCCAAATGAGTAAATTTGGTATTTATTTGGGTGAAGTGACACTGAGCTTTTATAAGCCCTAGATCGTTACCAATTCTTGGGGTTTGCTGTATTCCATGCGGCTTTTAGATAGGCATATTCACCTGTAAAAGCAAGACTTGGCTCACTCTGCAATAAAGACCCTGCCTCAATATGAAGTAAGTGTTTTGAGAAGGGCTGAGTAACCCCATTTTCATCGCGCCGCATGATGTGATTGGGCTTTAACTCAGAAGGGTGACGAATTGAAGCTGCAGCCAGGATTTCCTTCAAGGCATGCATCGTGTTTTTATGAAATTGATAAACACGGGTTCCTTTATCAACGGGATCTAAAGCCTTTTGTCTCAGGGTGTTTTGGGTCGCTACACCGGTAGGGCACATATCCGTATTGCAGGTGCGAGATTGAATACAGCCAATCGCAAACATAAATCCGCGTGCAGAGTTACACCAGTCTGCCCCAATGGCGCAGGCTCGCACAATATCAAAAGCAGAAATAATTTTTCCGGCAGCGCCCAACTTGATACGAGAGCGTAAATTAGCGCCGATAAGAGTTTCATGAATGAGGCGCAAGCTATCGCGCATTGGCATACCGATATGATCGATAAATTCAACCGGTGCCGCACCGGTACCTCCTTCACTACCGTCTACAACGATAAAGTCTGGGGTTAACTGGGTATCGATCATTGCTTTCAGAATAGCGAACCAATCTTCAGGCTTACCAATACAGAGTTTGAAGCCGACTGGTTTGCCACCGGATTTCTCGCGCAGTAAAGAGAAAAACTCTAACATCTCAACTGGCGTATCGAAAGCCGTGTGTCTGCTTGGTGAAACACAGTCAACCCCCATCGGCACATCACGAGTAAGAGCAATCTCTGGTGTTACCTTGGCTGCTGGCAAAATGCCGCCGTGCCCAGGTTTGGCGCCTTGAGACAGCTTGATCTCAATCATCTTGATTTGTGGGTCAATTGCAACCTGAGTGAACTTTTCAATATCGAAGCGTCCATCTGGCTTGCGACAGCCAAAGTAGCCCGAGCCAATTTCCCAGATGAGATCACCGTCATAGACCCTGTGATAAGGCGAGACAGAACCCTCGCCAGTATCTTGAGCGAAGCCGCCCAGCTTGGCCCCTTTGTTTAGCGCTAGAACTGCATTGGCTGAGAGGGAGCCAAAACTCATCGCCGAGATATTAAATAGCGAGATCGAGTAAGGCTTTGCACAACTGCCTTGCCCAACCTCTACTCGGATGTCATCGGGAAGTTCATCTGTAATGGGTGCATTGGAGTAGTTCAGCCATTCATAGCCAGGCTTGTAGACATCGTCGATCGTGCCGAATGGTCTTTGATCGGATAAATTTTTAGAGCGTTGATAAACCAAAGCACGTTGATTCCGAGAGAAAGGGAGTTTTTCATTATCGGATTCGAGAAAATATTGCCGAATTTCTGGACGAATAAATTCGAGCCAGAAACGTAAGTGCCCAATAACAGGGTAGTTACGAAGAATGGCATGCTTTTTTTGAATCTGATCAAGGGCGCCAATCGTGCTGAGGATAAAAAAGAGAATGAAGCCATCCCAAATAATGGGGGTCTGGCGACCACTAAAAAGTAAATAGGCAAATACAATACTCAGAAAAACCGAGGCGTTCCAAACAAAGTAGCGAGTCATATGGGTATCGAGATAGGCTTAAGGGAGTGCACTAAAAAGACAATAGCACGACTACTGGTTTTAGAAAACCAATTACTACTGCTTATTTATAGGAAGCCAACTCTTCTTCTTTTAACTCTTTAACTTCGAGTTGACCAAAGATGAAGGATTCTACTTTTTCAAGAGTCCAATCCAAGTCCTCAAAAACAGCTTGGTGGGGGCCTGAGTATTTTTGAGAAATGCCATAAAAAATATCCGTTAATTCTTCTTGCAGGTCATCGGGAACGGTTTCTGAGAAATAGATGACTTTTTCTCCATTGTAGGTATCACTGATCTCCGCACCCTTGATGTCCTCAAGGCAAATTCCTAGGGCTGGGTTGTAGGTTTTGAGGAAGGTGGGTTTATGGGGTGTTAAAACTGAGCCTAGCTTCCAGACCAGACCACATTTGATTTCCATATTGGCTTTGCGATAAATCTCGCGCTCAACAATAGAGCCAATTTCAAGAGGAATAATTTGGTAGAGCATCTCATCACTCCCGGTCGATTGAGGTAACGAATCAATTTCAAGTTTCCCATTCAATTATGACAATCAGATGATGCCGTTAGCTTGCAAATGCCTCCTAAACTAGGCAGGGGGCGGGTACATCCAGATTTTGGGGGCCTTGGTGTAGGATAGTCTTTTACAGAAATAGGGTTTTAAGGGTTATCCAAATGATCAACATTCGTAAATCAGCTGAACGGGGTTATGCGGACCACGGCTGGTTAAAAAGCTTCCATTCTTTCTCCTTTGCTAATTACTACGATCCTCAATTTATGGGCTGGGGTAATTTAAGGGTGATTAATGAAGACTGGATTGAGGCTGGTCGAGGTTTTGGTGATCATGGCCATCGCGATATGGAAATCATCAGCTACGTCGTTGAAGGAGAATTGGCCCATAAAGACAGTATGGGAAATATCAAAGCTATTCCGCCTGGTGATGTCCAAAGAATGAGTGCCGGTACTGGTGTAGTTCATAGTGAGTTCAACCATGCTGAAGGTAAGCAAACCCATCTCTTGCAAATTTGGATTGAGCCGAACGTGAAAGGTATTGCTCCGGGCTACGAGCAAAAAACGGTTCCTGAAGCGCAGAAGCGGGGCAAATTACGTTTAATTGCCTCAGCTGACGGGCAGCAAGACTCAGTCGTGATACATGCCGATGCTAAGTTATATGCTGGCTTATTTGATGGAGCGGAGTCAGCAACCTTGGATGTAGACCCTGCTCGCAAGGCCTATGTTCATCTAGTAAAGGGTGAGCTGACAGTCAATGGCAAAGTATTGCAGGGTGGTGATGCAGCTTATCTTGCCCAAGAGCCTAAAATTGAGCTTAGCAATGGACATCATGCTGAGATCTTGGTATTTGATTTGGCACAGTAAGACGAGAGTCTTGCGCTATGATGTTTTTCTTAACAAAATAATAATGAGGTGATTTGTGGCAACAGCTCGAATGGTTAGTCTTGCAAAGCATGGTGGTGCAGAAGTTATTGAATTGATTGATAAGGAACTTCCGGCCCCAGCAGCAGGCGAAGTACAAATTCGTCAGACCGCTGTCGGCTTTAATTTTATTGATATTTATCAGCGCTCGGGTATGTACCCCTTAGAGCTGCCAACTGGTTTAGGCCATGAGGCTGCTGGCGTAGTAGAGCTTGTTAGTCAGGGCGTTAATGGTTTTAAGGTCGGCGACCGCGTGATGTATATCAACGCTGGTATTGGCGCTTATACGAGTCGACGCAATGTCTCTGCTGAAAAATTGGTACATATTCCTGAAGGTGTTTCAGATGAAGTTGCTGCCGCGGTATTTTTCAAGGCGATGACGGCGCAGTATTTGGTGAAGAAGACTTATAAAGTGAAAGCGGGCGATGTGGTGTTAGTGCATGCTGCTGCTGGTGGAGTAGGTCAGATCTTGGCGGGTTGGGCTAAGGCCTTAGGCGCATTTGTAGTGGGAACCGTTGGTTCTGAAGCGAAGTTTGCTGCAGCTAAGGCTGCTGGCTGCGATGCAGTTGTAGATTACTCAAAGCCAAACTGGGTAGAAGAGGTGTTAAAGGCGACTGGTGGTCGCAAAGCTAATGTGGTTTATGACTCCGTTGCGAAGACTACTTTCTTGGGCTCATTAGATTGCGCTGCACCTTTTGGAACGGTAGCACTCTTTGGCGCCGCGTCTGGCCCTGCTCCCGATATCAATCCAGAGATTTTGAATAAGAAGGGTTGCTTGTTTTTAACCAGACCATCCGTCTTTCCCCATAATGCAACGGCTGCCCTGTTACAGGAAAATGCAAAAGATGTGTTTGATGCGATCAAGAGTGGTGCAGTGAAGGTACAGATTGCTGCTAAGTTTCCACTTGAGCAAGCTGCTGATGCTCATCGGGCGGCAGAGGCTAGAAAAGTATCTGGCGCCATCATCATGATTCCTTAAGTGCAAATCATGTTGCAAATCAAAAAGCCTCGCAATCATGTGGGGCTTTTTTGTTTTTGGATTGAGAGGGCTTTATGAATATTGCAAAATTACTTCAAAATGGCGCAGCCTACGTTTTGGTTCAAGCTATTCTTTTGGGAATACTTTTTCTAGGGCCTACTGATTGGTGGGGTACGCTAAGGTTTTCTCAATCAGTCAGCGAGACATTACATTTGGTTGCAGTAGCACTCTTTCCACTCGGCCTTCTCATCGCCATTGTGGCGGCAATTCAGCTGAGGAGAAATCTTACGCCTTTACCCATGCCGGTAGAGCATGGTGAACTCATTCAAACAGGCCTGTATGCATATGTACGGCATCCAATCTATTTAGGTGTGATTTTGGTAGCGTTAGCTTGGTTTTTGCATACCCAAGCAGTCCTTACGCTGGTTGAGCTGGTAGCCCTAATGATTTTCTTTGAGATCAAGTCCCAAAAAGAGGAATACTGGATGGGGCAGGTATACCCTGAGTACTCAGGGTATCAAAAACGCACTGCTAAACTGATTCCTAAGGTCTATTAATGTATTTATATAACTACTAAAGTCATGAAAAAACTTACTACCTTCTTATTAGTTTTATCGATGTTTCTAGTAGGGTGTCAATCTACTAGTAAGGACGGAGAGCCGCTGACTCCTGTGCAAATTACTCAAATGCGCGAAGCCAGATTAAAGATGGCGCAAACTGGTTTAGATTCCTTAATTAAGCAGGATCCCAAAGTCAAAGATATGGTTTCTAAATCAGCTGGATACGCTGTGTTTAGTACAACCAATATCAATGTAGTTTTGATTGTGGTGGCGAGAGGGCAAGGAGTACTCTTTGATAAACGCCGCAAAGAGCCCATCTTTATGAATGCCCTCAAAACAGGAGAGGGCGTCGGAGCTGGCTATCAAGATCAATATCAAATTGCATTCTTTAAAACTCCTGGATCGATTGATGAGTTTCTTCTGACGTCTATCGACGGTCAGAAAGGTGGCATTGATATCGCTGCAAACTTTTCTGCGGGTTCAGGTGGCACGATTCGCTCCTTTAACCCAGACATCACGTTTTATACCGTGGGTTTATCGGGCTACGATCTGCAAGCAAATTACGGTGGTACGCTCTATTTAGTAGACCAGCAATTAAATGATGCAAGTACTCTTGCTTCATTGCCTAAGAAGTCTCAGCAAAGCAATAAATCAAAGGAGTAGATATCTATGGAACAAACTCGCTATACCATCCCCGCTATCCTGATTCATTGGGTTATGGCCGCTTTGATTATCGTGGTCTGGACTATTGGAACACTCGCTGTAGATATGCCTTTGGGCCCTGATCGTATCGTGAGCTTTAGTTGGCATAAGTGGATTGGGATCACAATCTTATTCTTAGTCTTATTGCGTATTGTTTGGCGTTTGACCCATCCGGCACCTGAACTCAATATCGTGATGCCAAAGTGGCAAGAGCGAACCATGATCTTCACGCATTGGGCTTTGTACATTTTGATGTTTTCCATTCCTGTAGTGGGTTGGTTAATGAGCTCTGCTCATGGCTATACAGTGAACTACTTCGGCCTATTCGAGCTACCAGATTTAGTCTCAAAAGATAAAGTCCTAGCAGAGCAGCTAGAAGATTTACATGGTCTGTTGGCAGATGGATTAATGATCCTCGTAGGTCTGCATGTCTTAGCAGCTTTAAAGCATCAATTTATTGATAAGGATGGTCTGCTCTCTCGGATGTCATTCCATAAGTCATCCAATAAAAAGGGTGCTGTATGAATAAGTTTTTTAGAGTTTTAGCGGTACTCAGTACTTCCTTGCTCTTATGCGGGAATATCCCAAGTGTCAATGCAGCAGAATTCAACGCCATCGATATAGCCAAAAGCAAAATTACCTTTACAACGAAGTTGATGGGCTCGAATCTCAATGGTGGCTTTAGTAAATTTTCTGGCAAGGTAGATTTCAATCCAGATCAGCCTGAAAAGGCTAGAGCCAATTTAGTCATTGAGATTGCTAGTTTTAATGCGGGTGGTGATGATTTGCAAGAAGAGGCTAGAGGTAAAGATTGGTTCAATACCAAAAGTTTTCCAACAGCCAATTTTGTGAGTGATGTAGTGAAGAACCTGGGTAATAATCGACTCGAGATTACCGGCAAGTTATCGATTAAGGGCAAGGCAATGCCATTAACTATGGCAGCAACTTACCAGGTGCAGGGTAAGCAGGTCGTCTTTGATTCGTCATTTCAGTTACTTAGACTGGATTACGGTCTAGGAGCAGGTAATTGGGCTGATACCTCGGCTGTTGCTAATGAAGTACCCGTAAAAGTCCATTTAGTATTAAATTCTAATTAGTAGTGTTTTTTAATCACGGAGAAATCAATGAAATCTAAATTACTCGTTGCCCTTTTGGCAACCCTCGGATTAACCGTTGCAGCTTTTGCTGCACCAGCAACTTACACCGCTGAGCCAAACCATACATTCGCTCAGTTCTCCTATAACCATTTAGGCTTTTCGATACAGACTAGCCGTTTTAATACAGTCACCGGTACGGTCACTATTGATCAGGCTGCTAAAAAAGGAAGCGCCGATATCACGATTGACACTAAGTCAGTTGATACTGGTTCCAATGTATTTAATGGGCATATTCAGAGTGAAGATTTCTTATCAACCACTCAGTTCCCAACAGCAACTTTTCAGGCTGATCAAATGGTCTTTAAAGGCGATAAACCTAGCGCATTGAAGGGTGTATTGACTTTGAAGGGTGTAAGCAAGCCAGTGACCTTAGCAATAACCCATTTTGAGTGCAAAAAGCACCCCATGTCTGGTAAAGATGTTTGCGGTGCAAACGCAGAAACTAAAGTGAAGCGTAGCGATTTCAATATGGCCAAATACGTTCCTAATGTTGGCGATGAAGTCACTATAGCGATTGCGATCGAGGCAGTTAAGGCTGAATAAGTCTGGCCTCCAATAGCCTAGAAAAACCACCTACGGGTGGTTTTTCATATTCTGGGCTTGCGTCTATAATTCTTTAAATACTTGAAATAAAAGGCAATATTTTGTAAGTCTTTGTTTCAAGCCATTACCTCCATGACTGCTCATATTTCTGATCCCCCTTTTGCTACCCAGAGCTTGCAGGCGAAGAATCTGACTTGCGTGCGGGGCGAGCAAACGTTATTTTCCAATCTCAGTTTTGCTTTAACTTCAGGCGAGTGTCTGCATGTGAGAGGAGAGAATGGCGTTGGTAAAACCAGCCTCCTTCGATTGTTGGTTGGACTTTCGCAACCAGAGCAGGGTGAAGTCATCTGGAATACTTCCAGTATTAAGAGTGATCGTGAGGCCTTTCATCAAGCACTGTGTTTTTTGGGGCATCGTGATGCCCTGAAGGAAGATCTGAGTGCTTTAGAAAATCTCATGATGTATGCATCCCTTGGAGCAAGCAATTCAAGTCATCAATCGGCTTTGCAATACTTATGGCAATTTGGCTTACGGGGACGAGAAGATTTGCCTGTGCATTATTTATCAGCTGGTCAGAAAAAACGAGTAGTGCTAGCACGCATTGCAATGCGAAGAGCACCCTTGTGGATTTTGGATGAACCTTTTAATGCGCTAGATTCTCAAGGGGTGCAAGGATTTATCGGGCTGGTAGGGCAGCATCTTTCTCAAGGTGGAATTGCGGTATTGACAGGTCATCAAGAGATCAGCATTCCTGGATTGAGGGCTTTGCAACTATGAATGCCTTCTTCATGATTCTTCAGCGGGATTTATTGTTAGTTATGCGCCGCAAGAGCGAAGTGCTGACCGCCTTATTTTTCTTTGTGATTGTGACTAGCCTATTTCCTTTAGGTATTGGAGCGGATACTGCTTTGTTGCGCAAGATTGCCCCTGGAGTGATTTGGGTATCTGCTTTATTGGCTACCTTGTTAGGATTACAAAGACTCTTTGCGAGTGACTATCTTGACGGAACGCTAGAGCAATTGGCATTGTCGCCTCGTTCCTTCGTAGTACTGGTCTTAGGAAAGATCACGGCTCACTGGCTGGTTTGTGGATTACCACTTTTGATATTGGCACCTGTGATTGGTTTGCAATTTGATCTCGACACTGCTTCTTTAGAAACCCTATTGCTGACCCTCCTATTAGGAACTCCAGTACTTTCGCTGATTGGGTCAATTGGCGCTGCGTTGACCTTAGGGTTGCGGGGCGGTGGGGCGCTGATGAGTCTTCTTGTTTTACCCCTCTACATCCCAGTACTGATCTTCGGGGCGGGAGCGGTATATGCCAAAAGTGTTGGGCTCGACGTCACGGGACATTTTTCTCTCTTGGGCGCCTTATTGATTTTGGCTTTAGCATTTATCCCTTGGGTTAGTGCTACTGCCCTTAGAATTGCGATTGAATAATTTCAATGAACGATCTAACTAACAAATCTTGGCTTAATTGGTTTAGGCTCGCCAGCCCCAGTACTTTTTATCCTGTGGCCGGAAGACTCATACCCTTTTTCTGGATTTTGTCGATTGCATTTGGTTTAGCTGGTCTTTGGATAAGTTTTTTTGTTGCGCCAGTAGATGCAGTTCAAGGTCAGGGCTATCGGATTATCTTTGTCCATGTTCCAGCTTCCTGGATGTCGATGTTTCTGTACATCGTCATGGCGGCATGGGCTGGTATTGGCTTAGTCTTTAATACTCGACTCTCGGCCATGATGGCGCAAGCTATCGCTCCGATTGGTGCTGTCATGGCTTTTCTCTCGCTGTGGACAGGCGCATTCTGGGGTAAGCCAATGTGGGGAGCATGGTGGGTTTGGGATGCGCGTCTGACTTCCGAACTCATCCTTTTCTTTTTATACCTTGGCTTCATTGCTTTACAGGCTTCGATTGATCAAGTGCGTCGTGCTGATAAGGCAGGCGCTATTCTTGCCTTGGTGGGTGTCGTTAACGTGCCAATTATTTACTTCTCGGTAAAGTGGTGGAATACCTTACACCAAGGCGCTTCAGTCTCGATGTCAAAGGCGCCCTCGATGGCTCAAACGATGCTTTGGGGAATGTTACTCATGGCTTTGTGCTTTTGGATGTATGCAATCGCCGTAACTCTCATGCGAGTACGTGTCATTATCTTAGAACGAGAGGCTCATGCTGATTGGGTCAAGCAATTAAAAGAGGTTAGAAGCTAATGTGGAATAGTGCCAGCGAGTTTCTAGCAATGGGCGGTTATGCACTCTATGTTTGGAGTAGCTTTGGTCTCTGTGCAATTGCTTTTTGTGTAGAGGTGCTCATGGTGCGCGCACAACGTAAAGCCATCTTGCGAAGACTCAAACAAGAATTACTTGCTGATCAATTTCATCAAGAGGGTCAACAATGAGTCTTGAGGCTAATATGAAGCCGCGACATAAGCGGGCCCTGCTCATTATTGGCGCCCTCATCGTCATAGGGGTTGCGGCCCTACTGATCCTGAATGCACTCAATAGCAATATCGCTCTTTATGTCACGCCAAGTGAGGTTGCTAATGGCAAAGCACCTCAATCTCAGACCTTTCGAATCGGCGGCTTAGTGAAAAGTGGTTCATTAAGACGCGATGGCATCACCGTTCACTTCGTAGTGACCGACCTTGTTAAAGATATCCCAGTGAGTTATACCGGCATTCTTCCTGATTTGTTTAAAGAAGGTAAGGGTGCGGTTGTTCAAGGGCGCTTAAATCAGGATGGAGAATTTGTGGCAAGCGAAGTACTCGCCAAGCATGATGAAAACTATATGCCGCCAGAGGCAAAACATGCCCTAGAGCAAGCCCAAAAGCAGAAAGTGCAAAAATGATTCCAGAGTTAGGGCACTACGCTTTAATCTTGGCCTTCTGCATTGCCTTAGTTCAGGGTGTGTTGCCATTGCTTGGCGCTCAACAAGGTCGACAAGAGTGGTTGGTTTTAGCAAGGCCAGCAGCGCAGACAGTTTTCTTGCTATTGATTTTTGCTTTTGGGAGCTTGGCATGGAGTTTCTATGTCAATGACTTTTCGGTACTCTACGTTGCCGAGCACTCCAATACTCTGTTACCTACAGTGTATCGCCTTGGGGCGGTATGGGGTGGACATGAAGGTTCACTTTTACTGTGGCTCCTATTACTCAGTACTTGGACTTTCTTAGTTGCGCAACTGTCAAAAGCTCTGGATGAGTTTATGGTTGCGCGCGTGATTGGGGTACTTGGTTTGGTGTCTAGTGGCTTGCTCTTATTTGTATTAGCCACTTCCAATCCTTTTGAAAGATTATTGCCTGCTGCTCAAGAAGGACGCTCGCTCAATCCTTTGTTGCAAGATCCCGGATTAGTCTTTCATCCACCCATGCTCTATATGGGCTACGTGGGTTTCTCAGTTGCGTTTGCTTTTGCAATTGCCTCTTTACTCTCGAATCGTTTAGATGCCGCATGGGCACGTTGGTCGCGTCCTTGGACCACAGCTGCATGGATATTTCTTACTCTCGGTATTGCATTGGGGTCCTGGTGGGCTTATTACGAATTGGGTTGGGGCGGTTGGTGGTTCTGGGACCCCGTTGAAAATGCCTCTTTCATTCCTTGGTTAGTTGGTACGGCTTTATTACATTCTTTAGCTGTAACCGAAAAGCGGGGCGTGTTTAAGAGTTGGACTGTTTTATTAGCCATTACGGCTTTTTCTTTATCTTTACTCGGCACCTTTCTAGTTCGTTCGGGCGTGCTCACTTCTGTGCATGCATTTGCAACAGACCCCAGACGTGGTATTTTTATTCTGATTTTATTATCTCTGGTCGTTGGTTCATCCTTGACGCTGTATGCCATTCGGGCGCCTAAGCGAGCGATGGGCGCGCAATTTACCTTGACTGCGCGTGAGACTATGATTTTGCTTGGTAATGTCTTCTTAGTTGCTGCAGCAGCTTCTGTCTTACTGGGAACGCTATATCCGCTCTTGATTGATGCTTTAAATCTTGGCAAGATTTCTGTAGGGCCTCCTTACTTTAATGCGGTATTTGTGCCCATCATGATTCCTTTGTTAGTCCTGATGGGCATTGGTCCGTGGACTAGCTGGAAAAATACCAATCTGCTGGCAGTGATTAAGCGCCTTTGGATTGCCGCCTTGCTGGCGGTAGTTGCAGCAGTTCTGATTCCAGCGGTGATGGGCGAGTTTACCTGGCTGGCGAGTTTAGGTTTCCTCTTGGCTTTCTGGATCATTGGCTCTGGTATTCAGCAGGTGATTCGTCAATTCAAGGCAGGGAAGCCCACCCGCTCCTTTATTGGCATGCAGTTTGCTCACCTTGGCATCGCGATCTTTGTGATCGGTGTCACCATGGTTGGGGCTTATCAAGAAGAGCGGGACGTAAAGATGTCCTCAGGTGATACGGTTGCTGTGGGTGGCTATCAAATTCAGATGCAGGGAATTGCTGCAGTTACTGGTCCAAACTACATGGCTACTCGTGGAACTTTTGTAGTGAGCCGCAAGGGTCAACTAGAAACTACGCTCTATCCCGAAAAACGGAATTACGTTGCTTCAACGATGCCGATGACTGAAGCTGCGATTAATGCTGGTTTGACACGCGATATTTATGTTTCCCTAGGTGAAGAGCTGCCCGATCAGTCTTGGGCCGTGAGAGTCTATTACAAGCCCTTTGTCGACTGGATTTGGGGTGGTTGTTTACTAATGGCGATTGGTGGAATCATTGCAATGTCAGACAAGCGCTATCGCTCAAAGTTGAGGGGTAAGCATGAAGTCTAGATTGTTAATTCCTCTCATTCTATTTGTTTTGCTTGTGATCTTTTTGGCAATTGGCCTTAGTCGAGATCCACGCGAAGTTCCATCACCCTTAATTGGTAAGCCTGCTCCCGCTTTTGAGATTGGGCAGTTAGCGGATCCTCAAAAAATCTTTTCTCCAGAGAGCATGAAGGGAAAAGTATGGATGCTTAACGTCTGGGCATCTTGGTGTGTAGCTTGTCGTGAAGAGCACCCCCTCTTAATTGCATTCAGTAAAACCCAAACCCTGCCGATTATTGGCCTCGATTACAAAGATCAAAGACCCGCTGCTATGGCGATGCTGGCTCGGGAGGGGAATCCTTATGTATTGAGTGCCTTTGATGGTGATGGCCATGTCGGTATTGACTATGGGGTATATGGCGTGCCTGAGACTTACATCATTGATAAGGCAGGAGTAATTCGTTACAAAAATATTGGACCGATTACTCAAGACATTCTGAGGGAGAAGATTTCTCCTCTGATTACAGAGCTAAATCGATCATGAAGTTTCTTGTATCTATTCTGCTGATGTTGGCTTGTCATGGGTTGATGGCAAATGAAGCTGCCCCTTTGGCAGAAGATCCTGTGGTCGAGCAAAGGCTGATTGGGATTTCAGAAGAAATGCGCTGCTTAGTTTGTCAGAATGAATCCTTAGCGGGCTCTCGCTCTGATTTAGCTAATGACTTACGTGCCCAGATTCGAACCATGGTTAAGGCTGGTAAGAGCGATGCGGAGATTAGGCAGTATATGGTTGATCGTTATGGCGACTTTGTGCTCTACCGTCCGCCAGTTAAGCCAACAACCTGGTTACTCTGGCTTGGTCCTTTTACGATTCTATTAATTGGAATCATCGGCTTATTCATGTATCTACGTAAAAGAAATATCGGCATGGATAGAAGGACGCTTTCAGACGATGAAAATCGTCGTCTAGATGCGCTCTTAAATACTGTAGAAACAGAATTCAAAAAGGATCCACGTCCATGATGTCTTTTTTGATTCCAGCATTCTGTATTTTATTGCTCACACTGGGCTTACTCTTGCGCCCATTATTTTTTAGAAGACAGGCAGCAAGCACTTCTCGTCGTCAAATGAATGCAGCGATCTATCGTGAAGAGCTTGAGAGGCTTGAGCAAGAGCGCCAATTGGGTGAGATCGATCATGCTAGCTATGAAATAGCGCATGCTGAGTTACGCCAAAGGTTATTTCAAGATACGCAAGAGCTAGATGATCAGGCCAGTTTTGGCTCTACCAAAAAAACGATTGTCTTCGTTTGTCTAGCAATCGTTTTACTCTCATCTGGCATTTACTTTTATCAAGGTGATGCCCTCAAAATAGCAGAAGAAAACACTAAGCAGCCTGTCTCGCAAGCCGATGTCGAAAAAATGGTAAGTGAGTTTGCGGCTAAGATGGAGAAAGACCCCACTAACCTACAAGGTTGGGCAATGTTGGCGCGTTCATATAGAGTAATGGGGCGTATTCCAGATGCCATCAAGGCTTATGAGCGAGCAGGCTCCTATATCAATAACCAGCCTGAGCTGTTGGCTGACTATGCCGATCTCCTGGCCGCCAATGCGAATGGGAACTTTTCTGGAAAACCACATCAACTCATTGCGCAAGCCCTTAAGTTAGATCCCAATAATTTCTTGGCTCTATGGTTGGCTGGTAGCGATGCATTTAGTACCAACCAATTTGCATTAGCAGTTCAAACTTGGGAGAAGTTAGCAAAGCAATTACCACCTCAGTCTGAAGAGGCGCGAGCTGTTATGAATTCGATTGCTGAGGCAAGAGCTAAAGGAGGCTTACCAGCGCCCGTTGCGCTTGCTGGCAAAGGTATTAGTGGGGTTATTACGATTGCGACAGACTTAGCCTCACGTGTGAAGCCGGATCAGCTGGTTATGGTCATAGCACGTAAGCCCGGCGAAAGAATGCCAGTAGCAGTTCTGAGGACACCCGTGAGCGCTTTCCCGATGCGATTTGCTTTGGATGATTCTTTAGCTATGAATCCTGCTGCACTGATCTCTCAGCAGTCAGAAGTCACGATTGAGGTGCGAATCTCTAAGGCGGGTATGGCTAAAGTTGAGGCGGGCGATCTTATTTCTAATGTGCAAACCGTCAAAGTAGGTTCGAGTAATCTGCGTATCAACGTTGATCAAGTTCAAAAGTAAATACGTGATTTAACCTCTGCCAACATAAGGCATATTGGTTGCCATGATGGTCATTGATAAAATATTACTCTCGAGTGGTAATTGCGCCATATGAAGAACTGCTTGCCCTACATGGTCAACGTCCATTCTGGGCTCAATCTTGATGGATTGATCGGCCTGTAAAATTCCGGCCGCCATTGGTTCAGTCATTTCAGTCGCAGCATTACCAATATCAATTTGCCCACAAGCGATATTGAAAGGGCGACCATCTAATGCAATCGTTTTAGTAAGGCCAGTAATTGCATGTTTGGTTGCAGTATAGGGGGTGGATAGTGGACGCGGTGCATGTGCAGAAATCGAGCCATTATTAATGATTCTGCCGCCCTGCGGAGATTGGGCCTTCATCATCCGGATTGCCTCTTGAGAGCACAGAAAGGCGCCGCAAAGATTTGTGTTAACCACATTCATCCATTGCTCATAACTCAGATCCTCCATGGGAATCGCTGGCGCTCCCATACCTGCATTATTAAAGAGTACGTCAATGCGACCGAAGCGCTCTCTTAAGGCAGTGAACAGACGCTTCACTTGCTCAGGCTTACCAACATCACATGTCACGGCTAAACAGTTATCTACACTCCCACCAATATCCGTAATAGCTGTTTGAAGCTTATCGAGATTGCGACCGGTCAGCACAAGTTGATAACCGCCTTGCAGTAGTGCTTTAGCTGCCGCTTTACCGATACCAGCGCCAGCTCCAGTGACGAGTGCGACTTTATTGTGAGTTGTGCTCATAACAATCTTTCTGTTGAGAATATTCAAATCATCTTATCTTGGATGATCAATGTGTAGGTCAAATTTACGTTCAAGTCTACCTAAAACTTGATGGAAGAATAATTCTGCAGAGAGAATGACAAAAGCCATACGCAGGACGTGAAAGACAGCAACAGCAGGAACGTTTAAGTGAAAGTTCTTGGCAGTGATACCCATTTCCGACATGCCGCCAGGGACTGTGCTCAGAATCAGGGATTCAATATCAAGTCCTGATGGCTCAGCAATCGCTAGTGAAAATAGGAGACTGACAACACAGGCTAGTAGGGTATAGATTGTGACGCCGATTGCTAATTTTTTAGCATGAACAACGAAGTCTCGAGTGAAACGAATTCCTAGGCCAACCCCAATTAAAAGCTGACCCGCATTAGAAAGCTCTTTTGGCCAAGAAGTCCACTCCACTCCAAAGGCGGTAAGTCCTGCGCTAACTGCGAGAGGCCCTAATAGAAACGCATTAGGAAGTTTTAGTACATGAAAGATAGCGATACCAATTGACGAGCAGAGTAAGAGTAATGCAACTCCTGAATAGGAGATTGGTAAATGCATTGATTGGAAGTCGAGGTTTCCGGGAACTCCATAAGCCTGAAAAATTCCTGGAATGATTGCCAGAATTAAAAGCAATCTCAGAGAGTGTGCTGCCGCCACTAGGTCCGCCCGTTGTTCATGGCGTTCGGCGAGTACGGTCATCTCGGATGCGCCACCGAGCGCTGAAGCAAAAAAGGCGGTTCGGAGGGGAATATGAAAGAAGCGCCACAGCATCCAAGTGCCAAAGCCAAGCAAGATGGTTGAGACTATGCAAGCGATTGCAATGAAGGGAAGGTCATGTCCAATATTGGCTACCGCTATCGGCGTAAAGTAAAGCCCAATCGCAATGCCGAGCGAGCATTGCCCGGCACTTCTGCCGAGGGGCGGTGCTTGGAAGGGAATGCCTAGCGAGCCCAGCAATGCTAAAACAAAGAGGGGTCCTAGCATCCAAGGGAGTGGGGTATGGAGAAGCTCTGCAATCCACGCACTGGTGATTGCAATTAGGTAGGTCAGAGCCCACAAGGGCCAAATAGATCGTTGACCTTGAAGAAGAAAATCGAGTGGATGGTGGGCTGGCTTCATGATGTTAGCCCTTATTTTAGCGGTCAGAGACTACTTACGTGGGCGCATTAGCCTAAAATAAGGTGATGACGCTAGCCCCTTTGTTAACCCCATGCCAGGAAATTGCCCATTCTCTCAAAACGAATGGATATGCGGTGATCTCTGCTGAATCAGTCGCCGAGCTATGTCATGTTGCTGTTAGTGAACTGGAGGCTCTTAATCATTTTTGGGATGAGATGCCCAGAGATCCGTATTTAAAAGATGGTGGTCGCTATCGTTATCGACGTCATGCTAGTTATCAAATCACCGATAAGCAGCTTGAGATGGTGCCACATCGTCCTCATTGGCAGTCTGTCACTTATAACGCACTGCATGGTGGTATTGAGAGATGGTTTGATCCTATCCAAGTCGATTTAGCCAAGTCTGCTGCATGGCAGTCGGTCTTACTAGGAATTGCAAATACGCTCAGTAGTTTGAAGCCAGTCAAAACTTGGTTTGTGGAGGCGCATCAATTTAGGATTGATACCACCGATGGAATTGGTCGCCCAACACCCGAGGGAGCACATCGAGACGGGGTTGATTTTGTTGCAGTGTTCTTATTGAACCGAGTGGGCATTAAGGGTGGCGAAACCCGTATCTTTGATGCAAATGGTTCCACCGGTCTGCGTTTTACTTTATCTCAGCCTTGGTCTTTGCTGCTCATGAATGATGAAAAAATGATTCATGAGTCGACCCCGATTCAGCCACTGGGAGCCTATGGACATCGTGATACTTTGGTGCTGACCTATCGTTCGAATGGATTTCAGGATTCTCCTTTGCAGGCTCAGCAGTAAAAAATCTTTATCCCAGTGCGTATCCGTTCGGCAGCCTACACCCCATTTATGCTCTTAGCGCAGATCTGCGCCTTACTCGGCTTTGCTTGCTATGCAGTTGTCTTGACTCCACTTCAAGAGGAATGGCATCTCAATAATCTCCAATCGGGTTTAATTGCCAGTGCTTTTTTCTTTGGTTATATGCTGGCTGTCCCTCTTGCTACGGCCCTTACCGATCGTATTGATGCTCGTAAGGTGTATTTCTGTGGTGGGGCATTAGCGAGTTGTGGTTTATTGGGTATGGCGTTCTTCGCTAATGGATTTTTTACTGCACTCTTTTGGATGGCCATGAATGGCGCAGGTCTAGCGGCGACGTATATGCCTGGCTTAAAAATTCTGTCTGATCGTATCCAAGGTGGAGAGCTCACACGACATATTGCTTTCTATACCGCCTTTTTTGGAATTGGTACCGGACTTTCTTATTTGTGTTCTGGTTGGATTTATGAGGCCTTCGGCTGGCATGCAGTTTTCGCTTGGATTGCTTTAGCGCCACTCACAGCAGTCGCGATTGTGTTCTTTTGTATTCCACCTTTAGTCTCCGCCCAATGGCATGGACCAATTAATTTACGCATGCAAGATATTTTTCCAATTGTGAAGTGGAAGCTAGTCTTGCAAGACCGTAATGCTGCTGGCTTTATCTTGGGTTATACCGCACACACTTTAGAACTCTTCGCCTCACGCAGTTGGCTAGTCGCTTTCTTCGGATTCTGTACGGCATATGCTGGACAGAGCTTTTTACTGGCAGCAACAACACTGGCAGGCGTCGTTAATTTTTTTGCCGTTCCAGCATCCATTTTGGGAAATGAAGTTGCGTTGCGCATTGGCCGTCAAAAGTGGGTCTGTATTGTGATGCTCATCAGCGCTGTCCTCGGAATTGCTCTAGCAGCTTCAACAGGTCAAAGTTGGTGGCTGATTGTCGCACTCGCTGTTGCACACGCAATTTTCATCATGGCAGACTCTGCTACCTTAACCGCCGGCTTAGTCATCAGCGCACGCTCTGATATCAAAGGTGCGGCTATGGGACTCCACTCATTAATGGGCTTTGGTGGTGGTTTGCTTGGCCCAGCGATTTTTGGTTTCGTTCTAGATATGAGCGGATCAAGAAACTCACCCCATGCTTGGATCTGGGCCTATGCCTCGATTGTGATGTGGGGTGTTTTATTCGTAATGTATGAACGACGCAGAGGCTGGGCAGAGCAGGCTAGTTAAAGCAAAAATCAACTTATTTCGCCCACTCACCGAGTTTATAGATCAAACCGGATACGCTAGCAGTAACCAAACTACCCCAAGCAATATCAATGAATGCTAAGCGGGTTGGGAAATCCCGAATTACCGCTAAATTGGTTAAGTCATAGGTCATGTAGCAAAAAAAGCCAAACAGGGCGCCATACATCAGTGCATAGGACAGGGATTGCTTAGATAGCGCAGGAATCACCACAAAAATACAGGCTCCCAAAGCGTATAAAACATAGAAGGCAAGCCCGGCTAGGAGTTTAGGCTCGGTTGCCATGAGGCTGCCCATTTCATCGCGGTAAACGTTTTTAGCGATCCCTAATAGCCATACGAGATCGATTGAAACCAGCGCCACGAGAAATGCGAGATAGAGTAAAAAATACTTGAGCATTTAAGTTACCTTTGTAAGGGTTGGAGTCAATAAATAGCATTATGATGGAATTAGGAATAATGCCAACATCACGAAAGTAAATAAACCAGGGGGTAATATGTTTAAGCAATTATTGGTTCCAGTAGACGGTTCAGATATCAGTAAAAAATCTCTGAAGAAAGTGGCTCAATTAGCAAAATCAGATGGTGCTGCTGTGACCTTGGTTTATGTTTCTGATCCAACCCCACCTTTAGCTTACTCAGATAGCACCATGGGGTACATGATTACGACTAAAGAGCATAAACAGGCATGCGATGCTTTTGCAAAAAGCGTATTCAAACAAGCCCTGGTTCAATTGGGTGCTGGAATTAAGGTGAACACGATTCACGCACTGGATATCTCATTGGCTCAAGGAATTTTAGATGCTGCTAAAAAATCCAAGGCAGATGTGATTGTGATGGCTTCACATAAGCGTACTGGAATCTCAGGTGTATTGCTTGGTAGTGAAACCCACGACGTGATTGTGCATACCAAGTTGCCCGTATTGGTATTAGGCTAGTTCTTTAGCACGCTACCGAGTAGTAGAATTTCTCGGGTGAGTTGGCCGCTATCGGTATCGCGCATGAGCCAAAGATTGAGTTGCGTCTTTGCACTATACGGATCGACATAAACTCCATCTTTACGTAATTCAAAGTGAAGGTGGGGGCCTGTTGATCTGCCTGTCATTCCCACCGAGCCGATTTCAAAACCGCGACGAACTTCATTGCCCAGTTCAAGCTCAGGGTTGAAGCTGCTCAGGTGAGCGTAATAGGTGCGGTAGTTCCCAGGATGCTCAAGGATAATCAGATTGCCAAAAGCGCCATTAAATCCAAGCTGTATCACTTTTCCTGTAGCAACGCTAAAGACGGGGGTTCCAATTGGTGCCGCATAGTCGATACCCATATGGGCACGATAGCGCTGCTTATTCTGCGCGGACTGTGGCTCAGTGTTGGTAGCCGCTGCAACTGCAGCTTTAGTGTTGGCAGCGGAAGGCTTAGCACTTTTTCTTCTTCCAGCTGGCACCATTCCAACGCCACGCGAGATGCGGCGATAGCTCAGCGGGTTAGTCCAGAAAGCATGCTCTAAGGGTTCGCCATTGGCGGTAAAGAATCCTCCTGGGATATCTCCACGCTCTAACCAATAGGCACTTGCATAGACTTCGCCATTTGCAGGATTGATGATTTCAACGGCCCAAATCTGTGCCCAGCGCTCTCGATCACCAAAGTCAATAATCAGCCTAACTACGCTATTGGTATTTTCAAGCGTGTTATTGGTCTCAGGATAAATTTGCTTAATTAATGCATTCAGATCCCAAACCAATTCAACCGGAAGCTTATCGCTGACTTTATTGGGGTCATATAAAACATTACGCAAAGGTATCTGAATTTCTGCGAAGCGCTTAGATTCATCCTTGAGGTAATCCTGTTGAATCAAAAAGCCACCCACGGCAGATGGTGTAAATGTCCAAATCTCGGTTTTATTATCCTGTACAGGACCATTCATAATGCTGAGTGATTCAAAGCGATTGCGCTTACCAAGTGCTAGGGCATAAGGAACGCAATTACCACGCATATGATCAAAGAAACTGCGGGTTTGATTTCTGAAAAACTCAGAGAAAGCGCGATCTTCTATGCCAATACTCGCAGGCAAATTGTCATCATTGAGACTACGGCGTATGCAGCCTCTTGTCACGCGATAGTCTAAGTTGTCAGCTGCGTCACCAGTAAAGGTTTGGGTTGAGCTGTTATCGATTAGGCTGGGGCTTAGGCTATTCGATTTAGAATTTGCGCTATCTTTAAATCCGACTGGGCGGGTATTTTGAGACCCAGCCCGTTTTCGTATTTGTACCGTTTTATTATTTTGGCTAGTCTGCGCATTAGCATATGAAATCAGCTCAAGACCAGGAATCTGTAGTGCGATTAGCAAAGTAATGCAAAGAATTCTCAGCCTCTGAAAACGAGGCCTTGGGAGCACAATTTTTTTCACAACATCATTATCTACTAAAGCTAGTAGACACCAATTTTTAGAAGGCTAAATTACAGCCCTGGCATATCAAAGTTAATGGCTTTTAATTCACCCATTAATTGCCCTTGCTGATCCCCACTTAATTGCATGAGTGGTGGACGAACCCGAAGCCAGTCAGGATCTTTACTAAAGAAAGCGAGCGCTGTTTTCATTCCAGTAATCATTTGATGTTTATCAAATACGGAACGCACCCGATCTAAACCGATTTGTTGTTCAGCAGCATCTGCATCTTCCCAATGCGCCGCAAGTTTAGCGATCGCTTTCGGATTCATGTTCACTGTTGCTGAGATACAGCCAGCACCACCTGCTTTCATGGTGCGCAAGAGAAATGCTTCGTTACCAGCATAGACTCTAAAACCGTGAGGCGCTAAGAGCTTAATCACTGACTCGGTATAAGACCAATCTCCAGAACTATCTTTCATTCCCACTATTGTTTTTGGATAGGCCCTGACTAAGCGATCTAACAAAGAGAGACTCAAAGTAATTTTAGTTACGGGAGGAATGTTATAAAAGTAAATCTGTAATGCAGAATTACCAACCTTCTGAATCACTTCAGAAAAATACGCAAACAATCCATCGTCAGTAATATCTTTGTAGTAGAACGGCGGAATCATTAGAACCGCAGCGCAATGATGTGCAAGCGCATGGTTGGTCATACTGACCGCAGCATCAATAGCTGTAGCACCAGTACCAGGCATGATATGAGAAGGATCTAAGCCACCTTCAATTAACTTAGTAAGTGCATCCATCTTTTGACGGACTGACATCGAGTTAGCCTCTGAGTTTGTGCCAAATAATGCATGACCAACTCCATTAGCGGCTAGCCACTGACAATGCTTTAGCAGACGCTGATGATCTACGTCGCCATTAGCCGTAAAAGGGGTTAGGACTGGTGAGAGAACTGCTGGCAAGCTCGATGGGTGGAGGGCGAAGGTCATAGGGGCTCCAAATCAGAAATAGGGTTTCAGATGAGATTGAATAGGTAAATCATACTTCTAAATTAATTGTCTTAGGAAAGATCTCGAATATGCAATTTACGCAAGTGGGGAGCCAGTTGGGAGGTAATGAGAACCACGGCAATGGTGGCAATCCCTCCAAAGATGATTGAAGGGACTAAACCCATCAAGCTAGCGGCAATACCCGACTCTAAAGCCCCCAATTCATTAGAGGAACCAATAAAGATCCCGTTGATCGCACTAATCCTACCGCGCATATGGTCGGGAGTGGTTAGCTGAATGATGCTCCCGCGAATGACCACTGAGACCGAGTCACAACATCCCGAGATGAACAGAAAAAAGGCACAGATCCATAAACTGCTTGAAAGACCAAAAGCAATGATGGCCAAGCCAAAGCCAGCAACAGCCAGAAGTAAATATTTTCCTGAGTCAATCACAGGAGGTCTGCTGGCTAAATAAATTCCAGTAATCACAGCCCCGGCTGCAGGTGCTGCTCGCAGAATTCCCAAAACCTCTGGTCCTGCGTGAAGTACTTCTTTAACAAAAGCGGGCAATATCGAAACGGCTCCGCCAAATAAAACGGCAAACATATCCAGAGCCATTGTGCCAAGAATAAGCTCATGCTGCTTGACATAATGAAAGCCCTCGAGAAAACTTTTTAGAAAATTTCCTGAGAGATTGCCAGTAATCTCTTGTTTAATTTTAATCAAGCTCACACCGTATAAACCAATGGCGCCTGCAATTGCTGCAGTAAGATAAGTCCACTCAAGACCGGCAAACCCAATCAAGAGACCGCCTAAGCCAGGACCTGCAACCACACAGATCTGAAAGGCCGATGATGCATAAGCGGTATAGCGTGCTAGATGCTCACGTGGAATCACTTGGCCAAATAGGGCTTGGTAGGCGGGCCGCATCACTGCGCGACCAACTCCAATCAAAGCGACTGCGGTATAAATGAGTGGAACTGGAGGATGCAACCAACCCAATGCGATTGCCGTCAGAAATACAGCGACACTCATGTGAATGAAGCAAGCTAAAGCCGCAATTTTTTTGCGGGAGTAGTGATCGACTGCATGTCCGGAGTACAAAGCAAATAGAAAATAGGGTACGAGCTCAGCAAGACCCACGAGACCCAAAGAGACAACGCTATTGGTAATTTCATAGAGGTGCCAGCCGACGGCAACCATCATGATTTGATAGCTCAGTGTATTGCCAACGCGATACAGCAGAATCGTTTTAAAGCCTTTGCTCGGTGACATCGAGTTCAATTAAAAAATCATCCGCAAAGGGGTCATGAGTAGATCAATCAAACGCATAAATAGATTGCTTAATGGCTGCATCCACAATTCTCCAATAATTCCAGTAAATACCAGAGCCAAGACAATGAAGAATCCCCAGCGCTCTAATCGGTCAAACGCAAGCGATTGGCGCGTTGGTAGGAGGCCGGATAAAATCCGCCCGCCGTCCAAGGGTGGTATGGGAAATAAGTTAAAGACCAGAAGGCCGATATTCCACATTACCCCGGCTTGAGCCATACCCGTTAGGAAGGGTTCCTGGATACTTAGCCCCTGAATCACAATCCAAGCCATAGCCCAGATGATGGCCTGAATAAAGTTCGCCCCAGGCCCCGCCAGAGCCACCCAAATCGAGTCTGTTTTGGGGTGACGCAGACGATCAAAGCGAACTGGGACTGGTTTTGCATACCCCACCAAAAAGGGTGAGCCAGCCAAGATCAGCATGAGAGGGACTAAAACAGTGCCTATGGGGTCAATGTGTTTGGCAGGGTTGAGACTAACCCGTCCAAGGACGTAGGCGGTGTTATCGCCAAAATAACGGGCAGCATAACCATGGGCAGCCTCGTGGATGGTAATAGCGAAAATCAAGGGAATCGCATTAATTGCGATAGCTTGGATAGAATAGTCAGTAATCATGGCAATATGATATCGATAGGAGACCATTGTGACCGATGACAAAAAGCCCGCAGTAAAAGTTCCCGCTAAACCCGTAACCGCAAAGCCTGCACTGCGCCCTCAAGTTTCTAAGGGACCCGGGGCTGGAAGTGGACGCCCACAGGCTGGCTTTGGGGGCGGTAAAGGCATGATGCGTAAGGCTGGCCGCGGCCGATAGTGGATAATTGAGGGATTAATACGGTATTTACTAAGGATTTGGTATGAATGAATGGCAAAACGAAACCAAAGAAGTAATCAATAAGAAGATCATCACCCTCGTGGTGATGTTGGCAGTCGCTACTAGTTTGGCGATTTTATTTGCCCTCGTTGCCGCTCATATCGGCTACGTTTTCGGTTAAAAGAAGCGATTAGATAACCCCGATGACTGCCCGTCAGCCTGCAATCTTTGTGGGCCATGGTAGTCCAATGTATGCCATTGAGCCCAATCGCTATACAGCTGCTTGGGCAAATTTAGGTAAGTCTCTTAAAAGACCGGATGCGATTTTGATGATCTCTGCGCATTGGGTGACCCGAGGGGTATGGGTCACGGCAATGCCAAAGCCTAAAACCATTCATGACTTTGGCGGTTTCCCGCAAGCCCTTTTTGAAATTGAATATCCTGCTCCTGGAAGTCCAGCACTAGCAGACCGCATCCAAGAATTATTAAGCACCCCAGTTGTTCTTGAAGAACATGAATGGGGAATTGATCATGGTGCTTGGTCGGTACTGAAATATCTTTTCCCTAAAGCGGATGTACCCGTAGTGCAACTGAGTCTGAATGGGGCAATGAGTGCGCAGGCGCATTACGATTTGGCTAAGCAGTTGCAAGCCTTGCGTGATGAAAATATTCTGATTGTTTCGAGTGGTAATGTGGTTCATAACTTACGCACTATCCACTGGCAAGATGATGCGCAAGCTTATCCTTGGGCGCAATCATTTAATCAATTCTTTATTTCGCAAATCCAATCTCGGCAACACCAGCCCCTGATTGATTGGGAGCAATTTGGTGAAGCCGCGCATTTATCGATTCCGACCCCTGAACACTATTGGCCAGCGCTCTATACCTTAGCATTGCAGACCGAGAAAGAGCGGGTTGAGTTACTGGTGGATGGCATTGAAATGAGTTCGATTAGTATGCTCAGCTTTTATTTACAATAGAGACCATTATGTGGCTATCGATATTTGCAATCTTTGTTGGCGCAGGCTTTGGTGCCTTACTCAGGGCAGGCTTTAACTTTTGGACCATCAATTCACCTTCAGTGATTCCGATGGGTACACTGCTATCGAATATGGTTGGTGGTTACTTGATCGGCTTGGCGGTTGCTTTCTTTGGCAACAACCCTGGCCTTTCTCCAGAGTGGCGCTTACTAGTGGTTACGGGTTTTCTGGGTGGCCTCACTACATTCTCGAGTTTCTCTGCTGAAGTAGTTGGCTTTATGCAGCGCGGTGAGTTTACTTGGGCACTTGGTACAGCAGTCATTCATCTGGTGGGCTCTTTAACGCTGACCTTTCTTGGGATCATGACCTTCCAGGCATTATTTTCTAGGTAAGGTTTTATCTTATTCTGGCTTGATGTTTGCCAGCTTCACTACAGCACCCCACTTAGCAGACTCTGATTTAATCAAAGCAGCAAAATCTGCAGGGCTACCTCCGCCGATTTCATTTCCCTGAGAGAGCATCAGATCCCTCAGTTGAGGATCCTTTAAAGCCTCATTGGCCGCCGCATTGAGTTTGTCAATAATTGCTTTTGGCGTTCCCTTGGGCGCTATCAGGCCTTGCCAATTCAGAACGATAACCTTGGGATAACCTACCTCAGAAAAGCTTGGCACATCGGGTAGTAAAGGCGAGCGTTTTTTACTAGTGATCGCAATGGGACGAAGCTTATCAGCCTTAATGCTCGGCATTGCTGAATACATTTGATCGAACATCATCGTGACATTACCCGCCATGAGATCGGTTAAACCAGCTGATCCACTTTTGTATGGAACATGAATCATCTCAATGCCAGCGTTTTGCTGAAACAATTCAGCAGACAGTTGATGGCTACCGCCAATACCGCCAGAAGAAAAAGTGAGGCTGCCAGGTTTTGCTTTGGCCGCTGCCACTATATCTTGGACTGTTTTATAGGGCGAGTTGGGATTAACAACCAACACTAGCGGACCTTTTTCAATCAAGACAATCGGCGTTAAATCAGTTTCTGGGTCATAACGCAAATTACCAAAGAGGGTTTTGTTAACTGCCAATGGAGCAAAGTTACCCATACCAATCGTATATCCATCAGGAGTTGCTCTAGCTATGTATTCGGTACCAATATTGCCGCCAGCGCCTGGCTTGTTATCGACAATAATGGGTTGCTTCAGAATGACACTCATCTTTTGTGCAATTTGACGACTACGAGCGTCTGCGCCACCGCCAGCACCATAAGGCACTATGAAATTAATCGGCTTACTAGGATAGCTGTCTGCCCAAGCAGAATGAAGACCAAAAATAAGGTATGCCACTACGCTCAGTTTCCAGATATTGAATTGCTTCATGTGATTCACCTCTAAATTAAGCCGCAAGCACCCAGGATGGCGCCTAATCCAATTAAATATAAAGGATGCCAGCGTGTCAATAAAACAATGGCAATAGTGAGTCCGCTCAGTAGGTAGGCCATAAAACCATGATTAATCTGTAGCGATATCTCGAGGGCAGAAGAAAGTACCAATCCAATTGCTAAAGTAGCAGCGGCATATTGCACTGTTTTTTTCCGCATAGGGTGTTGCATCTTTAAGATAAAGCGCTGCAAGAAGAACACCAAAATTCCAGCGGGCCAAATAATGGCAAAGGTAGCCATAAATGCGCCGAGCACCCCACTCATATGCCAGCCAATTAAGGTAACTGTCATAAAGTTGGGTCCGGGCGCAGCCTGAGCAATAGCAAAGTAATCCGAAAAGGTTTGTAAATCTAACCAATGCTCTTGGTAAACGGTGAGCTCTAGCAACACAGGAAGTAAGGCGTTCACGCCCCCAAAGGCAATCACGGAGAAGGCCGAAAACTTCAGAAAAAGAGTGATGAGGGTCGGCATTATCTTTTTGCTTTATGCCATGCTAAAAACAGTGCAACTGGTGAAGCAACGAGTACCACCCAACCCAATCCCAGATGAAAGTAGCTGGCTGCAATGATGACTACGATTACGACTAGCAGGCTCGGTGGATAGTGAAATTCGTCTTTGAGCATCTTAAAACCAGTAGACGCAATTAAGCCTACCCCGACCGCTGAAATACCTCTTAAGATGCCGCGCACAGATTCCAAATAGCTGAAATGATCGTATAACAAGGCCAGAAGTATGACGATACAAATTGGGCCAAGGGATAGGCCTAGAACTGATGCGATTGCACCCGTCACACCACAGAATCGGGAGCCAACACATACTGCTAAGTTCGTTACATTTGGGCCTGGCACAATTTGGCAGATGCCGAGCATGGCACTAAATTCCTCTGAACTCAGCCATTTTTCCTCTTCTACAATCGTGCGCCTTGCCCAAGGCAGAACACCTCCAAACCCTGATAAGCCAATTCTAGAAAAGCCGATAAACAGTTGCAGAGGTGTGAGGGTTTTCAAGAGGGTAAAAAATTATTGTGGCTTAAAAGGCATTGGTACTGGTTTCTGATCTAACCATGCTTCCAAAGTTTGAGTGATGCCCTTCGAGAAGGTTTCAAAAATTGGTTCTGCAATAAAACCGAGGTGCGGCGTGACCAGTAAGTTGGGTGTATTACGTAGGGGGTCGTTTTGCGGAAGTGGCTCTAGATCGAAGACATCGACTGCAGCTTGTCCCGGTCTACCAGCCGCGAGCGCTTTTTGTAGATCAGTCATATTAATGAGTGCTGCACGCGATGTATTGACTAAGATCGAATCGGGGCGCATGAGTGCCAACTGATCTGCGCTAATGAGACCTTTGGTCCCCGGACCAGCGACTAGATGCATCGTTACCACTTTTGAGGTGCTCAGGAGTTCTTCTAAACTGACTGACTTTACATTTTCTGCCGCAGCTCTTTCAGGAGTCATACGAGGACTCCAGGCAACTACTTCCATGCCAAATGCCGCCCCGACTCTTGCTACTTTGCTACCAATTGCACCCAAGCCCATAACGCCTAGACGTTCTCCAGAGAGCATAGGAAGTAGTGACAAGGAATCTCGCCAACCACCTGAAGCAATCAGATGATTTTGTTCAATCAAGCGTTTAGATGCACCTAGAATCATGGCCCAAGTCAGTTCAGCAGTCGTCTCTTTTGACGGGCCCCCATGGGTGCATCCCATCGGGATATTTCTCTTGATTAAAGCTGCGGCATCGAGCGTGCCATTGCGCTCTCCAGTAAACATGAGAAACTTTAACTTCGGCAAGCGTGCAACCATTGCCTCATCAAAAGGAGAGCGGTCGCGCACAATCGCAATCGCATCTGCATCTTTAACAGCCTCATAAAGTGCCTCATCTCGCAAAGGTTCGTGATGAATGGTGAGATGGGCGCGCTGGTCGAGTTGATCCCAGGACGAGAATCGGCGCAGTGCTTGCTCGTAATCTCCGAGGATAACAACCGTAGGCTTTGTATTTTGGTTCATCGCATTAATCAGGCGTTGAGAGTTGAATGATTTGTTTCAGATCAGCAGCTTTACCTAAATTCCAAAGCGCAGAAATCAGTTGGGCTGTTTTTTGTTTACCAATAACAGGCTCAGCCAGGCTAGTAAATTTTTGCTCCAGATTAGCATCACTCATTGGGTTTTCAACGGAGCCAATTGCATTCTTCACAAAGACGTGAACCTCTTTGCCGTTTTTCAAAATGGCTGTGACATCCACCGACGCCTCGCTAATACTTGTATCAGTAGTGGCATTGACTTTCGCTCTCAGCGCTACAACGTCAGGATGATTCACGATGTCATCTGCATATTCGCCTTCACCGGCTTGTCCAAACATTAAGCCCATGGCACAGCCGTGATAAACACTGAACTTTCCCTCCAAACCTGTCTTAGGGGTTTTTTTGCCAGTTAGTTCTAGCACGAGAGGGTGAACACGCAGTTCAATACGCTCGACCTCATCTGCTTTGACACCCTGGGCACGTAATTGTGCACAAGCATCAATCGCAGGATGGATCACAATGCCGCAAGCAAAAGGTTTGTAGGTGTTTAGTGAGATCTCAAAAGACTTTCCAAGATCACGATCAATTTCTGACCAATCATTTTTAGTCGAGACAGTTTGCATATACCCCCGACCTGCTTCGAGAGCCCGTAAGCTGGCAGTAAAGCCATGTTTTGCCAAGAGGGCCGACATTTGTCCAGCACGGGCAGCAGCACCTGGATGAAAAGGTTTAGTCATTGTGCCGAATTGCTCGCGCATACCAATTGGTTGTGACGCGGCAATACCTAAGGCCATCATGGTTTTATGCGTATCTAAACCCAGAATACGTGCACAGGCTGCAGCAGAGCCTAACATGCCGGTAGAGCCAGTAATATGCCAACCGCGATGGTAGTGATCTGGATACATTGCATTGCCCACCCGACATTCCACATCGATTCCCAACACTAAGGCGTCAATGATCTTGCGACCGTTGGTATGAGTATGCTCACCAAGCGCCAGAATCGCCGAGGCTACTGGTCCCGCTGGATGAATGACAGTCTTCAGATGGGTATCATCAAAGTCAAAAGTATGCGAGCTGATGCCATTGATTAAAGCAGCGCCACCCATATCAACACGCTCTTTACGACCCAAAATAGAGGCTTGCGATGCTGGCTGAAATTCTTGAACAGCTGCAAGAGAAGATGTGACGCTCTCGTGGTGTGCTGCACCGATTGCGCAACCCAACCAATTTAAAAAAGTGCGATGCGCTTCGTGCTCAACCTCTGCAGACCATCCTTGAGTTGGATGTAAGCTAACAAACTCAGCCAAGGTCTTGGTAACTGGTGGAGCATTTAAATCTGCTGCTGCGGCGATTGCATGTGACATAAGAATTCCTGATAAAAAAAGTGGGTTGGGTTATTCAATTTCGATATGACGATCTTT
>DAISKI010000006.1:0-32175 GCA_036821065.1 Polynucleobacter sp. | reverse complement strand
CAGTTCCTGCTAAATCTGCAGCTTTAGGATTGGCAGCAGGAGAAGAGGTGATTGCAGCGACTAATAAGTCAAAACCTAAGGCTGATACTCCAGCAACCAAGCCTGCTGGTAACACGCCAGGGAAGTTTGTGATTCAGATTGGGGCTTTTGCATCTGAAGATCGAGCAAATGGCTGGATCACCAAGATGAAAGATCAAAAGATTCCAAATTACGTGATTAATAAAACTGCCCCTGACGGTGCAAAATTATTTGTTTTAAGAGCGGGTCCTTTTACAGACAAAGAAAGCGCTGAGGCAGCAGAGAAAAAAATTAAGGCGATGGGACTCAATAGTCGCATTGTGGAAACTGGTAAATCCTAATGGACCTCACATCCACCTTAAAGCTAACAACGGTGGATTATTTCACCCTAGTGGTATTGCTTGTGTCAGCTTTAATTGGCATCTCCCGCGGTTTATTTAAAGAAGTTCTCGCCCTTGCTTCCTGGTTCATTGCTGCTTGGGTTGCTTACCGCTATAGCAGCTATCTTTCTTTAGAGTGGCTATCTAGCTTTCATTTGGAAGAGTTAGTGAGTCTTGGTGCTAGCTTTCTGATTCTGTTTGTATTGACACTCATTGCCTGCGGTCTGCTCGGAGGCGTAGTTCAAAAGATTATCCTTTCTGCTGGATTGAGTTTGACAGACCGTTTTTTGGGTTTAATTTTTGGTCTCATGCGCGGTGTGCTAGTTGTCGTTGTTTTAGCAACACTTGCGCTATTAACTCCCATCCCCCAAACAGTCGCTTGGCAACAAGCTTTAACGAGACCTGCGATTGAGACAGCAGTAGGCTTTATTAAAGGCTGGTTACCAGAAGATTGGGCTAAGCAATTAAATGATGCAGTACCGAAAGTAGTTATTCCATTAACCATAGGGAATTAGACATATGTGTGGCATTGTCGGAACAGTCTCCCATGCACCAGTAAACCAACTACTGTATGACGCCTTATTGCTATTGCAACATCGTGGTCAAGATGCTGCAGGCATAGCAACAATGAATGGCAATTCATTCACGATGCATAAAGCCAACGGTTTAGTACGCGACGTGTTTAGAACGCGCAATATGCGCAGCTTAGTCGGAAATGCTGGTATCGGTCAGGTACGTTATCCAACGGCCGGCTCAGCCAGTAGCGAAGAAGAAGCGCAACCTTTTTATGTCAGCGCACCTTACGGCATTATCCTGGCGCATAACGGCAATCTTACTAATGCACCTAGCTTGCGCGTTGAAATGGCTTATCGTGATCGTCGCCATATCAATACCAGCTCAGATACCGAAGTTCTATTAAATGTCTTGGCTGATGAGCTCCAAAAAGAAACCAATAGCGCCGCCTTAGATGAGGGCGCAATGTTCAATGCCATCACTGGTGTAACTCAGCGTGTGAAGGGCTCTTACGCTGTTGTTGCTTTAATCGCTGGCTATGGTTTATTAGCCTTTCGGGATCCCTTCGGAATTCGTCCCTTATGCATAGGTCGGATTGATACCCCTAAAGGCCCAGAGTGGATGGTTGCTTCTGAATCGGTTGCCTTAGAGGGCCTTGGATTTACCTTTGTACGCGACGTTAATCCTGGTGAAGCTCTCTACATTGATCTTGATGGTAATTTTTATTCCAGACAGTGCGTTGCAGAAGCTGTTCTGACGCCTTGTATCTTTGAATACGTTTACATGGCACGTCCTGATTCGACGATTGATGGTGTTACGGTTTATAACGTGCGGATGCGGATGGGTGACTATCTCGCAGAGAAGATTCGTAAAGAAACCAATGTCAAAGAGATTGATGTGGTGATGCCCATTCCGGACTCTAGTCGGCCAGCTGCAATGCAGGTTGCTAAGCGTTTAGGAATTGATTATCGCGAAGGCTTCTTTAAGAACCGTTATATCGGACGTACCTTCATCATGCCAGGCCAAGCAGTCCGGAAAAAATCTGTACGGCAAAAGCTCAATGCTATGCGGATTGAATTCAAAGACAAAACCGTTTTGATTGTGGATGACTCGATTGTGCGTGGAACCACCTCATATGAGATTGTGCAAATGGCGCGAGAGTCTGGTGCCAAGAAAGTGATATTTGCTTCTGCAGCACCCCCAGTGCGTTTTCCTAATGTCTATGGTATCGACATGCCAACCCGTAGCGAGTTAGTTGCCTATGGCCGTACTGATGAAGAGATCAATAAATTGATTGGAGCTGACCAACTCATCTACCAAAGCGTTGAGGATATGAAGCAGGCTGTTCGTGATATCAATCCCGAGCTGAAAAACTTCGAGGCCTCGTGCTTTGATGGCAATTACATTACTGGAGACATCAACGATTCCTATTTGGACGCCTTAGAGGCAGCTCGTAATACTAGCGCTGCTAAGGCGGATCGCGCAGGTGATCCGAGTGACTTTGCCCGTTCACAACTGCACTTGCATCTGGCGACAGAAGACTAAAAACGACACAGAATGCCTCAATTTGAGGCATTTCTTTTAATTGGTGTCAAAATAGCAGTATGAAGAGTAAATCCAAACGACCTCAGGCTGATTTATCTAAGCTAGCACTAGAGACTATTGCTGTTCGGGCTGGCACACGTCGTACAGAAGAATTTCATGAACATTCTGAGGCACTTTTCCTAACATCGAGTTTTTGCTTTGATAGCGCAGAGCTGGCTGAAGAAGGTTTCGCAAATGCCGATAAAGGATTTATTTATTCACGTTTTACTAATCCAACAGTTAGCATGTTTCAGGACCGCTTGGCTGCTCTAGAGGGTGGCGAGGCTTGTATTGCTACTTCCTCGGGTATGGCTGCTATTTTGACAACTGCAATGGCGCATCTGCAAGCTGGCGACCACGTCATTTGTTCTCGCTCAGTATTCGGTGCAACCATTCAGCTATTTACTAATATTCTGGGTCGCTTTGGCATCACCACAACATATGTTGATTTGGTAGATCCTAAAGCGTGGCAGTCTGCTGTGCAAAAAAATACCAAACTATTCTATCTTGAGACACCTTCAAATCCTTTAACAGAGATTGCTGACATTAAAGCGATCGCCGCAATTGCTAAGAAGGCTAAGTCCTTATTCGTAGTGGACAACTGTTTTTGCACACCTGCTTTACAAAAGCCTCTTGAGCTTGGAGCGGATGTAGTGATTCATTCAGCAACAAAGTATCTAGATGGTCAAGGTCGGGTAGTGGGCGGAGCCATTGTTGGTAAAAAATCCTTTATTAATGGCAAAGTCTTCCCTTATGTCCGCACTGCAGGCCCAACGCTCTCAGCATTCAATGCTTGGGTCTTCTTAAAAGGACTCGAGACCCTAGAGCTCCGTATGAAACAACAGAGTCAAAATGCTTTAGCGCTTGCTCAGTGGATAGAGAAACAAGCTGGCGTTGAACGCGTTTATCACCCTGGTCTTAAATCCCATCCACAACATGCACTAGCTAAACGTCAGCAGAAAGAAGGCGGAGCGATTCTTTCTTTTGTATTGAAGGGCGGTAAACGCTCAGCCTTTAGATTAATTAATCAGACTAAGCTCTGTTCGATCACTGCCAATCTGGGCGATACCAGAACCACCATCACTCATCCAGCAACAACGACGCATTGCCGAGTCTCTCCTGAAGTAAGAAAAGAAGCGGGGATTGTGGATGGTCTAGTGCGTATTGCAGTTGGCCTTGAGAACGTCAATGATTTGATTAATGACCTCAAGGGCGGCTTCAAAGCGCGCTAGTATTTCCCGATTCTTGTAGCCGCCTAGGATCGTTGATGGGCCTTAAGGGCATGATGTGAATCTGTTGGGCATCAAACTCAATGTGTGCCTCACTGCCAAGTTGTATTGCTAAGCGCTTGATCTCTGCCGAAGAAGCTTCCCAATTCACCAGGACTTCGCTGCCTTTAAGTAGAAATTGTATTGAGGCAATTTGACCAATACTGCTTAACTGATTGACGGTGGCAGCTAAAGTTCTAGATGTTGATTGTGCGTAAACACTAATTCCGCTTTGGGGAATAACCCAAGCCACCTTTTGGCCTGCCGGTATTTTTCCTTTATCAACAACTTGAAAGACATGTGGCGATCCATCCAAACTTAAGGCCCCAGCACTAAATACACCCCTAAAGATATTGTTAATACCGACGAGTTCAGCAACACGACTATTGCGAGGTTTTTGAAATAACACCCTTGGACTTGCGGTTTGTAAGCTGATGCCTTGATCAATCACGGTAATGCGATCTGCCAATAGGCTGGCCTCTTTTAAATCATGAGTAACCAAAAGAATCGGAATATTCAGTTCTTTACGAATACTAGCCAAGGTTTTATACAGCTCTTGACGCGTCGGGATATCAATCGCAGAAAAGGGCTCATCTAATAACAGCACCTTTGGCTTCCTAGCTAAAGCGCGTGCCAGTGCAACACGTTGTTGTTGTCCACCAGATAGCTCTTGCGGCATACGCTGAGATAAATCTGAGATTCCCAAATTATCTAGCCACTGTTGCGCAAGCTTTAGTCTTTCGCTAGAGTCTGGATAGTGTTTTCGAAGTGGAATGGCAATATTTTCTAATGCGTTGAGATGGGGAAAGAGCGCATATTGTTGGAATAGAAATCCACAAGAGCGATCAGCCGTGGGTAGATTGACATTGACTTTGGCATGATTAGCGTTAAACCAATCAATATCGTCGCACTGAATCAAGCCCTCATCTACCCCCATTAATCCTGCAATGGCTCTTAAAGTACTAGTTTTGCCGCTACCGGATGGGCCTACTAAAGCGTGGAGTTCGCCAGGCAGACATGCGAGCTGAATCTGCAGCGGCATGGGAGAAGTTTGGCTAATTTGTAGTTTGAGCATCAGCGCTTACCTGTCGGGCGGTGTCTATTGCGAGGGCTGAATAATCCGTAAGACAGTGCAATTGCAATAAGTGAAATGCCCAAGAGCAGTAAAGAGAGTTTGCCTGCGCCAGCAGTATCAAAACTCTGAACTCGATCATAGATCGCAATCGATGCGGTCTTTGTTTCCCCAGGGATAGCGCCACCCACCATGAGGACAACACCAAATTCTCCGAGGGTATGGGCAAAGGTGAGGGCAGAGGCGCTCAAAATACCGCGCCAGATGAGTGGCAACTCGATAAAACGAAAAGCTTGCCAGGGTGATAGACCACAGACCTTAGCAGCTTCACGTATTTGGGGATCAATAGCTTCAAAAGCACGCTGTATAGGTTGGATAGCAAAGGGCAGGTTCACTATTAATGAGGCTATCAGGATTCCCGTGAAAGAAAAAACAAGCGGAACACCAAAAAAAGTTTTGCCGCCAAATCCGACCAAAAAATAGTAGCCCAGTACAGTGGGAGGTAAAACCAAAGGCAGGGCCAACCCAGCTTCGAGCCATGCCTTCATTGATCCGGCATTTAAAAGTCGATAAGCACACCAGACCCCAAGCGGGATCATGATCGCCAGCGTCCAAAGGGCTAGCTTGAGAGATAAATAAATTGAGTCTAAATCCATCAGAACTTGATTGTATTGCGGTATTTGAGGAAATTTAGGTTCAAATTAGGCTAATATTAGGTAATAAAATCAATAATTTGGCTGAATACCAGTTAATTAGGAAATTCACAGAAATGGTTATGAACGAGCAACGAAGGGCTTTATTAAAGTATTCGGCGGTATTCGGTTTGATGTCCACGGCTGGCCTAATCTCCGTCGCTCAAGCAGAGGAATGGAATAAGGCTGCTTTTGAAGGCAAAAGCTTGGACGAAGTGTTTAAGGCTTTAGGAACATCCAGTCCTGATAAGTCCTCAACAGTTGTTTTAACAGCGCCTGATATCGCTGAGAATGGGGCCGTTGTCCCAGTGAGTATCACAAGCAGTTTAAAAGCAGATCAAATGGCGATTTTGGTTGAGAAGAATCCAGCGGTATTAGCTGCTCAATTTTTTATCCCGAATGGTACCGAAGCGTTTGTGACTACCAGAATCAAAATGGGTCAAAGCTCCAATGTCTACGCCTTAGTAAAAACAGATGGCAAGTGGGTGATGGCTGTAAAAGAGATCAAAGTGACTTTGGGCGGCTGCGGCGGCTAATCACGCGCAGTGAAGCTACGCATATAAGTAATCATATATAAGAGGAATACAGAATGTCTGATCCAATGCGCATACGAGCCACTGAAAAAGATGGCATTGTGGATGTAAAGATTTTGATGAAGCATGACATGGAGTCAGGACAGCGCAAAGATGCTTCCGGAAAACTGATTCCTGCTTGGTTTATCAACATGCTCAATGTAAAAGCCCAGGGTAAGGATGTATTCAATGCCGAATTCGGTCCTGGTGTCTCTAAGGATCCTTTTTTGAATTTCAAATACAAGGGATCGAAGGGTGATAAGTTGGTCGTTAATTGGATTGACACTAAGGGCGATAAACGGACTGACGAAGCTACGGTCTCTTAATCCTCATTCCCATGTCTAACCCGATTGTGAAACAAATAAAATGGATTTCAGCACTGACTGTGTTGTGCTGGAGTCTTCAAGTATTTTCACAATCTACTGCTGACGATATCGCCAAGTATCGCGAGATGATTGCAGATGGTAATCCATCAGAGCTTTATGAGATGGCGGGCGAAGCGTTATGGAAGAAACCTGCCGGCCCTAAGAATGCTTCCCTTGAAAAATGCAATTTAGGCTTAGGCCCAGGGGTAGTTGATGGTGCTGCAGCCCAACTTCCCAGATATTTTAAAGATACCAATCGAGTGCAAGATTTGGAGTCACGTTTAATGACCTGTATGCAAACGCTTCAGGGCATTTCTTCACAAAGCATTATTGATGCGAAGTTTGGTGAAGGGCCCAAAAAAGACATGGATGCGATCGTAGCCTATGTAGTGACGCATTCTAAGGGTAAAAAAGTGCAAGTAAGTACCTCCCATCCTCAAGAGAAGGCGATGTACGAGATGGGTAAGCAGGCTTTCTATTACGAGGCTGGACCATTTGATTTCTCGTGTGCCTCATGTCACGGTAGCGATGGCAAGCGAATTCGTTTGCAAGATCTACCCAACCTCACTACTCGAGATGGAGCGATAGCGGGCTGGGGCTCTTGGCCTGCCTACCGAGTTTCTAGTGGCCAATTTTGGACAATGCAGCAGCGTTTGAATGATTGCTTTAGACAACAACGCTTTCCTTTTCCGATCTATGGCTCAGATGTGACCATTGCCTTATCGATGTATATGGCCAAGAATGCTAACGGCGGAATTATTCAAACCCCTGGCTTGAAGAGATAAGGCTATGAAATTTTTTCTATCTATTCTGCTCACATTTGCCTGGTTCGCTAGTCCTGCTAATGCTCAACAAAAACCAGAGACACCTTTTAATCGAATGATGAAAGACAGCTTTCGATCTCAAGGGATAGCTGGGCTTGACCGGATTGCTCAAGATGCGACGCAATGCTTTTGTTCTAATCCTCAATTTGCAGCTAGTCCTGCTGGTATAAAAAAAGCAGAGGAGCTTCAGAAACTCAATATGGCTACGATTGCACCACCATCAGATGGTCAATACTTGGGGGACTGGAAAAACGGAGAGGCCATTGCCCAAAGCGGTCGTGGTGACACTTGGTCAGACAGTGCGTCTACACCGAATGGAGGTGGTTGTTACAACTGTCATCAGATCAATCAAAAAGAAATTGCCTATGGCAATATTGGCCCAAGTCTCTGGAATTACGGCAAGAACCGCGGTTATTCGCAAGAGCTTGTGAGCTATACCTGGAATCGGATTAGCAACTCTAAAGCCTACAATGCCTGTAGCAATATGCCACGCTTTGCCCATTTCAAAATTTTGGATCAAAAGCAAATTCAGGATGTGATGGCTTTGTTATTAGATCCCGCATCACCCGTTAATCAGTAATTGACGATGTCGATTAATCGAAGGGAGTTTTTACAAACTCTAGCCATTGCATCTGCTGGTGGTTTAGGACTGCATTCTTCTTTCTCAGCCGCACAGAGATCTGCCCAACAATTTTATGAGCTACCGAAGTTCGGCAATGTACATCTGCTGCACTTTACGGATTGTCATGCCCAGTTGTTGCCAATGTATTATCGCGAGCCCAATGTTAATTTAGGAATTGGCTCTCAACAGAATCGCATGCCCCATTTGGTTGGCGACTATTTTCTGAAAGCGAATCACTTACCAGCAGCTACTCGTGATGCCCATGCTTTTACCTATCTCAATTTTATCGATGCAGCGCATAGTTATGGGCGAATGGGGGGCTTTGCTCATCTAGCAACCTTAGTTAAACAATTAAAAGCATCTAGACCCGGAGCGTTATTGCTGGATGGTGGTGATACCTGGCAGGGCTCTGCAACAGCGCTTTGGTCCAATGGTCAGGATATGGCTAATGCAGCCCTAGCTTTGGGTGTTGACATCATGACCGCCCATTGGGAGATGACGCTCGGCGAAGCGCGCGTAATGGAGATAGTAAATACCGATTTCAAAGGCAAGATAGAGTTCTTAGCTCAAAACATTAAGACTACCGACTTTGAAGATCCCGTCTTTCCATCCTATTCATTGAGAAGTATGAATGGAGTGCAGGTCGCAATCATTGGCCAAGCCTTTCCCTACACGCCTATTGCTAATCCCGCTTATTTCACTCCAAATTGGACCTTTGGCATTCAAGAAGAGCATCTTCAAAAAACAATCGACGAAGTCATTAAAAAGGGTGCCAAGGTCGTTGTTTTACTCTCGCACAATGGTATGGATGTGGATTTAAAACTGGCATCGCGGGTGCGCGGCTTACATGCTATTTTGGGTGGCCATACTCATGATGGTGTGCCGATTCCGGTGAAGGTAAAAAATCCTGGTGGTATTACCTTAGTTACGAATGCAGGATCAAACGGTAAATTCTTAGGTGTTCTTGATTTTGATGTCAAAAATGGAAAGCCCGTTGATTTTAGATACAAGCTCCTGCCTATTTTTTCGAATCTGATCCCAGAGGATTCGTCCATGGCAAATCTTATTCAAAAAATGCGCAGTCCTTATGAGTCACGTCTGCAAGAACCGCTAGCGACTACAGATACGCTCCTATATCGACGTGGAAATTTTAATGGCAGCTTTGATCAATTGATATTGGATAGTTTGCTTGCACAAAAAGATGCGGAGATCGCATTTTCTCCAGGATTTCGTTGGGGAACAGCTTTGCTGCCAGGTCAATCGATCACGATGGAACAATTGCTCGATCAAACTGCGATTACTTATCCATTCACTACAGTCAATATGATGTCTGGGACGACGATCAAAACGGTGCTTGAGGATGTTGCAGATAACTTATTCAACCCCGATCCGTATTACCAACAGGGCGGTGATATGGTGAGAGTTGGGGGGCTTGAGTACAGCATTGATCCTGCTGCTTCGATGGGCAATCGTATATCCGAGATGCATCTAAACGGCCAAAGAATAGATGCCGATAAGCTCTATAAAGTAGCTGGCTGGGCTCCAGTCAGCGCAGAATCGAAAGACAAGGGTGGTGAGCCTATTTGGGATCTAGTCGCACGTCATCTTAAAGAGATTAAAACGGTTAAGGTAAGCCGTTTAAATACCCCAAGCATCCGAGGGATGGAAGGGAATCAAGGAATCGAAGAGATTTAGGGTTTTTCTGCTGTAGCCTTAAAATAATAGGGTTACTAGCAAACTGACTTCCTTGATAACCCAATATCCTTAGGCCATGAATACAGTAGACACCATGTCGCAAAGCCATACCGTTTTGTGGTTTGCATTTGCTATTACTTTTGTGCTCGGAGCTGTGATGCAAAAAACGTCTTTTTGCACTATGGGAGCTATCGCCGATGTCTTTCTGATGGATAACTGGGATCGTATTAAGCAATGGTCTCTTGCCATTGGTATTGCCATTGTTGGCTTTACCCTGATGAGCTCCCTTGGTCTGATTGATCCTCTGAAGAGTATTTACACCTCAAGTAAATTGCTAATTCTTTCTACTTTTGTAGGTAGTACATTATTTGGTCTCGGTATGGTGCTAGCCTCAGGTTGCGGCAGCAAAACCTTAGTCAGAATCGGCGGCGGCAATTTAAAGTCACTGATTGTTTTCTTGGCATTAGGTTTGAGCGCTTATATGACTCTTAAAGGATTCTTGGGCGTTATTCGGGTCAATACTCTCGATACAGTTTTTATTTCTCTTACTACTACGCAAGATTTACCAAGTATTTTGAGTAGCCTTACCGGCTTAGCGCGCGCTGAGCTCCATTTGATTCTTGGAGCCTTGATCGGTGGCGGATTTATTTTATTTGCCTTAATTCGTAAATCCTTTTGGAGTACCGAAAATCTTCTCGCAGGAATTTTTGTCGGCTTAGCTATCTGTGCTATCTGGTTGGTATCGGGCTATCTGGGTTATGTAGCTGAAGATCCCAATACCTTAGAAGAGATTTTTATCGCTAGTAATTCCGGAAAAATGGAGAGCCTCTCATTCGTTGCTCCCTATGCCTATACATTAGATTGGCTAATGTTTTACAGTGATGTCTCCAAGGTATTAACCATTGGCATAGTTGCAGTAGCAGGAATGATTCTGGGTTCTGCTTGCATGGCCATTACGACGAAATCCTTTCGCTGGGAATCCTTTCGTAATTCCGAAGATACCGCAAACCACCTGATTGGAGGTGTGCTGATGGGCTTTGGCGGGGTAACAGCTTTGGGTTGTACTATTGGTCAAGGCTTGAGCGGTGTTTCAACCTTGGCATTAGGCTCATTTTTAGCTTTACCCGGTTTTGTTTTGGGTGCCTATTTAGGGCTAAGATATCTGCAGTACAGGATGTCACCTAAACCCTGCGATTAATTTAGAAAGCGCAATATGCATATTGATTGGCTAGCCTTCACACCAGGACCATCCTTGTTAGGAGGAATCTTATTGGGTATTGCCACCTCTGCATATGTTCTCCTTCATGGTCGTATCTTAGGAGTAAGTGGAATTGTGGGCGGCTTATTGCGTCCAGTTAAACAAGCTTGGATTTGGAGAATCGTGCTGCTCCTTGGCATTTTGACTTCGCCACTTTGGTCGATCTTTTTGTTTGATATGTATCCAGTACAAATCATTGAAGCAAATTGGCCTATGGTTATTGTTGCTGGCTTGCTAGTTGGCTTTGGTGCGCAATACGCATCGGGATGTACTAGCGGGCATGGTATTTGTGGATTATCTCGTTTGTCACCACGCTCTTTAGTTGCCATTATTTCTTTCATGATCTCAGGATTTGTAGTTGCGTATGTCCTGCGTCACCTCTTGTGAGAATGTCATGAAAAAACAGTTTAGCTTGCTAAGTCAATATCTGATCGGTGTACTTTTTGGTTTTGGATTAATGATTTCAGGGATGAGCAACCCTCAAAAAATCCTCAATTTTCTGGATATCACTGGCCCCTGGGACCCATCATTGCTCTTTGTCATGCTTGGCGCCGTCGTAGTTGGTCTTTGTGGCTTTTACGTTGTGTCAAAAAGATCCCAGTCTTTCTTTGGCGGAACACTGCATTTACCAGCAAAAAAAGAAATTACTAGGCCATTAGTCATTGGCAGCTTGATATTCGGGGCAGGCTGGGGCTTGGCTGGTTTCTGCCCGGGGCCAGCTATTGTTGCCCTAGGCGTTGGCCATCTCAAGGCTTTGATATTCGTTTTGGCAATGTTGGCCGGTATGGAGATCTGTGAACGATTCTTTACGAGTATCCCAAAAGCAGACTGATTTAAAATTGCGTCACATTAATAGCTTGAATATATTGAGGTTTTTATGAGTCTTGCAATCGCTTGTCACAATGATGCCTTTGGCACTACAGGTCAAATCGATCCGTTACAGCTGGAGGATATTCTTGCGCAAGGTTACAAAAGCGTAATTAATAATCGCCCTGATTTTGAAGGTGGTCCAAGTCAGCCCTTAAATGAAGTGATTGAAGCCAAAGCGAAGAGTCTGGGTTTGCAATACGCTTATTTACCTGTAGTGAGCGGTGCCATTACGCCTGAGCAAGTAATCGAGATGGCGCGATTACTCAAAACCTTGCCTGGCCCGATTTTGGCATTTTGCCGCTCTGGCGCTCGCTCAAGTAATCTCTATCAACTGGCCTTGCAAGTTCGCTAAGTTTTCGTATGCGCATCGAGATACCTGTAGAAAAAAAGCTGGTTCATGAAACCATGATTCCCATTCGCTGGGGAGATATGGATGCGTATCGACATATTAATAATACGATTTACTTTCGCTATATGGAGCAAGCCAGAATTGAATGGATTGCAGCGATGGGATATTCAATGGATACGACCATCGAGGGTATGTTGATGGTTAACGGTTTCTGTAATTTTATTCAGCAAATTACTTATCCTGGTGATTTATTAGTCAAGACTTATGTCGGCAATATTGGTAAATCGAGTGTAGATGTTTTCAACACTATGGCTTTGAGTTCAGAGCCTGAGGTATTGTGTGCAGCGGGCGGAGCAACCATGGTTTGGGTTGATCTGCAGGCCAATAAATCAATGCCTTGGCCAAAACATGTGTTAGATAAGCTCTCTTAGGAAAGCGATTGCATTCTAAGAATCCGCACATTCTGGCGATTGATCAATTTGCGCAAGGACGCAATCAATTTGATGCCATCATTGATGTACGGTCTCCTGCTGAGTTTGCTTTAGATCATATTCCCGGATCAATCAATTTTCCCGTATTAAATAATGAGGAACGTGCTCAAATTGGCACACTCTATAAACAAGTCTCACCATTTGCCGCCAAGAAACTAGGCGCCGCGATTGTTTCACGCAATATCGCCTACCATCTAGAAAAATCCTTGCTAGAGTTTCCTCGAGAATGGCGTCCGCTGATTTATTGTTGGCGAGGCGGTGAGCGCAGCGGTGCTTTTACCCATATCCTAAATCGTATTGGCTGGAAAGCAATGCAATTAGAGGGCGGTTATCAGGGGTTTCGTAGGGTAGTCATCGATGACTTGGATGCCGCTGCCAAACAATTTCATTTCCAAGTGATCTGCGGTATGACGGGTTCAGGCAAGACTAGGATCTTGCACGAGTTACAACTACTCGGAGCTCAAGTTCTAGATTTAGAAGGTCTGGCCATTCACCGCGGTTCCGTCTTAGGAAATGAGCCTGATATTGAGCAGCCTTCGCAAAAAGGATTTGAGACGGCGCTTTGGAATGCATTGCAAAATCTTGACCCTAACAAACCCGTATTTATCGAATCTGAGAGTAAGAAGGTGGGTGGGGTGCACATACCAGATTCACTAATGGAGAAGATTCGTAATGGACTATGTATTGAACTGAGATCTAGTTTGCCAACTCGAGTATCTTGGCTTTTACGTGAGTATCCCCATTTTTTACAAAATACTACCCAATTTAAAGAAAAACTCGGTTTACTTACATCCCGTTATGGCAAGGTACAAATTGCTGAGTGGTTTGATCAGATAGATGCTGGTCAATTTGATGCCCTAGTCACGGATTTACTTGTGAAACACTATGATCCAGCCTATCAATCTTCGATCGTAAGAAATTTTCCTCAGTATCGAGCAGATTTATTTGTCGAACTTCAAGATGACAGCGATAACGCCTTTTCTGACGCTAGTCAAAAAATTATCAGCAAATTTACCTAAAGAATCAGATAATCTGATTAAACAAACACTTTAATTATTAACATGACAGATCCAGTCACAGAGCCAATAAGACACTATCGCTATTACGATTTGATCTTAGCTGCCTTTGCAGTCATTTTGCTGTGCTCCAATTTTATTGGTGCTGGTAAAGCTGCGGTAATCGATCTTCCTTACTATGGCCCATTTATTTTTGGCGCCGGGATCCTGTTCTTTCCGATTTCCTACTTCTTCGGTGATATTTTGACCGAAGTTTATGGCTATGCCCATGATCGTAGAGCAGTTTGGACGGGATTCGCCGCTCTTGCTTTTGCAGCCATCATGGCACAAGTCGTTATTGCCTTACCGCCTGCACCTGGCGCCTACATGGCAAAGTATCAGGAGGGTATGGAAACCGTTTTTGGTAACTCTTGGCGGATTGCCTTAGCTTCTATGATCGCCTTCTGGTGCGGTAGCTTCTCCAATAGCTTTGTCTTGGCTAAGCTAAAGATCCTCACAAAAGGGCGCCATCTTTGGATTAGGGTGGTCGGCTCTACTGGAGTTGGTGGCTTTGTTGATTCCTCCCTGTTCTACATGCTTGCCTTTTATGGCCTATGGCCTACTAACGAAGTAGTTGAGGTTGCGGTAGCCCAATTTTTCTTAAAGACTGCATGGGAAATTTTGGCCATCCCTTTGACCTATTTAGTCGTTAATTACCTCAAGCGCAAAGAAAATGAGGACTATTACGATACTGATACTAACTTCACCCCATTCAGGGTAAAAGTCTAATTTTCAGTCTTTTGCGATAGAACCGTTAAAATGGCGGTCTTGGCTGCCTTTTGGGCAGTGCAACTAAAAATCATTATTTTGTAAATCGCATCTCTTAAGGTTAGAACCATTCGTGCTTACTGCATCTAATATCACCATGCAATTTGGGGCAAAACCCCTGTTTGAAAATATCTCTGTCAAGTTTGGTGGCGGAAATCGCTATGGTTTGATCGGTGCCAATGGTTGCGGTAAATCCACATTCATGAAGATCTTGGGTGGAGAACTCGAGCCTACTAGCGGAAATATCAGTTTAGATCCCGGCATTCGTCTCGGTAAGTTACGTCAGGACCAATTTGCTTACGAGGATGTACGGGTTTTAGATGTTGTGATGATGGGTCACGAAGAGATGTGGAGTGCGGCAGCAGAGCGTGATGCCATTTACGCTAATCCCGATGCCACTGATGAAGACTATATGAGGGCGGCTGAACTTGAAGGTAAGTATGCAGAATATGGTGGCTATACCGCCGAAGCTAAAGCAGGGGAACTGCTACTAGGTATTGGCATTCCGATTGAACAGCATACCGGGCTGATGAGCAATGTTGCACCTGGTTGGAAGTTACGCGTATTACTTGCACAGGCTTTATTTTCAGATCCCGATGTCTTGCTATTAGACGAACCTACCAATAACTTGGATATCCATTCGATTCATTGGCTCGAAGATATTCTGAATGATATTAAGAGCACGATTGTAATTATTTCTCATGATCGCCACTTCTTAAATGAAGTTTGTACGCATATGGCTGATATGGACTATGGAACATTGAAGGTGTATCCAGGGAACTATGACTCATACATGCTTGCCTCGGTGCAGGCTCGCACGCAGCAGCTGAGTTCCAACGTCAAGGCCAAGGAAAAGATTGCTGAATTACAGGCTTTCGTGGCTCGATTTTCTGCAAATGCATCAAAAGCTCGTCAAGCTACTTCACGTCAGCGTCAATTGGAAAAAATTGAGATCGTGGAAGTCAAGCCATCATCCCGCCAAAATCCATTTATTCGTTTTGATACTGAGAAAAAATTGCACAACATGGCTGTAGAGTGCAATGCACTGACGAAAGCATATGATCGTGTGATCTTTAAAAACTTCAAACTCGGCATTCGTGCTGGTGAAAAGATTGCGATCATTGGGCAAAATGGTGCGGGTAAAACCACTCTTCTAAAAACCATCCTCAGCAAACGTTTTGATGGCATATCTGCGGATAGTGGTGATGTTAAGTGGGCAGAAAACGCCAATGTGGGCGTCATGCCTCAGGACAATACCGAGATGTTTGCAAAAGACGAACTGCTCATGGATTGGATGAACAATTGGCGTAACACGGGCGATGATGACCAGTCTATTCGCGGGACGTTAGGACGCTTACTCTTTTCGGGCGACGATATTGGCAAGTCTGTCAAAGTCTTATCCGGTGGCGAAAAGGGCCGCATGATCTGGGGCAAACTCATGCTCCAAAAATATAACGTCCTAGCGATGGATGAACCAACCAACCATATGGATATGGAGTCTATTGAAAGTTTACAAATTGCCCTTGAAAAATTTGATGGCACTTTGATTTTTGTATCGCATGATCGTGAATTCGTGTCTGCTTTAGCTAACCGCATTTTGGAAGTCAAGATGGATGGTACGGTGAACGATTATTCCGGAACCTACGAAGAATATTTACGAAGCCAAGAATTGGCTGGCTAATTTAGCTTTTGTTTTCTTTGGCTTGACGTTGAAAGCGCATTGCGGTGCCTTCCGCGCGAATTCGGTTCCAGACTAGCGCTTTTTCTTCGGGGCCCAAAAACACCCAATTACTTACCTCAGCCAAGGTACGGCCACATCCTTGGCAAATTTCATCATAAAGAGTTGTGCAGACTCCAATGCAAGGGGAGTCAGACTCTGTATCCCCGGTTGATAATGAATTAGCACTATCGTCTGCGTTTTGGAAGTAGTTATCGTTGCTCACGGTAGTACTGTATTCGATTTCAGGGGACTGTGCTCGGCAAGCTCATCAACATAGGCTGACATGCCGGCGCGCTCTCTCGTTAGAAAGTGTTTAACAGCTTTTGAAAACTGAGGATTTGCAAGCCAATGGGCTGATTGAAGGGTCTTGGGCATGAAGCCTCTTGCCATCTTATGCTCTCCTTGGGCCCCACCTTCAAAGGTCTGAATTCCTTCAGAAATACAGTATTCCAGAGCCTGGTAATAGGCAGTTTCGAAATGCAAGCAGGGTATATATTTCAGCGCACCCCAATAACGACCATAAGCTTTACTTTCTGCTTTATCGATAATCAGCAAGGAGCTTGCTATTCGATTGCCACCTTGGCTGGCTATGATCAGGTGTAAATAGTTTGGCATCGCCTTGGAAAGCTTTAAAAAGAATTCGAGGTTTAAATACGGACTGGAATGATGTTCTAAATAGGTCTGAGCGTAGCAATCGTAGAAAAATTTCCAGTCTTCTGGAGATGATTGCTCACCAGGGATATGCTCGAACTCAACCAGCTCACTTTGCACTTGAGCTCGTTCATGACGAATATTTTTACGCCTCTTCTTATTTAAAGCTTCCAGAAATTGCTCAAAATCTTTATAACCTTGATTCTGCCAATGAAACTGGACAGAATCCCGCAACATAAAATCATTGTCTTCAAGTAACTGAATTTCCTTTTCACTGGGAAAGAGGATATGTACCGAGGAAAGATCATTCTCGAGAGCAATATTTTTTAAACCTGCAATCAACAATTCTCGAATGACTTTTTGTTGCTCACCTTCTTTGACCAAGATTCTGGCACCTTGAACTGGTGTAAAGGGTATTGCACTCAGCACTTTGGGGTAGTAGGATTTACCGAGTTGATGATAAGCCTCAGCCCATGCCCAATCAAATACAAACTCGCCATAAGAGTGTTGCTTCAAATATAAGGGGGTGGCTCCAACAATCTGGTTTTCATGATCTTTTGCAATTAAATGGGTCACTTGCCATCCAGTATTAGCGCCGACGCATTTAGTCTCTTCTAGGGTACTCAGAAAGGCATGCCTGAGGAAAGGGCCGGCATGCTCAGGAAGCAGAGCATCCCACTGCTCAGGACCAACTTCAGACAGACTATCTAGAAGATCAAGATGATAGGGTGTATCGGTCAATTCGGCCTGCACTACACTTACTTTTGAATTAACTCAATTTTGTATCCATCAGGATCGGTCACAAAGGCAATGATGGTGTCTCCGCCTTGAACTGGACCAGCCTCTCGAGTGACGTTTCCACCAGCGGCTTTAATCTTGGTACAAGCTGCATAGGCATCCGGGACTTGAATGGCGATATGTCCATAAGCAGTGCCCATTTCATAAGAATCAACGCCGTAGTTATAGGTTAGCTCGATCTCTGCTTGCCCATCCTTATTGCCTTTGCCGAAACCTACAAATGACAAGGCATATTTTTGCTCTGGACGAACGGTTGTTCGTATGAGATTCATGCCTAAGACCTTAGTGTAAAAATCTACTGAACGCTGCATATCGCTAACTCTAAGCATGGTGTGGAGAATCATCATTTAGCTATTGACCTTCTTGGGGTGCTATTTCATTGGGCGCATAAGCATGGATGCTTAGCGCATGAATTTCCATAGGAATATGGTCTTTCAGTGCGGCATAGACTGCACGATGTCTTGCTACAGAACTGAGGCCATTAAATTCAGGGGCAACCAGATGAATTCTGAAGTGACCGCCGCCACTAGCTGCACCAGCATGACCAGCGTGTAAATGACTTTCGTCTTCGATCTCTAAATGGGAGAGCTTAAAGGCTTTGTGCAAATCGCTGGTGAAGCGCTGAATTCTTTCTTGATTTTGCGTCATTGGCCAGATTGCTCCATATGTTTAGAGAGCCAAACACCTTGCAGTATCACAAAGATAATCAAGAGCCCAGTGCTGCCAAAGAGCTTAAAGTTAACCCAAGTATCTTCAGAGTACTCAAATGCGATATATAAATTTAGAGCCCCCATGAAAAAGAAGAAAAGGGCCCAGGCAGCATTTAATTTTTGCCAAGCCGACTTTTCACTATGGGCCTTCAAGGTGATTTGCTTGCCCATCAGAACCTGTATCCAATTCTTCTGAAAAAATTGTGCGCTGATCAGCAAGGTCCCTGAAAATAACCAGTACAGGGCTGTGGGCTTTAGCTGGATAAAAGTTTTGTCATGGAGGAAGATGGTGAGGCTGCCAAAGACCACTATTAAAATCAGGCTAACCCATTGCATGGCATCAATTTTGCGATGACGGTAATAGACCCAGAGGATTTGAGCAATTGTCGCTACCATCGCCACAATCGTTGCTGTATAGATATCTGCAACTTTAAAAGCAATGAAAAAGAGGATGATTGGAAAGAGGTCGAATAAAAATTTCATAGTGAGATTATGCCGTTATTAGGCCTCATCCTTGAGGATCAGTCTTTGAGGCCAGATCACTAGGTTCAAAACGCAGAGATGCAGAATTAATGCAATACCTTAGTCCCGTAGGGGCAGGGCCATCCTCAAATACATGGCCTAGATGTGCATTGCAATTTGAGCAACGTACCTCTGTGCGAATCATGCCATGGCTAGTATCTTTTACCTCTTGTATGGCCGCTGCATTCTCAGGGGCGCTATAACTTGGCCAACCACAACCTGCATCAAATTTAGTATTGGACATAAATAGAGGCGTATGGCAGCAAACACACTGGTATTGACCTTGATCCCAATGATCCCAATACTTTCCGGTAAACGGCCTTTCGGTCGCAGCTTCCCTTGTTACTTTGTATTCAATATCACTCAAAGCAGATTTATATTCAGCATCCGTTTTTTTCATGTTGACTCCAGTAGTTATGATGAGCAGCTTACTTCAATAGCGCGATGTTCTTTAGAAGGTGGATTTGCATAGGCTTCATTCCCTCGTTGTTCATCAAAGGGGTGTTCCAAAATAGCCAATAGCTTACTGACCTCTGAATAATCATTTGCTTGAGCCTTTTCAATTGCATGTTGGGCTAAATGGTTACGTAAAATAAATTTAGGGTTGCAAGCATTCATGAGCACCTTCCTTTTTTCATTGACGCTCTGCTCGGATTGCAGTCTATGACCATAATCTTGAAACCACTCATCAATGACTGCAAGGTGATTAAATAAGTCACGAGCCTCTTTGGGGGGCTTTAGCGTAATAGAGTCATAGTTAGCAAGTGTTCTAAAGAAAAAGGTGAAGTCAACCCTAGCGTCATGCATTATTTGGAGTAATCTTTCGATGAGCTTGATGTCATCTTGTTGGCTTGTCTGCAGCCCTAGCTTAGCCCTGAATATGCTCTGCCAGCTAGCGGCATAGATCCTCGGAAATTCTTCTAAAGCAGTTCGCAGCAATGTCTGTGCTATTTCACTGGGGTGCTTGAGTTCAAGCAGGGGGCACATGGCGCTGGCTAAACAGGCCATATTCCAGTGCATGATTTGGGGCTGACGATGATAGGCATACCGACCACCGGTATCGCTATGGTTGCAGATATGATCAATCTGGAATTGATCTAAAAATCCAAATGGTCCATAGTCAATGGTTAAACCTAAGGCACTGATATTGTCAGTATTCAATACCCCATGGCAGAAGCCAACAGCTTGCCATTGGGCGACTAAATGTGCACTTCTTGCTGAGATCGCCTTAAAGAGTTTCAGATACGGGTCAGCGTCAGATTTACATTCTGGATAAAAGGTATCGATTAAGTAATCCGCAAGTTCTTTTAAGCGGTCTATTTTTTGTAGCGATGCGTAATGCTCAAAGTGACCAATTCGGATAAAACTTGGAGCAAGCCGCGTGCATACTGCAGCAGTCTCGATTTCCTCTCTGCGCACTGGTTCATTTGAGCCTACTACAGCTAGAGCGCGACTGGTCGGAATGCCTAAGCCATGCATCGCCTCGCTACAGAGAAATTCTCTAATTGAAGAGCGGAGTACAGCGCGTCCATCTCCCATTCGGGAATAGCGTGTTTTACCAGCACCTTTGAGTTGTATCTCCTGGCCATGAATATCACCCAGTAGGATTGCTCGGCCGTCGCCTAATTGACCAGCCCAAACACCAAATTGATGGCCGCTGTAGGCGGTAGCAATGGGATTGTCAAATTGGTGAGATTCAAGGTCCAGCCGATTGCCTGCAAGCACCTCAAGCCATTTAGGATCTTTTGGGTAATGATTTTGACCTAGGGGGATGTCAATTAGCTTAGCTGCTGAAGCAGAAAAAGCGACCCAATAAGGATCGGGTAGGGGGCTGGGATTGACTTGATGTAATACATCGTTGCCTTGCAGTAAAAATGCCATAGTTTGTCTATTCTAGGGGGATTCTGGAAACTTGGTTGACCCCCTAAACCAGATCGACAATAAGCTTAAAATCTAGCCTATGACAACACCATTACAAACTCAGACTTCTACCCAATTAGCCAATTTGGGGGAGGAATTAAACGTCCCATTTTTAAAGTTATTGGGTGTTCGCCTTATCAGCGCAGAAATGGGTAAGGGAGAAATCTTACTCGCACTAAAACCTGAGCATCAGAATACTTGGGAAGTTGCACATGGCGGGGTTTTGCTTACCTTGATGGATGTTGCTATGGCTGTTGCAGCGCGGTCGGCAGACCCTGGAGATCGAAGCGTCGTTACGATTGAGTTGAAGAATAACTTTATGCAAGCTGCCAATGGAATCTTGCGCGTGAAGGCAGAGACAGTTCGTCATACAGCCACGATGGCATTTTGTGAAGCGAAGTTATATAACGATGTTGCTGAAGTTTGCTGTATGGCAACGGGAACATTTAAGTATTTGAAACGATTACCAACCCGCAATGCCGCAGGGGAGAAAGTCATCAACGATGACTTGCGTTGGGAATAGTCCCGAACTAAACCGATAAATTGGAACCTGGCGCGTTACTCAGCACGCCAGTGATGACATCATGTCCTATAGTTCCATTAGCATCAAATCGTCGCTCAACCATTTCAAATGAACCATCTTTACGAACTCTGAGTAGCGAGCTGGAGCGAGTGCCGTACGAAGAAGTTTTAACGAAAGCAGGAGAGAGTGCTTTTTCCCAGTCTTTGCTTACTCCAGTACTGGGCAATTCATGATCACTGGCTTCATGGGTATCGGCCAGTAAACGTAAGTACTGATCGGCATTCTTCAAGCCACCATGATCCATTGCTAAAGTTTGTGCGAAGGCTGCCACACGGTGATTCACTTTAGGCCAAGGTGTATCGAGCATAGCATTTGATAAACCATAAACACCCGGCGTTAAAGGATTTTCAGGAAATACCTTGCGGGGACGAATCTGCTGACCCATCATGAGACGATTACTAACCCAATGCATCTCCGCATTTTCTGGATTGCTGAAATCAGCCATCAATAGATTAAAGCCGTTGTATTGATCGAAGCGCTTTGCATGCTTCTGGATAAATTCTTGAGGGCGATCCTTGCCTGCTAGATACATCAGAGAGAGCTCACCACGGGTTCGGGTATCCGGTCTTTTTTCACTTGGTGCTCTGACATTGGTTAAAGCAGCAAAGCGACCGGTTTTTGTGAAGCCTAGCCATGTACCGGGACTGCCTAGAACATCTGCGCTATCTCTACCTGCTAAGACATCAGGATGCTCAGGCCACCAATGCATTGCCTGAGTATCTCGCTCATAAAATTCATCACGATTTGCTGCAACTACCAAAGGGTAGTCAGGATGAGATTTCCAGGCAAAAAGGATTAAGCACATATTGGCAAGTTGAAGAGGTCAGAAATTAGATTTCAATTAATGGGTAAGGTAATGGATCTATTTTTAACACAGGTCCATCTGCGCCTCCTAAATGAATTTCCCCTTTTTCGAGCGCCTCAAGCTTAAGCTCGATTTGGAGGTCAATTCTGGCGGGGTTGAATGGGTTTTTTGCCGAAAGTACGACCATACCAGCCGGCTGATTTGGATCGCTTGAATGAAATAGTTCAGTAGCGGAGCCGCAAGCAATAACAGCTTCACCAGCGCTGACGAAATGTGCCAGATGGAGGCGCCGTTTGATCACACCTCGATATTGACTTCTGGCAACGATTTCTTGGCCTGGATAGCAACCTTTTTTAAAATCTACACCCGAAACCGATTCAAAATTGATCATTTGGGGGACAAATTGCTCTTGAGTTACTAGAACAATTCTGGGAATGCCGCTAATAACCTCGAGATCATTCCACAATTCCAAGACTTCACTATGAGTGGCATCGTAATGAGCCGACTTTGGCCTGGCTGAAATGACGCGCTGAGTAATAGAGTGCTCATTGCTGAACTCTGGAAGTTGCAAGGCTATTTCATCTGGTGCAGCAAAGTAAAGCTCTTGTGCCCCTGGATTGAGCTTGCCTTCAATCACCCAATGATCAGAAACGTCAGTAACCTTAACTTTAGATCTCAAGACATACATTCCCAAGCGCTTTGCAGTACTTGCTGCGATATCCTTAGAAATGAATAAGTAATAGCGTTTTACTTCAACCGCATCTACAAGAGGTGTCTGCAGTAACAACCAAGCGCTCGCTAATAGACGTCCTTTAGGACTGCAGTAGCCCACTAAACGAACTTGATTATTGCCTTGGGCGACTTCAGTGTCTTTCACAGCCTGCATACCTAAAACTGTGTTTGTCAGCTGATTTTGCAGAAACTGCTCTGAATCAGGACCTTCCACCAAAATAAGCCCCCAATCAGATAAGAGGGTGGACTCCCAAAGGTCCAGGTTTTGTGTTTTTGTAGTGGAAAGTGTGTTCACGCTTTTATCATAGCGTGATGAGTAAAAAATTTCAGAAAATGAATTTATTAAACCTAAAACGGCAACCAAGCTGGGTTATCTGGCTACTTGGCGTCTGTGCTGCTGTATTGATCATTTTCTACACCGCAATCTTCCTCATCACAGTTGTGCCAGCAAATTCGAATTTTTCAGACACCTCAGGCTATAAAGTCAAAATTCAGCCTAAATCAGGACTTAGTAGTATTGCGAGGCAAATGCAGGAGCAGGGCCTTTCAGTAAACCCCTTTGTTCTGCATATTAGTGCCCGAGCTCTATTTGTGGGCTCAAGATTAAAGCCGGGTACCTATCTCTTTCCACTTAATGCGGGACTCGGAAGGATCTTATTGCAGATGGCTCGGGGAGATCGAGTTAGGGAGAGTATTGCCATTATTCCAGGTATGACGATTTGGCAAGTGAGGGCTCTCATTGATGCACATCCAGCTTTAATGCATCAAACACGATCCATGAGTTCAAAAACCTTGCTCGCTCAATTACATTTAACTTATCCCAGCTTAGAAGGCGCATTATTTCCTGATACTTACGTGTTTGATCCTGAGGAGAGCGACCTTGTGATTTATCAGCGAGCAGCTCAAGCGATGCAAAAACAACTTTTATCTACTTGGTCACAAAAGAATGAAGCTAGCCCCCTGAAAACACCTTATGAACTTCTCATATTGGCCTCCATCATCGAGAAAGAAACTGGCAAGCCTAGCGATCGTAATTTAATTGCCGCGGTGTTTTTAAACCGCCTTAAACAAGGCATGAAGCTACAGACGGACCCAACTGTAATCTATGGCATAGGCCCTAAATTTGATGGGAATTTGCGTAAAGCCGACTTAACTAGGAACAGTCCCTACAATACCTATATGCAAAAAGGTTTGCCCCCCACGCCGATTTCAATGCCAAGTAAGGAGTCTTTGCTAGCGGCCGTGACACCTGCTGATACTAGGGCCCTCTTTTTTGTGGCAAGGGGTGATGGCACTAGCTACTTCTCTACAACCCTCTCTGAACATGAATCCGCTGTGGATCAATATCAGCGTAAGAAAACTTCGCCAACTCAACAACATTAATTAGTATGACGACTACCTCTCATCCAGGATATTTTATTAGCTTCGAAGGTATTGATGGGGCAGGGAAGAGTACCCACATCGATGCTTTTGCCAAGCTTATTAAAGAGCGTTTTCCTAATCGTGAAGTTGTTTTGACTAGAGAGCCTGGTGGTACAGAACTCGGAGAGCAATTACGTCAGCTGTTGCTAAATGCCCCGATGAATCTGGAGACCGAGGCACTACTCATGTTTGCGGCACGGCGTGAGCATCTTGCCCAAATTATTGAGCCTGCCTTATTGGCTGGAAAAATAGTCATTTCTGATCGCTTTACAGATGCTAGTTTTGCCTATCAAGGCGGAGGGCGGGGCCTGAGTTTGGATAAATTGAATGTACTTGAGCAATGGGTACAAGGCAAATCTGATCAGACTGTTTTACAACCGAATCTCACAATTCTTTTTGACCTACCGGGATCTGTTGCAGAGGCTCGACGCTCAAAAGTGCGAGCTCCAGATAAATTTGAACAAATGGACCTCGATTTCTTTGAACGTGTCCGTCAAGAATATTTACGTCGTGCAAAGAATGATATGAAACGTTTTCATATTGTCGATGCTACCCAAACGCAAGAAGTCATTTGGCGTGATCTAGAGCAACTTAAGTTACCAATTTAGCCGATGCTTAATTCATCTACTGATACCGCTGCACCCAATATTCCACCTTGGCTTGAGCCATTATGGAGCAGTGTAGATCTGCAAAATTTTCCACATGCCGTTTTAGTTCATGGTCAGTCTGGTATTGGTAAGTTTGAATTTGCAATTGAATTAGCCAAGGCACTACTTTGTGAATCCTCTTCCGCCTCGAAACCCTGCAATGCTTGTGAGGCCTGTCATTGGTTTGATTCTGGGAATCATCCTGATTTTATTGCCCTGGTCCCTGAAACCCATCAAAAGAGACTACCCAAATCCGACTTAGATGTTGATGTTGATGCGCCGAAGAAAAAAACATCCAGCGCCGATGATGAGGAGTCATCAGATAAAAAAGAAAAGAAAAATATCGCGATTGAAGATGCTCGAAAAGCAATAGAGGGGCTTTCTATTGGAACGCACCGGGGTGGTAATCGAGTGATCCTTATTTATCCCCTTGAGTCCTTGCGTCCTGACTCTGCAAATACCTTGCTAAAGTCTCTTGAAGAGCCGCCAGCTCAGACCATATTTTTATTGTTGGCTGATCGTTTAGAAAGAGTGCTGCCCACAATTCGCTCTCGCTGTCGTTTAATTGCAGCTCCAAGACCTGATCGAGAGGCGGGTTTATCTTGGCTAAGAGATCGCCTGCCTAAAGCGACTGGAAGCAAGCTAAACGAGGATGAGCTTCAAACCGTTTATGACGAACAGGGTGGTGCGCCGTTCTCCGTTTTCAATTCTCTGCTTGCTAGACATCATCAAGATGATAAGGACGAACTTTCTATTGCGATACAGGCATCAAGAATTTTGCTACAAGGCTTATCTCAAGGTAGTCGCATTAACTCTCTAGAGCTTGCTGAAAAAATTCATAAAGCACAGATGAGCCCATTGCTTACCTCAGCGCAAAGATGGGTTGCCGATCTCATGGCCGTAAGCGAAGGTGGCAATGCACGTTACTTCCCTAAACATCAATCAAGCCTGCTCGCACTCAGCAAGCAGGCACGCTCAGCTAAATTGCTTCGTTTTTGGAAACTCTTGACGATCACCCGTCGTCATGAAAATCACCCTTTAGCAAACCGAGTTCAGTTGGAAGCTGTGCTTTCTCAGTATCAACAAATTTTTGAAGATTAAAATCTAGGTCTATGTTCATAGACTCACATTGCCACCTCGATTTCCCTGAGTTTCAAACCAGGTTGCCGGAAGTCCTAAGCAACATGGAGAAAGCCCATGTTCAGAATGCCTTGTGTGTATCGGTTGATTTGCCGGATTTTCCCAATGTGCTCAAATTGGCCGAGGACCATGCGCACCTGTATGCCTCGGTTGGAGTCCATCCAGACTATGAAGATACTCCTGAGCCGACTTTTGAGTTTTTAGTTGAGACTGCAAAACACCCCAAAATTATCGCGATTGGCGAAACGGGCTTGGATTATTACAGAATGGGCGATCGCAGCTACGAATCTATGGAGTGGCAGCGTGAGCGATTTAGAACTCACATTAGGGCCGCTATAGCTTCTAAACGGCCTCTAATCATCCATACTCGCTCCGCCTCAGCTGATACCCTCAGAATTCTCCAAGAGGAGGGCGCTAGCCGGATTGGCGGGGTAATGCATTGCTTTACTGAGAGCCTAGCAGTAGCTCAAGCAGCTATGGAAATGGGCTTTTTTATTTCTTTTTCAGGAATTGTGACCTTTAAAAGCGCCAAAGACCTCCAAGAGACTTGCCGACAGGTCCCGCTCGAAAAGTTATTGATTGAGACAGACTCACCTTATTTGGCACCTGTTCCATATCGCGGCAAGACCAATGAGCCCGCATGGGTTGCCCAAGTTGGCGAGTTTGTAGCAGATTTGAAGGGGGTTTCTGTAGAGCAACTTGCTAAACAAACTTCTGATAACTTTTTTGAATGTTTTCAGATAGATAGGGTTATTTCTTGAGTAAGTACTTCAAATTATCATGTGTTTTGGCTGTACTCATTTTTGCTCATATAGGGACTGCCAATAGTCAAACGCCATCACAAATCGCTGATTTCACTAAAGCAGCCAAATTTGACGACCTGTCTGAGGTTAAAGACCTCGTTAAGGCGGGTGTGAGCGTAAATACAGTTGATCCTTATGGTGATCCTATGTTGGTATTGGCTGTGAAAGAAAAATCGCTCAAAGTATTCGATTATTTGCTCTCCAGCCCTGAAATTAACATAAACAAAGCCAATTCCTATGGCGAAACGCCGTTGATGATGGCCTCAATCAATGGCGACCTAGAGATGGTCAAGACGCTTGTTGAGGGTAAGAAAGCAGATCTGAATAAGAGTGGCTGGAATCCATTGCTGTATGCATGCTCAAAAGGTCGGCTTGAGGTTGCCCAGTATTTAGTTCAGCATGGTGCTGATGTGAATTCCACCAGCCCAAATGGAAGTACACCGTTGATGATGGCGGCCATGTCTGGCAATGAATATGTTGTTAAGTACTTGCTTGATCAAGGTGCAGACTTAAAAAAACGGAATTCTTTAGGCTACAGTGCGATAGATATGGCTAAACAATACGATCATCCTTGGATAGAGGAAGGCTTAGCATCACGCTGGCAAAAGCTCTATAAAGAGCCATATCCAGGCCGGTCCAAGACCTAACTCCTGAATCGACCCTTGGTTAACTCTGCGTATAATCATTATTATGTCAAACAAGATATCAAGTCATGAATATTGAAATACTCCACTCCCTCGAAAGCTTCAAAACCGTCTACAACCAGGTTGTACTTGAATCTGGCAATAGCGACATCTGGATTATTGCCCTTGCTACAGCAGTAACTTTGGCAATTCATAGTTTTATTGTGTTGGCTATAGCCGGCTTATTTCACAATCTTGATAAAAAGATGAGGAATCGCCATATTTACGGGGGCAATTTCGTAGCTTATTTTGTGGCGGTGATGTTGATTGTTATGAGCCATTTATTGCAAATCATGACTTGGACTTATATTTGCTTAGCTTTTGAGGTACTACCAGACAGCGCCAAGACCTTCTTCTTTGCTGGAGAGATGTACACCACTGTCGGGTATGGAAACTATCACCTGAGCAATAAATGGGAAATACTCCCGATTTTCATCGCCTTTACTGGGTTATTTGCTGTATCCACCTCAGGCGCGGCACTCTACTCGATGATGGGCGCCCTAGTAGACCGTGGCAATAACGGTAAATAACTCTTAGGCTTCAATCCCAATGAATGCCTGGACTTTCTAGGCTTTCGAGTAAGCGGCTATTTTTGGGTAAGTTGGCAGCCAAAAAATCCATTTGATCGGCAAGAATATTTCTGCCCTTGAGGATCATGTCCTCATACAAGCTTGGCATATAGGGGGCATAAAGTAGGCTCATGCCTGCATTTTCAGGGGTCCGGTTGCCCTTCCTTTGATTACATGGCCGGCAAGAGATCACCAAATTCATCCAAGAGTATTTGCCGCCACGACTATTGGGAACAATATGCTCTGCTTCCGCATCGCCCTCGTGAATCCGTTCTCCACAGTAGGCACATAGGCCTCGATCGCGCCGGAATAACTTTCGCTTGGTGATGCCGGGGATAACATCAAAGAGATTGATCTTTGCTGAACCTTTTACAGCAATAATTGAGTGCAGCTCAATAACGGACTGTAGTCCTGTTGCACGGGAGATTCCGCCACGCATTTTTAAAATGGGGTCACCAAGGGTCCAAAGCACGCTGTTATCGGCGTAATGTTTGGTAGCTTCCTCTGCATTAACCCAACACTGAGGGATCCCCCCAGCATCCAATTTCAAAATGCTCAGCACAACCTCTCCTTTCTAGACCAGGGCATATTGGCCACTAATCGTTTGATTCATCTTACCGAAGAATCATGACCGAAGCAATACAAGCGGTGGAAGGAAAGTTTATGAGGCTATAAAGCGGATGACTTCCGGCAAATGCTCGGCATATTCTGAAATACCATGGTCGCTTCCCTCCAGGACAAGATGCTTAGCGCCCGGATAGAAATCAACCATTTCACGCCAATTTAAGAGCTCATCACCCTTCGCAGCTATTAAAAAGTAGCGCTCTGGTTGGCTAATTTTAATCACCTGCAGAGACTTTAATTCATCAATATATTCAGGGCGAAAATCAAAAGGTTCATCACTATCGTAGGCCGTCATCATGCCTACATGGGGAGCCAATTCTCGAGCGGCAAAGACTGCGGGATTCAAAACAATCGCTTTTGCTTGATATTTCTCAGCCAAGTAGTTTGTATAAAACCCGCCTAATGATGATCCAATAATTACCAAACGGTCTGCGCTACTTTGATCGATATGCGTGGTCACCATGTTCATACTGAGTTTTGGTGAAGCCAGTAGTTGTGGGCAATACCACTCATAAGGATGGCTGGGGGATGAAATCAATTCAATCCCCTGCCCTGTCATGACAGCTTTACTGGACCTCGGTGATGAACGAAAGCCATGCAAATAGACAACAAGAGTGGATGGCATCGCTAATACTGACTAATTAGACTTTCTGGCCGATTTCAAAGTTGGCCAGCTTCTCTAAGGCCTTAACCATTGCCGAGTGATCCCAAGCCTTACCGCCATGCGCAGCACAAGAATTAAATAAAGCTTGTGCAGTAGCGGTATTAGGCAATGAAACACCCAGTTCCTTAGCGCTATTAAGAGCCAAGTTCAAATCTTTCTGATGGAGTTCAATTCTGAAGCCAGGGTCAAATGTTCTTTTGACCATGCGTTCGCCATGAACTTCTAAAATTTTAGAACTTGCAAAACCACCCATGAGTGCTTGGCGAACTTTTGCTGGATCAGCGCCTGCTTTAGCTGCAAATAAGAGCGCCTCACCCACTGCCTCAATGTTTAAGGCAACAATAATTTGATTGGCGACCTTAGCGGTTTGACCATCACCGTTACCGCCAACTAAATTAATATTTTTACCCATTAGTTCAAAAATAGGCTTGATACGCTCAAACACTTTTTCATCACCACCAACCATAATCGATAGCGTTGCATTTTTAGCGCCAACCTCACCACCAGATACTGGGGCGTCTAGATAATCACAGCCCAATGCATTAATTTTCTTGGCAAATTCTTTTGTTTGAATTGGAGAGATCGAGCTCATGTCCACAACAACCTTACCCTTAGATAAACCAGAGGCAATGCCATGTTCACCAAACAAGACTTTTTCAACATCGGGCGTATCGGGCACCATCGTAAATATGATGTCAGCGTGTTGAGCAACCTCAGCAGGAGTTTTACATTGGGTAGCAGTAGATTGAGCAATGTCGTCTGGAACTTTACTTCTGGTGGTAACAAATACATCATGCCCTGCTTTAATTAAGTGTCCTGCCATAGGCGCACCCATAATCCCTAGACCAACAAAGCCCAACTTTAATTTATTGCTCATTTCTGAAAGCCTCTTCTAATTTGTGGAGAAAAAATCTGCTTAAGGACCTTATTCTAGTGCTATAGCTTTAAAACTCGAATGAAAAAAGCGCAAGATGCTTAGTCTTGCGCTCTTCAAACAACCAGAAAGCGATTCTTACTGGGATTCAGCTTTCTTTTTGTTTTGGCGGTAAACAAATGCCGTCAAAATTGGGGTAAGAACAGCCGTAACGATTACAGAAGCCGCCACCTGAATTGTGGCGATTGGGGCAATGGCGGCAAAGGTGGGATCCGCAAGCGCAACGGCTTGAGGCGTGCCGGTCGCATTCCCTGCTGTGCTTGAAGCTGCTGCACCAGCAACTCCAGAGCCACCCAATAAGCGGTCAGCGAGAATACAAACAATACCTGTAATAACCAAAACGGAGAGGCCAAGCAATATTCCGGGAATACCAGCCGTTGTCACGGCTGAAAGATTAATACCCTGCCCTAATGTAAAAGCCATGAAGGGAATAATGATTGGCTCATGTTTGCCAAAGAAATCGCGCAAATCTGAATCCAAATTACCCAGAATGGCTCCAGCAATAATTGGTGCGATCACGGAGAACATTGTTAACCAAGGGATGACGGCTAAACCAGCGCCCACTAAAACCAGCATTGTCAGGAAGGGGCCTGTCTCAATACTTTGAGGCACATAGGTTCCAGCGTCTTCTTTATTGCCGAAAGTACTGGTTAATGCCAAGAACATACCGCCATTGGTATCGTTCATTGCGGCTAAAACCGCAAGCGTTGTTAGGCCAATGATGTCGCCGTTAAAGAAGTGGGCAATACTGAGTGCTACTGCGATGGCAATACCGACTTTTGCAAACAAGATGCCAAAGCCACGCTTGAGCATCGTTGGTGCTGCATTGAGAGTCATTTTGGTGCCAACGGTAAAGAGGTACATCGCCAAAAAGGTTGGATAACCTTGATTAGTCAGCGCTTGAGTGAAGCCGCCAATCTTCATGGCATTTGGTGCAAAGGTATTGAGGAGCATACCGATGAACAGTGGTACGACCATCAGCCCGCCTGGCACTTTATTAATCGCTTGATAAATTTTCATGTAAACAACCCTTTTAATAGATTTATCTCAGGGGCAAAATGCCCATTTTTATTATTTACTCCTGATGCAGCTTGAGCCTATAAGCTCTCGCACACCAATTAAATAGGATTTGTACAGGATTGTTGATTGATTTAGATCAATGCCTAGCGAAAACACCTAGTAAATAAAAGTATTTTCTAATGCAGTGCAACAATGACTTGGAACTACTTTAACTGGGTAGTCATCCAACTGAGTCCGCTTAAAGTATCGCTGGCTGGCTTATATTCACAGCCAACCCAACCCTGGTAGCCCAACTTTTCCAGAAAACGAAATAAAAATGGGTAGTTGATTTCTCCGGTACCAGGCTCATTGCGCCCTGGATTATCGGCCAGTTGCATATGGGCAATTCGATCTTTGTATTTGGTAATCGTATTAGTCAACTCACCTTCCATCCGTTGTGCATGGTAGATGTCGTATTGCAGAAATAGATTATCTGCAGCAACCTCATCCATGATGCTAATAGCTTGTTGGGTGCTACAGAGATAAAAGCCCGGAATGTCATATTGATTAATAGGCTCAACCAGTAACTTTAAATTGGCTTTTTTTAATTCAGCAGCTGCATACCGTAAATTATTAACAAAGGTGCGATGGAGTTCAGCATGATCGACGCCGGGTGGAACTTTGCCAGCTAAGCAATTTAATTGACCAACACCTAATATGCCCGCATAACAAATTGCTTCAGATACGCCAGCCTTAAACTCTTCAATTCGATCCGGCAAACAAGCAATGCCCCTCTCTCCACCATCCCAATTACCGGCTGGAAGATTATGCAAAACCAGTTTTAAATGATGCT
>DAISKI010000005.1:0-37982 GCA_036821065.1 Polynucleobacter sp. | reverse complement strand
GCTACGGCGGCGTGATACTTCTGCGGCGGTATCGCTGGATGGATTCGTTTCGATGTTAAATCTGCACTTATTCTAGGATTGACCATGATTATAAGCGGGCAGTCCTTTTTAGAACTGCTCTTCGGGCCTCAGAAAACGCCATTGCCCAGGGGGTAATGAACCTAAAGAGATCCTGCCCATGCGGACTCGCTTAAGACCCAATACTTTCAAGCCTACCATTTCACACATCCTGCGAATCTGTCGCTTACGACCCTCTCTTAAAACAAAACGCAATTGATCTTCGTTCTGCCAACTTACTTGTGCAGGCTTGAGTGCAACACCATCTAGACTAAGGCCATGCTTTAATAAATCTAAATCTGCAAAGGAGAGCTTGCCCTCCACTCTCACTAGATATTCTTTTTCAATCGGACTATTTTCTCCGATCAAGAGTTTCGCAATACGGCCATCTTGAGTCAGAACGAGCATGCCCGTAGAGTCGATATCGAGCCGACCGGCAGGCGCCAAGCCGCGGGTATTAAATTTCGGGCTTCTACCTTTATCTAAAGGACTGGGAAAATAATGGTCTGGCGTAATGAGTGATGCAGCGGGTTGGTACTCTTGCTCGTCATCAAAATGAGAGATGTAACCAACCGGCTTATTGAGAATGACAGTAACTCTAGACGCTTGTTGTTTCTGGGCGCTTGACTGCAGTTCAATTTTTTGGTGGCGAAAGGCCCGCACCCCGAGCTCATTTACAACCTCACCATCTACAGTCACTAAGCCTTGCTCAATATAGTCATCGGCCTCGCGTCTTGAGCATAGGCCCAGCTCCGAGAGCAGCTTTGATACGCGTACTTTTTCCTGATCTTCCATGTCAGCATTATCAGGCACGGATGGCTTATGGGTAAAGCACTAAGTGCGCACAATGTGAACACTACAGGAGGCCTCTTCGACAATCTTGGTCATTGAGGTTCTCCAAGGCGTCACCTTGTTGGGTAGCTTATGAGTCGCGCCAATCAGAATTAAAGCAGCATCATTATCTTTAGCAAACTCAACAATTCTGCTAGCTGGATCAAGCGCTTCTAGTACATGATAAGAAATTCTTTCTGGTGGCAGCTTTAGTGGCTTAGCCCATTCCATAAGTTGTATTAAATGGCCGCGCACAATGCCACTCGCTGTTTCGCTTTCCTGGTTGCCTTCAAAGGTTGGCGTGCTGGCAATCGTGCTGACACAAATTAAGCGACCCTCTGAATAAGCTTGCAATAAATTCTTTGCTGCGATTTGCATCTTGAGTTGAAGCGCCCCATCAGACTGACGTGTATCAATCGCAGCAATCATGAGAGGTGAATCTTGATTGCCAGCACTCGGGAGCGGGCTTGGAGAGGGCTCATATCCAGCGGCTTTTAACCAGCGCGTAAAGTTTTCCCAGAAACTGGGAGGTTCAACGCGGTCGGCGCGCTCAGTAAGTTTAAGAGACTCATGATCTAACAAGATTTGGCGTAAGCGCGCCGCGCTTTGAATGCGACTGGCCGCTCGAGGTTCGAGACAGCGGAGAATCACTTCTTGAAGCCAGCGAGGAATTTCCTTGCGAATTCCTCGGGGTGGAAATGGCTCAGCCCATAAGCGTTTTCGAAGACCACCCATGGTTTGAGGATTGCCAAAAGGAAGCTCGCCAGTCAGTAGCTCATACATGATGACGCCAATCGAGAAGATATCACTGCGATAGTCTTCTCGGATGCCGACAATTTGTTCTGGTGAGACATAGGGTGCGGAGCCTACGCCCTTACGCATTTCTTCGGCGAGTAAATCGGGGAAGCGAGCGTGGTGTGAGAGACCAAAATCAATCAGAGTGAGCTTCCCATTTTCATCCATCAGAATATTTTCTGGTTTGATATCCAGATGAATCGCATCTTGCGAGTGAAGTGATTGCACTGCTTGAGCTAAGTCGCTGCCAATACGGATAACTTCATCAATGCTGAACTTTTTTCCTTCCTTGATGAAATCTTCCAAGGGCCTTCCATTGACCCTTTCCATCGCGATATAGGGCTGAGTTGCCATACTGCCAGCCCCTAGATATTTTGGAACATACAGACTATTGAGTGAGCGCAAGATAGTCAACTCAGTCTCAAACCCAATCAAGCTTTCTACCGGCTGATCTTTGCCAACACGCGGAATTTTTAAAAGGATGGGGAGATCAATCCCTGCTTTGGTCGCAGAGAAGAGGCTGGCCATTCCACCACGATGTACTTCTTTACCTAATAAGAAACCATCAACGACCTTGCCCTCTTGAAAAATATCATCAACTGCTTCGATATCTGAAGAAAATGGCATTACTTATTTGCCTGTCAGTAGGCGATTGGCTAGCTCTTCAGGTAAGCCTGCGCGCCGAACTTTTTCCGCTGCTGTGAAGTGGTCGTAAGGAGTGCGATGAAAAGTGAGCGATTGAGATTCGGGCTCAAAAATAGCAAAGCAGGCTGCTGGATTTCCATCACGAGGTTGACCCAAAGAGCCAACTACGCTGACCCACTTGCGATGATTCATGACTGGCACGTCATCACCAGGGTGTGGTGTAAAGCGAATCAGCTTGCCAACAGCGCTTTGATAAAAAAGTGCTTGTTCATGAGCGTGGCCTACAAAGGTGTAGGGCTTGCCAGAGCTTTGCGCGCATTGCCAAGCACTCATACTGTCAGTAATGTAATTCCAGGCTTCGGGATTGTGTGCAGAAGCATGGGTATAGCAAATTTGCTCTTCATGAATGATTAATGGCAAGTCTTGCAAAAACTGGACTTGAGTAGAGCTAAGCTGAGTTTTGGTCCACTCAATCGCAGCGTTCGCATTGCTATTCATTTGCTGCACGTAGTCTTTAAAGATCGCCTCATCGTGATTGCCACGAACAGCAATGGCTTGCTTAGCATCAATCAAATCAGCAATACGGTCCAGTAAGGCGCAGGGATCGGCGTTATAGCCCACTAGATCACCCAGAAAGACCATGCGATTAACCCCAAGCTCTTTAGCCCGGGCCATACAGGCCTCATAGGCCTCTAAATTACTGTGGAGATCGGCAAAAAGCCCAATACGTTCACTCATCCTTCAATGATAGGATAAAAGTGGCGCCAACTGAAGGCTGGCCTAAAGTCTCGGGCCTCAATAAGGACTGGCTTCTTGATTGGGGCGATTTTTGAAGCGCTTGTGGACCCAGTAATATTCTGCTGGTCTAAGTCGGATCTCTTTTTCAAAGAATTGATTTAAGCGGGCTGTATCAGCCTCAGGATTATCGCTAGGGAAATTTTCTAAGGGTTTGCTGATCGAACAGACATAGCCAGAGTCATCTTCTTTGAGGGTGGTGATCATGGTGCAGACATCTGCACCTGTAATTTTCGCAAGCCGCGACACTGCCGTAATCGTATTGGTTTGAATATTGAAGAAGGGTACAAAGGTGGAGTCTTTGATACCCAAATCAATGTCAGGGGCGATGATGATAAAGCTGCCCTTGCGAATCTCTCGAATGAGTTCCATCGAGTTGCCCTGCCGATCAATCGAATTGCCACCAAAGCGATTGCGCCAATCAATAATTTTTTGGTTGAAGAAGGGGCTCTTCATTTTCTGAAAGAAGCCTGAGGTGCGAGGCCAATCATGGGTTTTAGAAAGGGCGCTTAATACAATGCTGCCCTCTATTCCGGTGAAGTGCATATTCACTAAGATGCGTGGCTTACGGCTCGCTAGATCTACTTCTGACTGCACTTCAATCATGTCGCTTACTTGTTTAGCACTGCCTAACCAAATGATGCTTTTTTCCACTAGGCTACGGCCGAGTAGGCGCCAATGTTTTTTACTTAAATGATTTATTTCGCTAGGACTTAACTCAGGAAAACATAGACGTAAATTGGTCTTGACTACACGATTGCGATCGCCCGGAATGAGGGCGGCAATACTGCCGAGCATATAGCCAAGGTTGACTAGCAGTCTGTAGGGCAGTATTGAAAGAAGCTTTAAAAAACCAACCGCAAGCTGATTCGAAAGAGATTTCAGCAACTAGCTAGACTCATTCTCATAGCGCAATAGAGTTGCGTCGTAACGCACTTTCATTTCTTCTGTTGAGCTAATCGACATGCCTAAATCATTTACTAAGCCAGTTTCCAGACGGTAAGTCCAGCCATGTACAGTCAAATCTTGACCTCGTGACCATGCATCTCTGACGATCGTTGTTTCGCAAACATTAACTACTTGCTCAATCACATTCAGTTCACACAAACGATCTTGGCGTTTTGGAGTTGGCAGTACTTCGCCTAAGTAGCGCTCGTGTTTTTGGTGAACATCCTTTACGTGACGCAACCAATTATCAGCCAGGCCTACGCGGCGGTTGCTCAATGCGGCGTGGACACCGGCGCAGCCGTAGTGGCCAACAACAAGAATGTGTTTTACTTTCAGTAAGTCAATCGCAAACTGAATTACCGATAAGCAATTTAAGTCAGTATGGACAACAACATTGGCCACGTTGCGATGAACAAAAAGTTCGCCTGGTAATAAATCAACAATTTCATTGGCCGGGACGCGGCTATCTGCGCAGCCAATCCAAAGATACTCAGGGGCTTGCTGAGAGACTAAGCGCTTAAAGAATTCGGGATCTTCTTTTACCATCGCCTGAGCCCAGGCGCGATTATTGGCAAAAAGACTGTTTAGGGATTCAGAGTTTTTGATTGGCATAATTTAAGTTTAAAGTACTTTGATGACACCAACATGGATTAAACAAACCCCCACTGGGATTGTGCTTAGTATTTATTGCCAACCTGGCGCCAAGTTGACGAAGGTGGTGGGGCTTTTTGATGGTTGTTTGAAGATTTCTTTGCAAGCACCCGCAGTTGAAAACCAAGCCAATGAGATGCTCTTGGCTTGGCTATCAAAACAATTAAAAATTCCCCAAAAACAGATTCAGTTTATTTCTGGCCAGAATAGCCGAAACAAGCGCCTTGAAATCTGGGGGTCTATCAGTACTGATCAGATCGTTCAGGCCCTGATGCCGCAGTAATTCTGGAGCCAGTTACCAGAAGATGGCCCACAAAATACCCAGAATTAAGACCCATTTTCCGATGTAGTAAACCGATCGATGTTTTGCTTTAAGTTGTTTTGCCAAACTTCGTAGATGATAAAAATATTTAAATAGGACATTTACAAGGCCGACTTTTTCGCCTTCAACGTTTTGCGAAGACGCTGCGCTCATGACGTATTTGCCAAACAAACGATTAAATATCCGCATGAATGGGGTGTAAAGAGGCCGCTCAACATCACAGAACAAGACAATACGTTGATGATCGGTTTGATTGGCGGCAAAGTGAATAAAGGTTTCATCAAACATCACCGCTTCCCCGTCTTTCCAATGGTAGGGCTGGCCATCTACATCAATAAAGCACTTGGGGTCATTGGGGGTGACAAGACCCAGGTGGTAGCGCAAAGAGCCTGCATAGGGGTCACGGTGGCGAACGAGCGTGGCACCAGGGGGTAGCGAAGCGAACATCGCCGCCTTAATGGACGGAATCGATTTCAGTAGTGCCAGGGTTTTGGGGCAGGCTGCCGCGGCTGAAGGCATTTCCTTGCCATACCAGCAAAGATGAAAGCGTTTCCAGCCAGTCCGGAAAAAAGAATTAAACCCTAAGTCGTTATAGCCAGTTGCAGCAGCAATTGCGCCATCGGCATTTAAGGACAGGGCTTCTTGCCGAATAGTTTCCCAATGGTCCTTGAGAGGTGCCAGGTCTGGAAACTGATTTACTGGAATATAGGCTGTTGGCTTAATCTTCGAGAAAAGATAAAGCATGCAATTGATGGGGGCCAGTAGAACCTGATAATCCATGAGAGATCGCACCAAGCCAAAACGAACTTTCCCTCTAAAGTAAACGTAAAGTGCGGAGACCACAAAAATGAAAAAAATGATGTGACGTATTTGCATGAGATTGGGCTGATTTATGTGGATTCATTCATTTTAATTTGCCTAATCCAAACTATTCATCTATTTCTTCATTGAGTATGCTCAAATTAGGGTTTATTGGGACTGGCAAAGGAAATGGCAAGATGAAACGATTCATTAAATGGCTCTTAAGCCTTGTTTTAATTGGGTTAGTGGGCCTTTCTGCCTACACTTGGGCAATGCTCAATTGGTCTTATGCCACTGGCGAGAGAGCTGGATATGTCCAGAAATTCTCCAAAAAAGGCTTTATTTGCAAAACATGGGAGGGTGAGCTCGCCATGGTGTCGATGCCTGGCACGATCGCCGAAAAATTCTTCTTTACGGTGCGCGATGAAGCAGTTGCTCAAAAATTGAATGCCAATCTAGGCAATAAAGTGGTTGTGAAATATGAGCAACATATCGGTTTGCCAACCAGCTGTTTTGGTGAAACAGAATATTTTGTTTCTGGAGTTGAGGTTCTTCAAGAGTAAAAACTATTTCAGTTTTACTTTATTTTTGTAATTTTTTGTGGTTAAAATCATGTGAGCGCAATCTGCGCCGACATCAATATTAATAAGGAGCTTCACTTGAACAAAGCAGAACTAATCGCAGCGATTGCTGACGATGCTGAGATCTCAAAAGCCAAAGCTGAATTTGCATTAAATTCCGCTATTGAGCACATCATTAAAGCTGTTACTAAGGCTGACTCAGTTCAGTTGATTGGTTTCGGTACATTCTCTTCTGGCAAACGTGCTGCACGTATGGGCCGCAATCCAAAAACTGGTGAGCCACTCAAAATTGCTGCTGCGAAAACTGTAAAGTTCTCTGCTGGTAAAGCATTTAAAGATTCAGTAAATAAGCGTAAGAAGTAATTTGCACTTATGTGAAAAAAGCCCGGTTCGCCGGGCTTTTTTATTAGCTCTGCACCAAGCGACGATGTCGATGAATACTCATCAGGATGCCCGCTCCAAATCCAAGCGTCACTAAGGCGGTACCGCCATAGCTGATAAAGGGGAGTGGCACACCAACAACTGGCAACAAACCGCTGACCATACCAATATTGACAAAGGCATAAGTAAAGAAAATCATCGTTACCGAGGCCCCTAGCAGTCTAGTAAATAGATTGGGCGCCCCCGCAGAGATAGCTAGCCCTCTTTTAATCAGGGCAAAGAAAAGAGCTAGAAGGATTAAATTGCCAACCAAGCCAAATTCTTCAGAGAAGACGGCAAATACAAAGTCGGTATGTTTCTCGGGAATAAATTCCAGATGAGCCTGCGTCCCCTGAAACCATCCTTTACCAAGAAGTCCGCCTGAGCCAATCGCAATCATCGATTGAATAGTGTGAAATCCTTTGCCTAAGGGATCGCTGCTAGGGTCAAGCAGAGTACAAATGCGATGTTTTTGATAGTCATGTACAAATGGCCAGGCAAGGTCTGGAGCACAAATCGTATTGCCGAAAATAACGATTAGAACGATCCCAAAGAAGCCCACACCTACAAATGGCAGAATCCATTTCCAAGGCAGTCCAGCCAAAATAATGACGTACATTCCTGCGGCGGTAACTAATAGCGCGGTACCAAGGTCAGGCTGACGGGCAATGAGAAAAACAGGGATTGCTAAAATCACAGCCGCAACCCCATAGTCCCAACTCTTTTGAATACCTTCTCTTTTTTGAAAATACCAAGCGAGCATCAGTGGCATGGCAATTTTCATAATCTCTGAGGGCTGAATCACTACGCCGATATTGAGCCAACGCCTTGCACCTTTCTTGATTAAGCCAAATACTGCCACTGCTACTAGGAGCGCAACACCAAAGCCGTAAATCCATACGGCTGCTAGCTCTAGCCATTTTGGTGGAATGCGCGAAACGATCCACATCACCACAAAAGAGAGTGCTAGGTTGCGCAGCTCATCTTCAATGCTAACGGGAGTAGCTTGGCTAGCTGATAAGAAAGTACAAAAGCCAACAATGGCCAGGCCGAGCAAGATCAAACCAAGTCGCCGGTCCAGTCCCGAGGTAAAAAGCGACAAGAAAGCGCGGATCTTTTTTAAGGGGCTCTTTTCCACTCGGGAACCTCTTTTGGCCATTTGCCATCAATGTAGTAATCCAGCGCCTTACGTGCAATAGGCGCAGCATATTGCGCACCAAAGCCTGCATTTTCAACCACCATCGCAATCACAATGGTAGGCTTGTCGGCTGGAGCAAAAGCAATAAACAAAGCATGATCTCTTAAGAATTCAGCAGTAGCACCATGTTTGTATTCTTTCGAATTTAAGCTAAATACTTGTGCTGTTCCGGTCTTGCCGCCAGCAACATAATCGGCTCCTTGGAAGGCTGCTGCAGAGGTACCAGAGCGATTCACTTCAATCATGGCATTTTTAATGACGGCAATATTTTCTGGACTGAGATCAATCCGATAACTTTCCTTAGGCGTTGTGAGTTCACGATGACGCGTAAAGGGATCTTCAATCGCTTTGACTAAATGGGGCTTCATGACCACGCCATTATTTGCAACGTTAGCGATTGCATGTGCTAATTGTAAAATCGTGAAGGCGTTGTATCCCTGACCAATGCCCAAAGAAATCGTTTCGCCTTCGTACCATTTCTGCTGCTCTGGTTTTTTAAAGGTATTTTTTTTCCAATCTGTAGAAGGCAGTACGCCTCTGGCTTCGCCTTCTAAATCAATGCCAGTGATTTGCCCAAAGCCCAGTGGCTTCATAAACTTCGCAATCATATCTACACCCATATCGCGGGCGAGCATGTAGTAGTAAGTATCACAAGATTCAACAATTGATTTTTGCATGTCTACCGTACCATGACCACCCTTTTTATCATCGCGGAAGGTATGGTTACCAAAATCAAAATAACCTGGATCAAAAATAGTCTGTGAGGGGGTGCGTTTTTTATTCTCTAGCGCCGCTAAAGCCATGAAGGGTTTATAGGTTGAGCCAGGCGGATAGATTCCCTTTAAGGGGCGGTTATAAAGAGGCTTTGATGGAGAGTCATTGAGTTCTTTCCAGGTGACTGCATCAATTCCTTCAACGAAGTCATTGGGGTTGAAGTTGGGCTTTGAGACAAAAGCCAAGACATCGCCCGTTTGCGGCTCGATTGCCACAAATGCTCCGCGGAAATTGCCATAGAGTTGCTCAACTAAATATTGCAACTTGATATCTACGGACAGCACAACATTTTTTCCAGGAATAGATGGCGAACTAGATAAGGTTCGCACTGGTCTACCGCCGGCAGTAATTTCAACTTGATCGTAACCCGGAACTCCGCGCAAAACGCTTTCATATTTTTGCTCCAAGCCAATCTTTCCAACATACTGAATGCCTGGTAAGAAAGAAGACTGTAGCGCATCGGGATCATCCGATTTAGCATCTCCAATCTCTGCTTGCATCCGTTCCTTATCTTTTTGCGAGACGCGCCCAATGTAGCCAATTAAATGTGAGGCTAATTCGTTGTAGGGATACTCACGAAAACTGCGTGCACGGATATCCACGCCTGGAAAGCGATAGCGATTGGCCATAAACCGAGCCGTCTCAGTCTCGTTTAGCATAGACCGCAGGGGAAATGTGCCCATATTGCGAGAGTCTTCAAGCGAGCGTTTGAAATTACGACGATCTCGCGGAGAAATCTGAATAACTTCAGATAATTGATTAATTAAGTCATCAACATTGCCTTTAACTTCTTCGGCGTTCACTTCAAGTGTGAGCGCTGAGTAGTTTCGGCCAATCACAATTCCTGAGCGATCAATTAAGAGCCCGCGATTAGCTGGTGCGGGCACTAAAGCAATTCGGTTATTTTCAGCAAGCAGCGAGTATCTACCGTGTTGAATTACTTGTAACCAGACTAGTCTGGTTGCTAATAGCAAAAAACAAACCGTCACAAACAAGGTCGCAATATGAATGCGCTTTTGAAATGAATCGAGATTGGGTTTTTTGAAAGCAACCATGCAGCCTCTTATAGTGGCCGAGTGTGGTCTACATCTATCGGCCTACGCTGAGGTGCAAGCAGAATACGGGTTGCGAGAGGCCACAGTAAGGCTTCAATAAATGCTTGGCCAGCCCCAGTCAGAGCCCACCAAATAATCTCACCGCTTAAGATCCAATGCATGAGTAAAGGAAACAAAGCTACCAGCAAAAAGATCGGCAAGAGATGGAGCGCTTGAGACGCCACGCTTAGGGCCACAATCCGCTTTTGCCAAGCGATCGCAATATAAGCGACTAGCGCATAGCTAAAGGCATGTAAGCCTAGCAAGTCAGAGTTATGAACATCCATGAGTAGGCCAAAGATAAATGCCCAGGTCACACCGATATAACGGTGTTGATGAATATTCCAAAAAATAATACAAACGATCAACCAGTCAGGCACCCAACCATAGTTACCAATAGGAAGTAAGTTAAGCAACAGCGCGCAAAATAAACTGAAGTAAATGAAAACCGGATTAACCGGCCGCAGAATATACCCGCTTTCAAGATCAATCATTGCATACCTCTAGAGCGGGTCTGACGACGTCCTGGCGCAGAGTTAGGTATTGCTATGTTTCCACCAAATTTGCCATTTAAAGCGGGTGCCTTTGCATCCCACTGAGGGTCGTAAAGAAAGGCAAGTGCTTGACGGTAACGATTAACGGCAGCAATGGGCACACAAAAGACATTCGAAGAGTTCTTATCTACGTTGCGTTCGATGCGGCTAATAACGGCAACGGCAAAGCCTGGAGGATATACCCCATCAATACCAGAAGTAATTAATATGTCGCCTACTTCTAGATCACTTGCAACGGGCAAGTAACGAAGTTCTAATGGGTTACCACGGCCAGCGCCAAACACAGCAGCCCGTAAGCCATTACGAGCTACTTGTACTGGTACGGCAAAGTCACGATCTTCCAAGAGTGAAACTTCGGCAGAGTGATCATATAAGCGCACCACTTGACCCAGAATGCCAGCATCATTCGCAATCGGATTGCCAAGCTTCAGTCCATCATCACTGCCACGATTAATCACTACGCGTTGAGAAATAGGATTAGGTGGATTAAAGAGAATTTCGACAGGCAGTGTTTTGAATCCAACCTGCTTTTGTAAATCCATTAGCTGACGAAGATTTTGATTCTCAATCAATAAAAACTCAGATTGATTGGCGAGTAAGGCTAGCTCTGCCTGACGTGCTTTAAATATTTGATTCTCTTGTTCTAGGGTACCGCGAGTCGTGAAATACTCTGTGCTGGCTTGATACACATTACGCGGAGTCAGCATGATGTATTCCAGTGGACGCAAAATCCAATTGACGTTATTGCGAATTGGGTCCAGCGTTTTGAATCGGTAATCAATCAGCATCAGAGCAATGCTGATTGAAAGACAGACAATCAATTTGACTAAGGCCGGAATGCCTTGTCGAAAAAGAGGTGGAGCGCTATATTGCAATGCACTGTTCGATGTGAAAAGCGTTTACTCTTGCGAGAACACTCCGCCTAGCTTGTCCATGCGCTCTAAAGCAATGCCAGAGCCACGCGCTACGCAGGTCAAAGGATCTTCTGCAATATGAATTGGCAGACCTGTTTCTTCAAGCAACAAGCGATCCAGATCGCGCAACAGTGCGCCACCACCGGTCAACATCATGCCGCGTTCAGCAATGTCTGACGCCAACTCAGGAGGGGTTTGTTCAAGCGCTGCTTTCACTGCAGTCACAATTTGATTGAGTGGATCGGTTAATGCTTCCAAAATTTCATTGCTGGTGACCGTGAAGCTACGAGGAATACCTTCCGAAAGGTTGCGACCCTTGACTTCCATCTCTCGCACTTCTGTACCTGGAAATGCAGAGCCAACCGTTTTCTTAATCAGTTCAGCAGTTTGCTCGCCGATCAACATGCCGTAGTTACGACGAATGTAGTTGGTAATCGCTTCATCAAACTTATCACCACCAACGCGAACCGATCCTTTGTAGACCATGCCGCCCAAAGACATAACACCAACTTCCGTTGTGCCGCCGCCGATATCTACCACCATCGAGCCTGCAGCCTCTGAAACGGGCAAGCCTGCGCCGATGGCAGCAGCCATGGGTTCTTCAATTAAGAAAACTTGCGACGCACCAGCGCCAAGAGCTGATTCGCGAATAGCGCGACGTTCAACTTGAGTTGATCCGCAAGGAACGCAAATAATGATTCGAGGACTGGGTTTGAGAAGCTTGCTCTCGTGAACCATTTTGATAAATTGCTTGAGCATTTGCTCGGTGATCGTGAAATCGGCAATCACGCCGTCTTTCATGGGACGAATCGCCTCGATATTGCCAGGAACGCGTCCCAGCATGGCTTTAGCTTCTTTTCCTACAGCCAAAATGGTCTTTTTGCCATTTGGACCGCCTTCTTGGCGAATAGCCACAACGGAGGGCTCATCGAGCACAATACCCCGCTCACGCATATAAATTAAGGTGTTAGCGGTACCTAGGTCGATCGCTAGGTCATTGGCAAAGTAGTTACGAAAAAAACCAAACATGATGTAGTGGGAAAATAAGAAGTGTTAATAAATATATATAGGAATGATACTCTAGCGCCTCATGAAACTTGACGATGTTCAGCGCATTGCGCACTTATCTAGACTGGAATTAAATCCGGCAGAAGCTCAGGCAATTTTGCCTCAGTTGCAGGCTGTTTTTTCTCTGGTTGAAGAGATGCAGGCGGTCGATACGACGGGGCTTGAGCCTTTGGCCCATCCGATCCTCTTTTTGCGTCAACTAGCCCAGCCACTCAGGGCGGATCAGGTCACCGAAACTGACCACCGGACTGAAAATATGCTTTCTGCTCCAGCGGAACAAGACGGCTATTTCTTGGTGCCTAAGGTGATTGAATGAGTTGGCATAAAACCCCGATCACCCTACTGGCAAAGGCTTTGGAGGCTAAACAGGTCTCTAGCACCGAGTTAACCCAGTACTTTTTAGACCGCATTGCAGCGGGCAAAGTATTCAATGCCTATTTGGATGTCAATCCCGAGCTTAGCCTTGCGCAAGCTGCCCATGCAGATGCTTTAAGGGCTGCAGGGAAGGCCGGGAAATTAACGGGCATCCCGATTGCACATAAAGATGTTTTTGTAACGCAGGGCTGGAAGTCCACCGCAGCATCAAAAATGTTGGAGAACTATCAAAGTCCCTTTGACGCAACCGTGGTGGCCAATTTGGGCATACCTAATGAGGCTAATAGCCATGGGGCTGGAATGGTTTGCTTGGGCAAAACCAATATGGACGAGTTTGCGATGGGCTCTTCCAATGAAAACTCGGCCTATGGCCCAGTCTTAAACCCCTGGAATACAGATTATGTCGCGGGCGGCTCATCCGGCGGATCAGCTGCTGCGGTAGCAGCTGGCTTAGCGCCAATTGCCACTGGCACTGATACTGGCGGCTCTATTCGTCAGCCAGCTGCGTTCTGTGGTCTGACGGGGATTAAGCCAAGTTACGGACGTGTATCTCGTTACGGCATGATCGCCTATGCATCATCTCTAGATCAAGCAGGCCCCATGGGTAAAAGCGCTGAAGATTGTGCTTTGTTGTTATCTGCCATGTCTTCGCATGATCCACGCGACTCTACTTCTTTAGCAGATTCTGGTGAAGATTATTCACGCTATCTCAATCAGCCTTGGCGCGAAGGAAATTCAAATTCTGCAAAACCTCTTGAAGGATTGCGCATTGGTATGCCAAAAGAATTTTTTGCAGAAGGTTTGTCTGCTGAGGTTGCTCAATCTGTGCAAGCTGCAGCAAAATTATTAGAAGGTTTGGGCGCGCAAATTATTGAAGTGAGTTTGCCTAAGACTAAGTTATCTATTCCGGTTTATTACGTTTTAGCGCCCGCTGAAGCTTCAAGCAATTTGAGCCGCTTTGATGGTGTGCGTTATGGCTACCGTGCAAATGTGTATCGCGATCTCAATGATATGTATAAAAAATCTCGCACCGAGGGTTTTGGTAGCGAAGTTAAGCGCCGAATTTTGATTGGCACATACGTGTTATCGCATGGTTATTACGATGCTTACTACTTGCAAGCACAAAAAATTCGTCGCATTATTGCCGCTGATTTTCAAACGGCTTTTCAACACTGCGATGTCATTCTTGGCCCCGTTGCGCCTGATGTAGCTTGGCGCCTGGGTGATAAGTCAAAAGATCCTTTGCAAATGTATCTAGAAGATATCTATACCTTGTCAGCCAATCTAGCGGGCTTGCCTGCCATGAGCGCGCCCTGCGGATTTAATTCAAAGAGCTTACCAATCGGTATGCAGTTAATTGGTAATTATTTTTCTGAAGGCAAGCTATTGCAAGTTGCGCATCAGTATCAGCAAGCCAGTGATTGGCATTTGCGTCAAGCGGGCGAGGTGGCATGATGCAATGGGAAGTGGTTATCGGGCTTGAGACCCATACTCAGTTACAAACACAATCCAAAATTTTTAGTGGTGCAAGCACACGCTTTGGTGCAGGCCCAAATACACAAGCTTGCCCAGTTGATCTGGCTTTGCCTGGTGTCTTGCCAGTTCTTAATCGCGCTGCAGTAGAACATGCCATACGATTTGGCTTATCGATCGGTGCCAAGATTGCACCCGTCAGCATCTTTGCTCGCAAAAATTATTTCTATCCCGACTTACCTAAAGGCTATCAAATTAGTCAATATGAAATTCCAGTGGTCTTGGGCGGCAGTTTAGAAATCTTAGTAGGTGAAGAAGTTAAGGTGATTGAATTAACTCGCGCACACCTTGAAGAGGATGCAGGTAAATCGGTTCACGAAGAGGGCTTTATTGGGCCTCATGGTGAAGCCTCTAGCGGCATCGATCTAAATCGTGCTGGTACCCCTTTACTAGAAATCGTCACCGAGCCTGTGATGCGCAGTGCTGCAGAGGCTGTAGCATATGCCAAAACCCTGCATAGTTTGGTGGTGTGGTTAGGCGTATGTGATGGCAATATGCAAGAAGGCTCCTTCCGTTGTGACGCTAACGTTTCTGTTCGTCCAATGGGTCAAAAAGAGTTTGGTACACGTTGCGAAATTAAAAATCTCAACTCCTTCCGATTTTTAGAAGAAGCCATTCAGTATGAGATTCGGCGCCAAATCGAGTTGATTGAAGATGGCGGTACGGTAGTACAAGAGACGCGTCTCTATGATCCCGATCGTGGCGAAACTCGTAGTATGCGCAGCAAAGAAGATGCGAATGATTATCGCTACTTCCCAGATCCTGATTTATTGCCCGTAGTGATAGACGATGCATGGATTGCCGCTGTTCGTGAAACGATGCCAGCATTACCAGCTCAGCTACGTCAGCAATGGCAAAGCGAATTTGGTTTGAGTCTCTATGATGCCCAGCTGCTGACGCAAGATCGTGATACGGCTAAATTATTTGAAGCCTTATTAGCAATGGTTGGTAAGCCACTTGCTAAGGCTGCAGCCAATCTGATTGCAGGTGAATTTGCTTCTTCACTCAATCGTGCCGGCATGTCTGCATCTGCTTCGCCGCTGCAAGCAGCCCAGCTTGCCCCCTTATTGCAACGGGTTGCCGATGGCACTATCTCCAACAAGATTGCAAAAGATATTTTTGCGATTATGTGGGATGAGGCACTATCCGGAAACGCAATGAGTACAGTGGATCAAATTATTGAAGCTAAGGGCCTAAAGCAAATTAGTGATAGCGGCGCCTTGGAGACAATCATTGATTCCGTCTTGGCAGCCAATCAAAAATCGGTTGAAGAGTTCCGCTCTGGCAAAGAAAAAGCATTCAATGCACTGGTTGGACAAATCATGAAAGCATCACAGGGTAAAGCCAATCCTGGACAAGTAAATGAACTGCTGCGTAAGAAGTTAAGCTAAAGATTAAATAGAGAGATGGATTCATGAGCGTAATTGATGCCAAACAAGCCGAGCAAGAAGAACTGGTAGCAGAGTGGTTGCGAGCAACCCCCGGCTTCTTTGAGCGTTATGCCAATCTCTTGAACGAGATTCGTCTCAAACATCCTCACGAAGATCGTGCGATCTCTTTACAAGAGCGGCAGATGACTTTGCTGCGAACACAAAACCAAGAGCTCAATCGTCGCTTAAGTGAAATGTTGCATTTTGGTAGCCGTAACGACAAAACCCAGCAAGCGCTAGTTGCTTGGCTTTTACAGCTGATGCGCTCCAATACTAAGGAAGAGGTTGAGAGTGCAGTAACGATTGGCTTGGCCGAAGTATTTGAAGTCGATAGTGCTCAACTACTCTCGCCCCATTCTGCATTCGGTCCTTGGATCGACACGCCTTTATGTGGATCAGCAAAAGAGCTGGCAGCCGCCAGCGTGGATTTATTAGCAACCCAAACTGCGATTGATCCAGAGTGGCAAAGCATGGTGGCGATTGGTTTGCCGATTGGCAGAGAGCCTGCCAAACCCCAAGCACCTGCTGTACTGTTGTTGGCCAGTAAAGATGAGACTCGTTTCACTGCAGACATGGGCGCCTTCTACTTAAAGCAGATTGCAGAGCTCACGGCAGCTGCTTTAGATCGTGTCAAAGCATATGAAGAAAACGGCAGCTGAATCTGCGCCGCTTCATCCGCTTGTGCAAGAGTATTTGCATGAGTTACATGTGTTACGTCAGCTTTCACCGCACACACTAAAAGCGTATGGCCAAGATCTATCTATCTTGCAAAATTTTGCTGTTGAGGACTCTCTCGAATTACTTAAAGTCAGTAATGCCCACATTCGCCGTTGGGCAGGACGCTTACATGCCAAAGGCCAATCCTCCAGAACCATAGCGCGGGCCCTGTCCGCATGGCGGGGATGGTATGACTGGGTAACCGAAAAAGATGCACGTTCAGCTAAACATAGTCTGACCGCTAATCCTGTCGATGACGTTAAGGCGCCTAAGCGCTTGAAGTCCCTGCCCAAGGCCTTGTCCGTTGAGCAGGCTTTAGCTTTGGTCAATCAAGCGGTACTAGAAGCTAAAGAGAAAAACGATTTAGAGAGTGTGCGAGACGCAGCCCTAGTGGATTTACTCTATTCATCCGGTTTGCGTCTTTCTGAGTTATTGGGGATTGATGTTTTACAGAGTAAAGATCGCCAGCAGGAGTCGGCCGGTTGGTTGGACTGGGACGCTGCTGAGGTGACGGTATTGGGTAAGGGCGGTAAGCGACGCTCAGTCCCGGTTGGCATCCCCGCAATGAGCTCCCTGAAGGCTTGGAGAGATCTGCGTGATACATCCCCTCATGCCACTAAATCCATCGCCTTGTTTATCTCAGCTAATGGGGCTCGCTTATCTCCAAGAACAGTTCAATCACGTCTTAAAACCTTAGCGGTGAGGGCGGGGCTTCCGACCCATGTGCACCCCCATATGATGCGGCACAGCTTTGCTAGCCACGTTTTGCAATCGTCTCAGGATTTAAGGGCAGTTCAAGAGATGCTGGGCCATGCCAGCATTGCCAGCACCCAAATTTATACCTCTTTGGATTTTCAGCATTTGGCTCAGGCCTATGACAAAGCGCACCCACGAGCAAAAGTAGGCAAGGGTTAAGCAACTCGGTAAGATATGAGTTTCCCCGATGGGAAATCTGAATTTTGAATGGACCTGCGATGGCATTAATACCTGTAACAATCCTGACCGGTTTTTTAGGCAGCGGCAAAACCACTCTTCTCAAACATATATTGACTGAGCAGCACGGCAAAAAAATTGCTGTGATTGAAAATGAATTCGGTGAAGAAAATATCGACAACGATATTTTGGTTCAGGATCATCAAGAAAATATTGTGCAGATGAGTAATGGCTGCATCTGTTGCACGATCAGGGGCGACTTGGTAGAGGCGCTCAATGCGCTGTGGCAAGAACGTAAAGATAAGAAAATTAGCTTCGATCGGGTTGTAATTGAAACCACGGGAGTGGCTAATCCAGGGCCTGTAGCCCAGACCTTCTTTATGGATGACGATGTTGCTGATCACTATGTTCTCGATGCAGTGGTAACCCTGGTAGATGCAAAGCATGGTCAACAACAACTTTCTGAGCACGAAGAGGCTCAACGCCAGGTGGGCTTTGCCGATCAAATTTTTATCACGAAAACAGATCTTGTCAGTCCAGCTGAAGTTGAGGCCCTAAAAAATCGTTTGATGCACATGAATCCCCGCGCACCGATTCAGGGGATTGCCAAAGGGGTTGTGCCGCTCAATGCTGTTTTGGATCTAAAGGGCTTTAATCTCAACGCCAAACTCGATATTGATCCCCATTTTCTTGAGCAGGACGATCATGACCATAGTGCCTGCGGGCATGATCACAGTCATGATCATGAGCACCACCATCACGATCACGACCACGCGCATGACCACCATGGCCACGCTGGGCACACAGACCGCATCCAGTCCTTCGTATTTCGTAGTGATAAACCCTTTGATCATCAAAAGCTGGAAGACTTCCTGGGCGGCATTTTGGAGGTGTTTGGCGAGAAAATGCTGCGCTATAAAGGGGTGCTCTATGTCAAAGGCAGCCCTCGTAAGGTGGTATTTCAGGGGGTGCATCAGATGATGGGCAGCGATTTAGCTGGTCCATGGGGCGCTGAGCCCAAGCAAACCCGCATGGTCTTCATTGGCATTGATCTGCCAAAGGACACATTGATGGCTGGCCTAGAAGGCTGCTTGGTCTGAGCCAGATTCCGATACAATCCACCGCCACAGTAAATATTGATAAAAGGTCGTAAAACTTTGGCAGAATGAGGCAATAATGCTTCAAATCCAGGAAAGAAAGAAATGACGGTAAAAACAGCAACAAAACCTGCGGCGGCGAAAACAGCCAGCAAAGCAGTCAAAGGAGCCCCGCTCACCGAGGCGACTTTAATGAAGATGTCCGAAAAAGAGTACATGAATGCCGCTCAATTGGATTTTTTCCGTCAAAAGCTCTTAACCCTAAAAGACGATATCTTGAAGAATGCATCAGAGACAACTGAGCATTTACGTGAAAATATTTTGGTTCCTGATCCAGCCGATCGTGCAACGATTGAAGAAGAACACGCGCTTGAATTGCGCACTCGTGATCGCGAGCGCAAGCTGTTGAAAAAAGTTGAGCAGGCTTTAGCCCGGATCGAATCTGGCGACTACGGTTGGTGCGAAGAGACTGGTGAACCTATTGGGCTTTCACGCCTGATCGCAAGACCTACCGCGAACTTATCGCTTGAGGCGCAAGAGCGTCGCGAGCTGCGTCAAAAATTATTTGGCGAATAAATTCTGACTCAGATGACGAATTCATTACCCTCGCTCGCTGATATCCCGCCAATCTTAAAGGCGGAAATTTTGGCAGAAGCATTGCCCTACATCCGTCAATATCATGGCAAGACTATTGTCATTAAGTACGGCGGGAATGCGATGGTAGAGGAGCGCTTGAAAGAAAGTTTTGCGCGTGATGTCATTTTGCTCAAGCTCGTTGGTATGAATCCTGTCGTTGTTCACGGCGGCGGTCCTCAGATCGATGAAGCCCTCAAAAAGATTGGTAAGGTCGGCACCTTTATTCAAGGTATGCGTGTCACCGATGAAGAAACCATGGAAGTGGTCGAGTGGGTTCTGGGCGGTGAAGTACAGCAAGATATCGTGATGTTGATTAATCATTTTGGCGGTCAAGCAGTCGGCTTAACCGGAAAAGATGGTGGTTTGATTCATGCGAAAAAATTATTGGTGCCTGATGAAAATAAGCGCGGCCAAAATATTGACATTGGCTTTGTGGGTGAAATTGAAGCAATCAATCCCGCTGTAGTTAAGGCACTTCAGGATGATGCTTTTATTCCAGTGATCTCGCCGATTGGCTTTAGTGCAGAAGGTCAGGCCTACAACATTAATGCGGATTTGGTGGCCGGTAAGATGGCCGAAATTCTTCATGCCGAAAAACTGGTGATGATGACCAATATTCCTGGCGTACTGGATAAGAATGGCAAGCTCTTGACCGATTTAACGGCTCGTGAGATCGATGAATTATTTGCAGACGGAACGATTTCTGGAGGCATGTTGCCTAAGATTTCATCTGCGCTAGATGCAGCTAAAAGTGGCGTGAATTCAGTTCATATTATTGATGGCAGAATTGAACACTCCCTACTATTAGAAATTTTGACTGAGCAAGCTTTCGGAACGATGATTCGTTCACGATAGACATTAAATAAGCGATAAGAAATGCCAGATTCTTTGAATCCAGCGAGCAATATGGATGTTGACAAGACGCGTAAACGTCCGCGTCCTGGCGAGCGTCGCTTACAAATCTTGCAAGTCCTTGCTGAGATGTTGCAAAACCCTAAGGGTGAGCGCGTCACCACAGCAGCTTTAGCGGCGAAGATTCAAGTTTCAGAGGCAGCCCTCTATCGTCATTTTGCAAGTAAAGCGCAAATGTTCGAAGGATTGATTGCTTTTATCGAGCAAACTGTTTTTGGATTAATAAATCAGATCAATCAAAAAGAAGAATCTGGGCTTGCTCAAGCTCGCGGCATTTTACAAATGCTCTTGTTCTTCGCTGAAAAAAATCCTGGTATGACTCGAGTGCTACTCGGTGATGCTTTATTACAAGAGGACGATCGTTTGCAAGAGCGCATTACCCAAGTGCTTGATCGAGTAGAGGCCTCCTTGAAGCAGGCCCTGCGAATAGCCCAGACTCAGGGTGGTACATGGGCCCAAGTTAGTCAAGAAGAGGTCAGCATTCGGGCAGCAATGCTGATGAGCTTTGTCTTAGGACGTTGGCATCGATTTGCACGTAGTGGTTTCAAAAAATTACCAACTGATGCGTCTGATATTAGCCTGCGCATTCTTCTGTCCGAATGAGCGAGTTACATCTCTCTAGAAATACGATCCATTTTGCCGAGCCCTTGCCTTTGCAGAGTGGCGCCATATTGGCTGGCTACGATTTAGTTATTGAAACTTACGGCAGACTAAATCCAGAAAAAAGTAACGCTATTCTGATTTGCCATGCCTTAAATGCATCGCATCATGTCGCAGGACCAAGTCCGGATGATCCAGAGGATATCGGCTGGTGGGACAACATGATTGGTCCAGGCAAGCCAATTGATACAGACCATTTTTTTGTCATTGGCGTCAATAACTTGGGCTCCTGTTTTGGTTCAACTGGGCCAATGAGTCTTAATCCTGCGACTGGTAAACCTTATGGTGCTGACTTTCCTGTTATTACAGTGGAAGACTGGGTCAACACTCAGGCTAGGCTTGCTGATAAATTGGGGATACGGAAATTTGCAGCCGTGATGGGCGGTAGCTTAGGCGGCATGCAAGCAATGGCTTGGTCGATTCAATTTCCTAAACGCATTGAACATTGTGTAGTGATTGCATCTACCCCTAAATTGAGCGCACAAAATATTGCATTTAATGAAGTGGCTCGAAATGCGATTTTGTCTGATCCTGATTTTCACGGCGGCAATTACTATGCGCACAATGTCATCCCCAAGTCAGGGTTAAAGCTGGCTCGTATGGTTGGACACATTACCTACTTGTCCGATGACGATATGGCAGAAAAGTTTGGTAGAGAGCTCCAACGTCCAGCTGGAGAATCTGATGATTATCGCTTTAGCTTTGATGTTGAATTTGAAGTGGAAAGTTATCTGCGCCACCAAGGCGAGAAGTTTTCTAAATACTTTGATGCGAATACGTATTTACTGATTACGCGTGCTTTAGATTATTTTGATCCAGCACGTCGCTATGAGGGAAGTTTGCAGCGTGCATTGGCGGATGTACAGGCCAAGTTTTTAGTAGTCAGCTTTACAACCGATTGGCGCTTTCCGCCTAATCGTAGTCGAGAGATTGTGCAGGCATTGCTCAGCAATAAGAGTGAAGTTAGTTATGCTGAAATTGATGCACCACATGGCCATGATGCCTTCTTGCTAGATGATCCTCGTTATCACCATTTAATTCGGGCATATTTTGATCAAATGCATGAGGCTCGCAGATGATACGCAGTGACTTTCAAGCAATTGCTAAGTGGATAGCGCCCAATAGTCAGGTGCTGGACTTGGGTTGTGGCGATGGCAGCTTCTTGCAGTACTTGCAAGAGCAAAAACCAGTTCATGCCTATGGCGTAGAGATAGATGATTCAAGAGTCCTCTCTTGCGTGCATAAGGGGCTGAATGTGATTCAGCAAAATCTTGAGGGTGGCTTAGCCTTATTTGAGAACGATAGTTTCGATACTGTTGTGCTTTCTCAAACCCTACAAACCATTCATCAAACTGAGAAGATTTTGCATGAAGTGGTTCGAGTAGGCAAAGAGTCGATCATTTCCTTTCCGAATTTTGGCCACTGGTCACATCGCCTTGCAGTCGGTTTGGGGCATATGCCGGTATCTAAGAGCCTTCCTTATCAGTGGTACAACACGCCTAACGTTAGGGTGCTGACGGTGGCAGACTTTGAGAAGCTCGCATCCAATTTAGGCCTGAAAGTCATTGATCAATGTATCTTGCATGATGGTCGTGAGGTGACTTTGCTACCCAATCTCTTTGGAAGCCTTGCCTTGTTCCGCATTTCTCGCGCTTAACTATTTCAGAATCTGTTGAGTAATATTCAGACAAGCTCCAGCGCACCCAGCAATACTAGGGCGTTTATTGCCTGTGCTTTTTTAGGATTTGCCAGTGGCCTGCCTTTATTCATTCTCTATAACTTACTTTCAGCTTGGCTCAAGTCTGAGGGCGTAGACCTCAAGGCCATTGGTTTATTCGCATTGGTTGGCTTTCCCTATACCTGGAAGTTCTTGTGGTCTCCTTTTTTAGATCGTTTCCCCTTGCCCTTCCTCGGAAGGCGACGGGGTTGGATGTTGGTCACCCAAATTATTACGATGCTCGCAGTAATGGGAATGGGCTTTTTTAATCCCGTTTCTGAAATCTGGATCGTCGTAGGCTTGGCAGCAGTGGTTGCTTTCTTTTCAGCCAGCCAAGATATTGTGGTGGATGCCTATCGCCGCGAATGGTTAAGCGATGAACAATTAGGGTCAGGTACTGCGCTCTTTGTAAACGCGTATAAGTTATCTACTTTAGTCCCTGGATCACTGTCTTTAATCCTCTCAGATTATTTACCCTGGTCTACGGTATTCATGATTACAGGAGCATTCATAGCCATAGGCCCTATCGTCACTTTGATGTTGCCCGAACCAACTTTGCGTGGCACGCCACCACACACTTTGCGTGAGGCAGTGCTGGAGCCATTTAAAGAATTTATTTCTCGCAAAGGCTGGGGTTTCGCATTAACTATCTTGGCATTTATCTTTTTGTATAAGTTGGGCGATTCGATGGCAACTGCCTTGGCCACGCCCTTTTATATGGACTTAGGCTTCACCAGAACGCAGATTGGTTTGGTGGCGAAGAACGCAGGCTTATGGGCTAGCTTGGCGGGTGGATTTTTGGGAGCCTACTGGTTGCAAAAGATTACGATTGCTCGCGGCCTTTGGGTCTTTGGCGTCTTACAGGCGCTGGCTATTTTGGGTTTTGCTATCTTGGCCAAAGTAGGTCTGAGCCCGTGGGTCTTGGCTTGGGTGATTGGATTTGAAGCATTTGCAGTTGGTTTGGGAACGGCTGCGTTTACTTCGTTCATTGCGCAGGTAACAGACCCACGTTACACCGCTACCCAGTTTGCTTTGTTTACCAGCCTTGCCGCAGTACCGCGTACCTTCATCAATGCGATTACCGGATATATTGTTGAAGCCTTGGGTTGGTTTGATTTCTTTATTTTATGTTTTGCTTTAGCAATTCCAGGAATGCTTTTGTTAATGAAAATCGCACCATGGAATCACACTACTGAAGTGCACCCTTCTTACGAACCCTAGATCGACCAGTCATAATCTACGATCAGAGGTGCATGATCTGAGAAACGTTCGCTTTTATACACCGATGTTTTCTTAGCGCTATTTGCAATTGCTGGTGTCGCAATTTGATAGTCAATGCGCCACCCAACATTCTTGGCATAGGCTTGCCCACGCTGGCTCCACCAGGTGTAACATTCATCGCTTGCCTTGGGTTCAAGTTGACGATAGACATCAACATAGCCGACTTTGTCGAATAAGTTCGTAAGCCAAGCTCGCTCCTCAGGTAAAAAGCCGGAGTTCTTGAGGTTACCTTTCCAATTCTTGAGATCAATTTCTTGATGGGCAATGTTGACGTCGCCACACAGCACGATCTCGCGACCAGATTTTTTAAGCTTGATCAGGTGAGGCAAAAAAGCGTCAAGATAGCGAAACTTGGCTTCCTGCCTTTCTTCTGAACTCGAGCCAGATGGCATATAGACTGAAATCACAGACAATTTTTTGAAGCGAGCCTCGACATACCGACCCTCTGCGTCAAACTCGGCATTACCAAAACCATAGAGCACATCATCGGGTTGGTGAGGGGTATAAATGCCGCAGCCGCTATAACCCTTTTTTTCGGCATGATGAAAGTAGCCTTTGAGTCCACTGGGATTGAGAAGATTTTCTTCTAGATCGTCTCGTTGGGCTTTGAGCTCTTGCATACAGATGAAGTCTGCCTTTTGGGCGATTGCCCACGGCAGAAAGCCTTTTTTGGCTGCCGAACGAATACCGTTGAGGTTAGCGGAAATGATGCGTAACATGGAGGCCTATGAGCTCAGAAAATTCTAATCAAGATAACTTTATTCGTTTTGCCCTAGAGGCAAAGGTTTTGTCCTTTGGCGAGTTTAAAACTAAAGCTGGACGACTATCTCCTTATTTTTTCAATGCCGGTGGTTTCAATGATGGGAAGCGTTTAAGTAGTCTTGGCCGTTACTATGCTCAAGCCTTAAGCAACTCTCAAATCCAGTTTGATATGTTGTATGGCCCTGCCTATAAAGGAATTACCTTGGCTGCTGCTACCGTGATTGCACTGGCTGATCAAGGACGTAATGTACCTTACGCATATAACCGTAAGGAAGCCAAAGATCATGGCGAGGGTGGATCATTAGTAGGTGCTCCAGTACAAGGCAAGGTAGTTATTGTGGATGATGTGATTTCAGCAGGAACGTCTGTCCGTGAATCGGTTGATTTGATTCGCTCAGCAGGCGCCGAACCAGTAGCAGTATTGATTGCTCTAGATCGAATGGAAAAATCCGGTACTGCAACGGATATCGGCAAGCTGTCTGCGGTGCAAGCAGTTGAGCAAGAGTTTGGCTTACCAGTGATTGCTATTGCAAACTTGGCAGACCTGATGCGTTTTTTGGCAGCTTCCAGCAATGCCGATCTAGCTAACTATCTGCCCGCTGTTAAAGCCTATCGTGATCAGTACGGCGTGTAGCGCTTAATTAAGCTCGATTTCGCCTTCAAAGACGGTAGTCGCGGGCCCAGTCATGATGACTGGCTGAGCTATGCCATCGACAAATCCCTTCCAAGAAATTTGGAGATCACCACCACGAGTGTGAACTTTCACTGGTGTGTCTAACAGGGCGCGACGAATGCCAGACACCACTGCTGCACATGCACCAGTACCACAGGCTAGCGTTTCTCCGGCGCCGCGTTCAAAGACTCGTAATTTGATTTCATGGCGATTCAGAATCTGCATATAGCCTGCATTTACTCGTTTAGGAAAAGCGGGATGCATTTCAATTGAGGGACCTTCAATTCGAACTGGAGCACTGTCGACATCCAGCACAACCTGGACTGCGTGGGGATTGCCCATCGATAAAACAGCGACCCAGTCATCGTGAGCGCCAGGATTCTTCCCAATGGGTAGGGCGTAGAGCGTCTCATGAAACTCTTGCTTGCTAGCAATGCCTTCAGGACTAAATGGTACTAGGGCCGGCTCAAAAATGGGGGCACCCATGTCTACTTCAACATCACCACTATCGAGAGCTCTGAGGCTAATGACGGTATGAGCTACTTCAACTTGCAGTGGATTTTTTTGTGAGAGACCCTGCTCGTGGACGTAGCGGACAAAACAGCGGGAGCCATTACCGCATTGTTCTACTTCACCTCCATCTGCATTGAAAATGCGATATCGAAAATCCGCATCTGATCGAGTCGGTTTTTCAATTAACAGAATTTGGTCAGCACCAATTCCAAATTGACGATTAGATAAAGCGCGCCATTGATCCCGAGTAATTTTGCTCAAGTCTTGATCAATGCCATTAACAACGATGAAATCATTACCGGCACCATGCATTTTGGTGAAGCGTAGTTTGCGTGATGAGGTATTCAAAATACAAAGTCCTTCAATTAAGAGTAAAGGCTTGGCTCGCCTGGCGGCCGATGTTTAAACCGCTTATGAACCCAATAGTACTCTGCCGGCCTTTCTCTCACAAGCTCTTCGATGTAATGATTTAAGCGGGCGGTATCGCTCTCTACATTGTCAGAGGGGAAGTTCGGCAAGGGTGCGCTAATTCGGCAAGTGTAGCCATTACGATCAGGGTTAAGGGTGGTTGTCATTAGGCAAACTTCAGCACCACTTAATTTGGCTAAACGAGAAACAGAAGTGATCGTATTGGTTGGGATCCCAAAGAAAGGAACAAATACGGAGTCCTTAGGGCCGAGGTCAATATCCGGCGCAATAAAAATGAAATTGCCTGTTTGAATTTCCCGAATGAGGTCACGCAGACGACTTTGTCGCTCAATCGACTTGCCACCAAAGCGATTACGCCATTCAATCATCTTTTGGTTGAAGAAGGGGTTCTTCATATTTTGATACAGGCCAGCACCTCTAGGCCAGTCGTGCTTGCTTGCTAGAGCAGACAGAGCCATGAACCCACCCTCCAGGCCAACAAAGTGCGGGTTAATTAATAAACGAGGCTTGCGATCGCCTAGGGTAATTTCAGACTCAATTGAAACAATGTCTGTTATTTGTTTGTCACTTCCCAACCAAATACGACTGCGTTCCAGCACGCTGCGACCAAATAGTTTCCAATGCTCGATCGCTAATGCATCAATTTCAGACTTGCTCAGATTTGGAAAACATAAACGCAAATTGGTTTTGACAACCTTTGCACGCTCATTTGGAATATGTGCTGCAAGCCAGCCAAGACCATAACCAATCCGAATCGTGAGTTGATAAGGTAAGAAAGCAAATAAGCGCAGCAGATTGAGCGCTAAAAAATTGAAGAAGTTCTGGAGCCAAATCATTGTCGTTAGCGATTTCTATTATTGGCTTGGAGGCAGTTCTGCACCAGCTGGATGCTTGTAGCGGTTATATGCCCAGATAAATTGTTCTGGCGCCTTGAGGATCGCACGTTCAATCGCCTGATTCATTTCAGTTGCAGCTAAGGTGGCATCCTCTGAAAAAGGAGCTAGACGTGTTGCTTGCATTAACCAGCCTTGTCCTAGATTTTTGCGCTTAGCAGTAAACATGATGACGGGAGTCTTATTACGATTGGCGAGGCGCGCTGGCAAGGGCGTGGTGTAGGCGGGGCGCCCAAAGAACGGTACCCAAACCCCGTCGCCGCCACTAGGAACTTGATCAGGCAGAATGCCAATCGCTTCGCCCTTGCTTAAGGCGCGGGTCATTTGTCTTACGCCATTTAAATTAGTTGGCACGAAATGCATATTGGGATAAGCACGACCTTCTTCAACAATACGATTAAGCCAATCCTGTCTTGATGGTCGATATAAGATAGTGGCAGGGAAGTGCTGTGCAAGCACGCGCGGAATGATCTCAAAGCCACCTAAATGCGGTGTCAACATCACAAGTCCATGCCCTTCGCTGATAGCCGTCTCTACTAAATCCCAATTTTGGATCTCTACTAAATGAAGTGCTTGCTTGGGATTGCGCCAAATCCATAAGCTGTCAGAAAAAAGTTGACCTGATGCCATCACGGCACTCCATAGTCGAGATTGGAGTTGATGGCTGGCAATAACTGCATCGTATTGGGAGCGAAAGAATTTACGGTAGCTACTTGATCCAATATATGCCAAGAGACCCAGGCTGGCGCCAATCATTTGCACAATGCATAAGGGCAGCGCAGCAATCAAAACAAGAATGGGCTTTAACAGGAGTTTTTGCACCCATCAATGATATTCAATCATTGGCATAGGGCCAAATTTCTTGGTGGTATTGAAATATTTCTTATTTTTGGGATAAAATGGATACATCGCCGAGTTAAGACAACTTGCAGGGCGATTCACAAAATCTGCTAAAGCGTCGCCGTTGTGGTTCCTGGCACGTCGAGTTGTCCTAATGATCGTGTTAATTTTTTAAAGGAATATGCAATGGCTAACGAATACTTCTTTACCTCAGAATCCGTTTCTGAAGGTCACCCCGATAAAGTCTCTGATCAGATCTCTGATGCCATCCTCGATGCCATCTTGACCCAAGATCCAACTGCGCGTGTTGCGGCTGAGACTCTCTGTAATACTGGTTTAGTAGTGCTGGCTGGTGAAATTACAACCAATGCCAACGTGGATTACATTCAAGTAGCCCGCAATACCTTGCGCGAAATCGGTTACGACAATACGGCTTACGGCATTGATTACAAAGGCTGCGCTGTCTTGGTGGCCTATGACAAGCAAAGCCCTGATATTGCTCAAGGCGTTGATAAAGCCCATGATGATGGCCTCGATCAAGGTGCTGGCGATCAAGGCTTGATGTTCGGTTACGCTTGCGATGAAACTGCTGAGTTAATGCCTTTACCCATTCATCTATCGCATCGTTTAGTCGAGCGCCAATCTCAACTCCGTCGTGACGGCCGTTTAAATTGGTTGCGCCCAGATGCTAAATCCCAAGTCACTCTCCGCTATGTAGATGGTAAGCCTGACTCGATCGATACTGTAGTGCTATCCACCCAGCACGCTGAAGACATCTCTTTGGAGAAATTGCGTGAAGCAGTCATCGAAGAAATCATCAAACCTGTATTGCCAAAGCACTTGGTAAAAGGTGCCATTAAGTATCTCGTCAATCCGACAGGCCGCTTTGTGATTGGCGGCCCACAGGGCGACTGCGGTTTGACAGGACGCAAAATTATTGTCGATACCTATGGTGGTGCAGCCCCTCACGGCGGTGGCGCTTTCTCTGGCAAAGATCCTTCCAAGGTTGACCGTTCAGCTGCCTATGCAGGCCGTTATGTTGCCAAGAACGTGGTTGCTGCTGGATTGGCTACCAAATGCTTGATTCAGATCTCCTATGCGATTGGTGTGGCTAAGCCAACTTCAGTGATGGTCAGCACCTTTGGTACTGGCAAGATTTCTGATGAGAAGATTGCGCAGCTAGTCTCAGAGCACTTTGACTTGCGTCCTAAGGGTATCGTGAAGATGCTCAATTTATTGCGTCCCATTTATCGTAAAACAGCTGCTTATGGCCACTTTGGTCGTGAAGAGCCTGAATTTACCTGGGAGCAATGTGACAAAGCCCCTGCATTAAAGGCTGCGGCAGGTTTATAAGCAGTATTGAGTTAAAAGTGGGGAAATTGATTACAATTTCCCCATACCTTCAAGGAGCGTTGCAAGGATTGCTGTCAACCAGTCAATCCCCAGGCTTGGAGGGAGTAAATTTTGCTATCCCGAATTTACTAATTGCAACCGCGCTCGCTAACCCATAATCCAATGGCTAGCGAGTATCTACTCCAGCATTGGGTTGTATTTAGCTGGAGCATTCATGAATACCGTTTCTGATTTCAATCTACAAGATTTCGTAGCCACGCGTTGTGCTATTGCTGATATTTCTTTATCCGATTTTGGCCGTAAAGAAATTGCCATTGCTGAGACCGAGATGCCTGGACTCATCGCAATTCGCGATGAATTTGCAACACAACAACCTTTGCGCGGTGCTCGTATCACAGGCTCTTTGCACATGACCATTCAAACAGCCGTACTGATCGAGACTCTCGAAGCGCTGGGTGCCGAAGTGCAGTGGGCCTCATGTAATATTTTCTCGACCCAAGATCATGCTGCCGCTGCGATTGCCGCCAATGGCACCCCAGTCTTTGCGATTAAGGGCGAGACGCTTGAGCAATATTGGGATTTCACGCACCGCATCTTCGAATGGGCTGACGGTGGATTTACCAATATGATTTTGGACGACGGTGGCGATGCTACTTTGTTATTGCACCTTGGTGCGCGTGCTGAAAAAGATCAAGCCTGTATTAGCCACCCAACGAGCGAAGAAGAAACAATCTTATTCGCCGCCATTAAAAAGAAACTCACGATTGATCCAACTTGGTATTCAACCCGTTTGGAGAAAGTCAAAGGCGTTACAGAAGAAACCACGACAGGAGTGCATCGTCTCTATCAGATGTTTGCTAAAGGCGAGCTCAAGTTCCCTGCAATCAATGTGAACGACTCCGTAACCAAAAGTAAGTTTGATAATCTCTATGGATGCCGCGAGTCATTGGTGGATGCGATCAAGCGTGCAACCGATGTCATGATTGCTGGTAAGGTTGCTGTGGTTTGTGGTTATGGTGACGTTGGTAAGGGCTCCGCACAAGCTTTGCGTGCTTTATCCGCTCAGGTTTGGGTAACCGAGGTAGATCCAATTTGTGCTCTCCAAGCTGCCATGGAAGGTTATCGTGTTGTCACGATGGACTACGCTGCTGATAAAGCAGATATCTTTGTTTCTGCAACGGGCAACTACCATGTCATCACTCATGACCATATGGTTAAGATGAAAGATCAAGCGATCGTTTGTAATATTGGCCACTTCGATAATGAGATTGATGTGGCTGGTATTGAAAAGTACCGTTGGGAAGAAATTAAGCCCCAGGTTGATCATGTGATTTTCCCTGCTGCTAATGGTATGCCTGAAAAGCGCATCATCATTTTGGCTAAAGGTCGTTTAGTAAATCTGGGTTGTGGCACTGGCCATCCTTCCTATGTCATGAGCTCTTCTTTTGCAAATCAAGTGATTGCGCAAATTGAGTTATGGAATGCCGTTGGAACAGACAAGTACCCTGTCGGCGTTTACACCTTACCTAAGCATCTTGATGAGAAGGTAGCTCGCTTACAGCTGAAGAAGCTCAATGCGCAGTTAACTGAGCTGAGCGATCAGCAGGCTTCTTATATCGGCGTTACTAAGCAAGGGCCCTATAAGCCTGATCACTACCGTTATTAATCAAGCTGTTTAATACTAGGCCAAAGCAATGGAACTGAGCGTTGAATTCTTTCCTCCTAAAACACCAGAAGGTGAGAATAAATTACGTCTAGTACGCGAGCGCTTGAGCGAAGTTCTCAAGCCCGCGTTTTACTCCGTTACCTTTGGCGCTGGCGGCTCGACACAATCAGGTACTTTAAAAGTTGTCAGTGATATTCATGCGGCTGGTGCAATGGTTGCTCCGCATTTATCTTGCGTTGGTAGTTCACGTGACAGTGTGCGTCAAATGCTCAAGCAGTATCAAGCGCTAGGCATTAAGCGCATCGTTGCTCTACGCGGAGATCTACCCTCTGGCATGGGCCAATACGGCGAGTTCCATCATGCGAATGAGCTAGTGGAATTTATTCGTTCTGAGACAGGTGACTGGTTTCATATTGATGTGGCTGCATATCCAGAGACCCATCCTCAAGCGAAATCACCAGCAAGTGACATTGATTTTTTTGTTCAGAAAATGAAGGCGGGTGCAAATTCAGCCGTTACCCAGTATTTTTACAATACCGATGCCTACTTCCGTTTTGTTGATGAAGCTTATGAAATGGGTGTGACTCAGCCAGTGATTGCGGGAATTATGCCAATCACCAACAGCACTCAGCTACTGCGTTTCTCCGATGCTTGTGGCGCTGAGATCCCGCGCTGGATTCGTTTGCGCTTGCAGTCTTACGGAGATGATGTCGCCTCGATCCGTGCTTTTGGTGAAGAAGTCGTCACCGATCTGTGTGATCAGCTCTTAACGGCTGGTGCTCCTGGCCTGCATTTCTATTCCTTAAATCAAGCAGACGCCGTTTTAGCTATTGCTGATAACCTCAGTCTAGGGTCTTAAGCCCGACTCAGTCAGCATGTAGGTCAACGCTTCGTCATGGGGCTGGGCAGACCACTTGGTTCCATCTAGTTTTTGCCAGTCGAAGCCAATACCAATGCATATAGGTTGGTGCCCAAGCTTTTTCATGAGAGCTAAGGTTCTATCAAAATAACCACCACCGTAGCCTAATCGCCAATGCCGCTTCAGGTCCTCCGACTCTGACCATCCAACACAAGGCAGCAAAATACAGTCAGGCAGCATTTTCGGCCTCTGGAGGTTGCTGGGGATTGGCTCTGGAACGCCATGTTTGCTAGGGCTTAAAACGTCACCCTCTTGCCAAAGATAAAAATCCAAATGCTTATCTTCTTTTGCAAAAGGCAGGGCTAGCTGCCGAAGGGCTTGACCTTTCGCCCAATCCAATAGAGTGGGTCGTAAATCAATTTCATTTTGAATCGGGCAATACAAGGCGATTGATTTAAGGGCTTGGCCTTGATTGATCAAAAATTGATTCAATACTCCAATCAACCTATCCTCGGTTTGAGCATAGTTTGGTGATGCCATAAACTCACTGCGTTGCTTGAGTAAGTCTTGGCGGAGAGATTTTGTTGAATTACCGTGCATATCGAGCATTATCGGGTGAAAATTAAGAAATATAGTAAATAAGGTTACACAGTGAGAAAGCCGCTTCAGAATTCCCTATCAATATTGCTAATCCTATCAGCAGCTATGTTGAGTCATGGTGCTTTTGCAGATAAGCCAAAGAAAGTGAATTTACCGAAGTCATATGAGAGCAAGTTAGCTCCAGAGGAAATCACTGATGCCGACCGTACTTTTATCGAATTACGTGAGGCCGCTAAAAAGAACGATGTCTTTAGATCTCAGCAATTAGCCGCGGCTTTAGCAAATTACCCTTACGACGATTACGTTTCCTACTTTCGGATTAAGCCCCAATTATTTGATAGTGGCGGTGGGGCCCGTGCGGACACTGGTGCAGATGCTCAAGTCAATGCTTTTTTAAATCAGTATCAAGGCAGTGCGATTGCTGATCGGATGCGCAATGACTGGTTGCTTGTATTAGGTAAACGAAAAGATTGGAGTAATTTTGATGCCGAGTACGCTAAGTTTGTTGTCGATGACGACACAACAGTCAAATGTTACGTGTTGCAATCTCATTTAGCTCAGGGCGAGAATGCCACTAAGGTTGCCTTTGATGCGCGCAGTATTTTGCTTGATCCTCGTTACTTTGGGCAATCGTGCCAAGAATTAGTGCCGCTCTTAGTTCAGGCTGGAGGAATGACGCCTAGCGAAGGAAGGGCGATTGGACGCGCTGCTAATGAAATGGGCTTTGATACGATGTCGCGCCGTTTGGGTGGTGAAGATCCTATTGCTGATGTAGTGAAGATGGCAAAAACAGATCCTGTCAGAGCCTATAAAGATTTTCAGCAAATCGGTAGTCGCTACAGTAAAGAAAACCAGGCTGTCGCTTGGGGGGTGATCGGTCAATTTTTGGCCAAGAAACTGGACCCCAATGCTGATGATGCATATCGACTTCAGCAGTCATTAGGCTATAACGAACTGCTTTCTACCGAGAGCCAAGAGTGGAAAGTGCGGGCAGCCCTAAGAGTGAAAGATTGGCCTTTAGTAAAGCAAGCCATCGAGGGTATGAATCCTGCAGTGCGGAGTCGTGATCCGGCGTGGGCCTATTGGTATGGTCGTGCGCTTAAGGCAGAGGGACAGGATGCAAAGGCCCGCGAATCTTTCGAACTGATTCAGGATCAATTTAATTTTTACGGACAACTTGCTCGTGAAGAGCTAGGAAAATCAAACCATGCGCCGTCTCGGACCAGGGTGTCTGAGCAAGAAATTGATGTGATGGCCAATCGCAATGGTTTTATACGAGCACAACATCTTTACGCCATGAATCTCCGATTTGAGGGAAATCGAGAGTGGAATTGGGAGTTACGCAATATGTCTGATAAGCAGCTATTAGCTGCTGCGGAATACGGTAAGCGCATCAATTTATATGATCGTGTTGTAAATACTGCTGATCGAACCAAGCAAGAGCATGATTTCACCCTGCGCTACCCAACTCCGTTTAAAGAAGACTTGACACCCATTGCTAAACAGATTGACTTAAATTTGGCTTGGGCATATGGGCTCATTCGTCAAGAATCCCGTTTCATTATGAATGCCTCCTCGAGCGTGGGTGCTGCAGGCTTAATGCAAGTTATGCCGAATACTGCTAAGTATGTTGCTAAGAAAATTGGAATGACTTCATATACAAGCCAGCAGCTTCAAGATAAAAATACCAACCTAACGCTAGGGAGTAATTACCTTAATATGGTTCTGAATGATTTGGATGGATCATGGGTGCTAGCCTCTGCTGCCTATAACGCCGGACCTGGCCGCTCAAAGCAGTGGCGCGAGAAATTAGATGGACCGGTGGAGGGTGCTATCTTTGCTGAGACCATCCCGTTTAATGAGACGCGGACTTACGTCAAGAATGTACTGTCTAACTCCAGTTATTACGCATCTGTCATGCAAGGGCAGTCACAATCTTTAAAACAGCGTTTGGGCACTATTGCTCCGAAAGCAGCAACGCAAAGCGATTTACCTTAAAGAGATAATCATTCTTATGAAATACGACATCTTACTCATCGGTGGCAATGGATTTGTGGGCCGCGTTTTGGCTGCCAAATTACAAAATGCAGGCTACTCAGTATTGCTGCCCACTCGGCATCTAGGCGCAGCACGTGAACTCAGAATGTTGCCTAAGATTCATCTTGAGGATGCTGATATTCATGATTTTGATGAACTCCAAAACTTATGTGGCCGCATTCAGCCTCATGGCGCTGTCATTAATTTAGTAGGTGTTTTGCACGATAAGCCAGCCAAACCCTATGGCAAAATTTTTAAAGGGGCACATGTTGATCTCCCTAAAAATATTATTACTGCAATGCAATTACATGGCTTGAAACGCTATCTCCATATGAGTGCTTTAGGCGCTGATGAGCATGGACCATCGATGTATCAGCGCAGCAAAGGCGCTGGTGAGGCTGCAGTAAAGTCAAGCAATCTTGATTGGACAATTTTTAGACCCTCTGTCATTTTTGGTGCAGCTGATCAGTTCATCAATTTATTTTCTAAGTTGACAAAATTGTTTCCCGCTTTACCTCTAGCACATTGTGATGCTCAGTTCCAGCCTGTGAGCGTGGATGATGTGACTAGTGCTTTTGTGCAATCGCTTACGATGCCTCAGACAGTCCACCAATCCTATGATTTGGTTGGACCAGATGTAATGACTATGAAAGCCATCGTAGAGTTTGCGGCTCATAAAGCAAAAACCTCATGTTTGATAATTCCTGTACCTGATGTGGTGGGATATCTACAAGCTCTTGCATTTGAATATTTACCGGGACCTACTCTGATGTCTCGGGATAATATTGCCTCGATGAGCTTACCCAACACTTTGCCTGTGAATAGGCAAGATGCTTTGGTAGATGTTTTTGGAATGACTCGTCATACGCTTGAGGGAATGGGCTAGTTCGTGAAAACTTATGCAGTCGGTGGTGCGATACGCGATACCCTCATGGGTATTCCTGCGCACGATATTGATTATGTGGTTGTAGGCGCTACCGCAGAAGAGATGGTGGCAGAAGGTTTTCGTCCAGTAGGTAAGGACTTCCCCGTTTTTCTACATCCCGCCACTCAAGCTGAATATGCTTTGGCTAGAACAGAGCGCAAAACAGGTGCTGGCTATAAAGGATTTGTATTTCATGCAGATCCTTCCGTTACCTTAGAGCAGGATCTGGAGCGTCGTGATCTCACTATCAATGCGATGGCTCAAGAGCTCTCTGAGAACGGTGAGTGGGTTGGTCCCATTATCGATCCATTTAATGGACAAGAAGATTTAGCCAAAAAGATTTTGCGGCATGTCTCAGATGCTTTTGCTGAGGATCCTCTACGCTTACTTCGAGTAGCCCGCTTTGCAGCACGCTTCCCTGAATTTATCGTAGCTGAGGAAACGCTCCTCGCAATCCAAGCGATCGTTCGCTCTGGGGAGCTGGCTGCACTTTCATCTGAAAGAATTTGGCAAGAGCTTTCGAGGGGTTTGACAGCGACGAAGCCGATGCGGATGTTCCAGGTTTTACTAGATGCGGGCGCTGCGAAACTACTATTGCCGAGTGGACTCAATGCCCAACTCATTGATGAGCAGCAGCGAGAGACGCTCAGAAAATATTTACGTATTACACCCCCAGCTTTAGAAGAGCGCTGTGCAGTGGTGCTGATGAATTTACCCGCTACTGAAATCCGTGCATGGTCTGAAGCAGTGAAGATGCCAAATGAAGTGCGTGATTTCTGTGAAATTTTCAGCGAACTCAAGCGCCTGCTAAACCTACGAGGCGATAAGAAAAGTTCTGCTTCAGAGATTCTCGCTTGGTTTAACCGTGCCGATGTATGGCGTAAACCAGAGCGAGCTATGATGGTTTTAACTCTAGCTAAACAAATTGGTTTTGAGGTGAATGATTTAATTCAGGCTTTACAAAAGGCGCAAGCTCTAGAGTTGGCGCAATGTATTGCTGATCTAGATACTGCCGATAGAAACAATGGTGAGAAGATACGTTTATTGGTTGAAAAGGCACGTTTAGCCGCGATTGCTGCAGCCCTTTAGCTAGAGGCGATTCCGACCACGCAAACCCGGTAGATCCTGTAACTGTTGACCTGTGGTGATTTCACTTAAATTCTTTGAGAATGCGAATACTTTAAAGAGCTCGCCCATCTCTGCTTCAGAGAGAAGTTTTTGTAAAGCGTTAGAGATAGGTAAAAATGTCTCAGCATCTTTTGGGTTGGCTATTTCGAGAGCAAGTTCACCAATGCCTGCATCCAGCAGATAGGCTGCTTGATTGCTGAGAAATACATCATCTGCTTTCTCCGCCAGAGCAATACGAGCAAGTTCGATCCATTCCACATGGGTGGTCAAATCACAGAGCCCTGGTAAATGAAATGGATCGGGTATTGCATGATGACGGTGGTGGGCAATTAAAGTGCCCTCATGTCTTTGCGCGTGGTAATACTCTGATTCTGGAAAGCCATAATCAAATGTCAGAAATAATCCGGCATGGAGTTGCTGTGCCACTTCTCGCATCCAAGCTTGAGCTTGAGGATGGAGCTCAGTGGTGTAGCCCTCTGGAAAATGACTGCTGAGTAAGATCTCGGGTAATGCATCTTGATCAACGGGCTTACCTGTCTTCCACACAAACTGAGCATTCTCAAAACTCACTCCCCGCCAATACCAAAAACCACTCTCAAAAATAATGACATCACAGGGAATGGCATCAATTACCTCATTGGCAATAATGACCCCATCGTAGCCTTGGGGTAAGGCATCTAACCAGTGACAAGCGGTGCTACTTTGTTGGCTAGCAATAAGACGGTGCAGATGAGATTGCTGTCTAGCTGCTAAGTCTGGAGAGATTTCAATAATTTCGTAAGCATCTAGAGTAAAACCTAGCTCGTGGAGGCGATTTAAGATTGCCCCAGCCAATTTGCCAGTGCCAGCACCAAACTCGAGAATTTTGCTTGCCAGCCCTTTTGACTTCAGGCCTTCTAAAACCGGTAACAGGGTATTTGCGATGGCAGCCCCGAATAAGGGGCTTAATTCAGGGGCGGTAGTGAAATCACCGCCTGTCCCCAGTTTATGGGCTCCAGCACTGTAATAGCCCATGCCAGGTTCATATAAGGCCATTTGCATAAAGCGAGAGAAAGGGATCCAGCCGCTTTTGGCAACGATTTCAGCGCTAATTTTGCTACTGAGTAGCTGGCTATGCTCCGCTTCCAGGCTGGTCAAGGTAATATCCATAGCTCGCTAGTCTAAGAGAATTTAATTGCACATGAGTTCTGTGTCCCAATTTACGTCAAATAAAGCCGTTTTAGTGACCGGCGCTGCAAAGCGTTTAGGTCGAGAAATCGCTTTAGAGTTTGCTCGTCAGGGATGGGATATTGCCATTCATTATGGTCGATCTGCTGACGAAGCCAAGCAGACCCTTGCCGATATTGCTGCTTTAGGGGTTAAGGCACAAGGTTTTCAAGCCGACTTGAGTATTGATGCAGAAGTAAAAAGATTATTTACAGCTGTAGCCAAAGAATTTCCGAACCTAGTCTGCATTATTAATAGCGCCTCAATCTTTGAATACGATCGTGCAAATTCGGATACTCCTTTAAGTGGTAAAAATGTATTGGTCCATATGCAAGTTAACTTGACCGCACCAATCATTC
>DAISKI010000004.1:0-43161 GCA_036821065.1 Polynucleobacter sp. | reverse complement strand
GTGTGTTTCGCGTCGGGCCCGATGGTCTCAACTTAGCAAGTATTGTTGAAACCTTGGGGGAGAATGGCTCTAGAACCCTCATGATTCAGCGTTTCTTACCCGAGATTGTTGAGGGTGATAAGCGGGTCCTTTTAATCAGTGGCCAAGTCGTACCTTTTGCATTGGCTCGAATTCCACAGGGCAGTGAGATTCGGGGCAACCTAGCTGCGGGTGGTAAGGGGGTTGCAATGCCATTGACTCCTCAAGAATTAGGGCTTGCACAAAAATTGGCCCCCATACTCAATCAACGTGGTTTATTTTTAGTAGGATTAGATTTAATCGGTGGGTTTTTGACAGAAATTAATGTCACAAGCCCAACTTGTTTTGTTGAGATCACTGAGCAAGCTGGCTTTGATGTAGCTCAGTTTTGGCTAGACGGATTAGAGAAAGCATTGAAATAAAAATGGCTGGAATTATTATCGTTGCGCATACCCCAGTAGCTAGCGCCATGTATGGTTTCGCAGAGCATATTTTTGGCAAATCGCCCGAGCGAGTTCGCGCGATTGATATTCCGCCTTATGAAGATACCAAAGCAAGTTTTGAACGGGTGCTTCAAGCGGCAAATGAAGTAGATGGTGGTAAGGGAGTGCTGGTACTGACGGATGTCATGGGTGCCACGCCTGCCAATGTGGCAACGAAATTAGAAACCAGTGGAGCAGCCTCTGGACTGCATCCTAGAGTGATTGTCTTAGCAGGCTTAAATCTGCCGATGTTGATGCGCTGTATTTCGCATCGAGAAGACGACTTAGAGACCCTAGCCCTTAAAGCGCTGCAAGGTGGTCAGAATGGCATCTTGCGCTTGGGTAATAAAGTGACTACAGAAAAAACGCAGGAGCAAACTTAAATGCCAGTGGCTGATATTCAGATTGTGAACAAGCTTGGACTGCATGCCAGAGCTTCTGCAAAGCTGTCTCAATTAGCCGCAGAATTTCCTTGTGAAATATTACTGTCTCGCAATGGTCGACAAATTAATGCCAAGAGCATTATGGGCGTCATGATGCTGGCTGCTGGGATTGGCAGCACCGTTACGCTTGAGACGATTGGAGATAGGGCAGATGAGGCCATGCAGGCTTTAACAGAGCTTATTAATAACCGTTTTGGCGAGGCTGACTAAATATGACATTTGCCTTGCACGGCATTCCAGTATCTAAGGGTATTGCAATTGGCAAGGCTGTATTAATATCGCGCGCAGCATTAGAGGTTAGTCACCATTTGATTGAGCCGGGCAAAGAAGAGATCGAAGCCCAAAAATTATTAGACGCTTTTGAACAAGTTCGTTTAGAGCTTGAGCAATTACGTAAGGGCTTGCCTAAAGACGCGCCACAAGAAATGGCTGCGTTCTTAGATGTTCACGGAATGATCTTAGCTGATCCTGCACTTGCTGAAAAACCCCTTAAGCTGATTCGGACTGAGCGTTTAAATGCAGCCTGGGCTTTAACAACCGAGCTAAATGATTTATTAGAGCAGTTTGCTGAAATTGAAGATGCCTATCTCAAAGAGCGTGCCCACGATATTCGTCAGGTAGCCGAGCGTGTTTTAAAGGCCCTCAGTAACCAGCAATCGGATTCTTTACAAGAACCAGATGCTCTTCCATCAAGCGAGCTTGGAGTGGACGCCATTATTGTTGCGCATGATATTGCTCCACACGATATGTTGCGCTTTAAAGAACATGCTTTTACAGGTTTTGTCACTGACCTCGGAGGTAAGACCTCTCACACCGCTATTGTGGCTCGTAGCATGGAAATACCTGCAGTGGTTGGTGTACGTCATGCGAGTGAAATGATCCGCCATGGTGATTGGCTGATTTTGGACGGCGAGCATGGGGTTGTCGTAGTTGCTCCTGACGAACAATTACTAGCTGAGTATCGCGCACTTCAAGTTAAGGTAATCGAAGAGACCGGCAAACTACAGAATCTGAAGCACTCAAGAACCTGCACAGCAGATGGTGTAGCTATTGAATTGTTTGCCAATATTGAACTTCCTGAAGATGCGATACAGGCTGTGGAGTTAGGTGCGGTTGGTGTTGGCTTATTCCGCTCTGAATTCTTATTTATGGATCGTAATCAGGCGCTGCCAGATGAGGATCAACAATATGAAGAGTATCGGCGCGTAATCGACTTAATGCACGGCCTACCAGTCAATATTAGAACCATTGACGTTGGCGCAGATAAAGCTTTGGGTTCGGGAGGCGATTTATCACAAACAGGGACTTCACCATTAGGCTTGCGAGCGATTCGTTGGTCGCTAACTGAGCCAGAGATTTTTTTGACTCAGTTAAGAGCAATTTTGCGCGCATCTGCGCATGGACAAGCACGGATCATGATCCCCATGCTTGCTCATGCAAAAGAAATTAATGAAACCTTCCGCTTAATCGAAAAAGCCAAACAGCAGTTACATCAGCGAGGCCAATCTTTTAATCCTAATATTCAGGTTGGGGCCATGATTGAAATCCCAGCGGCTGCTTTGACGCTTCCGCTGTTTATTCATCATTTTGATTTTTTATCCATTGGTACGAATGATTTAATTCAATACACTCTGGCGATTGACCGAGCTGATCATGCAGTAGCGCATTTATATGATCCTTTGCACCCAGCGATTTTGAGTCTGCTCTACACCATCATTACCCAAGCAAATGCAGCAAACACGCCGATTGCAATCTGTGGTGAGATGGCTGGCGATCCTACATTAACTAAGCTCTTACTGGCTATGGGTTTAACCGACTTCTCAATGCACTTCAGCCAACTACTGTTGGTTAAACGAGAAATTCTCAAAGCCAATGTGGGCGAACTCAAGGCCCACCTTCCCGAGGTTCTTAAAGCGGTTGAGCCGGAAGCTCAGGCGATTGCGCTTGAGCGCTTATTAGCCTAGCAAAGAGGCTTAGTGGCGCTTGCCACAAACCATGCATTGGGGGTTTCGTACTAATCGAATTTCATCGATTTGGGTAGTCATTGCATTCCACATCAGCATCCTACCTACCAATGAATCACCAAAGCCGATCAGGAGTTGTAAAGCTTGGGCTGCTTGAATACTTCCGATAATGCCCACCAGGGGAGAAAAGACCCCCATGCTTGCGCAATTGGTTTCTTCAAACTGCTCTTCTGGAGAGAAGATACAAGCATAACAAGGCGAGATTGGCTTGCGAACATCAAAAACATTTACCTGGCCATCAAAGCGAAGCGCTGCGCCTGAAACTAAGGGCAGTTGATGCAGGACGCATGCTTGATTGATGAGTTGTCGCGTTAAGTAGTTATCAGTGCAATCTAAGACAATGTTCGCGCTCGGTAAAACTTGATTTAATAATTCAGTATTTGCACGCTCTTGGACGGCAATGATCTCAACTGTATTATTAAGTTGCCCTAGGAAATGTTTTCCAGACAGCGCTTTATTTTGTCCAATCGCTTGATGGGTGTGCATCACTTGCCGCTGAAGATTAGTTAAATCGACTTGATCATCATCAATCAAGGTGATCTTACCAATACCAGCTGCTGCAAGATAAGGTGCTGCTGCACTACCCAGTCCACCAGCCCCAATAATTACTGCGTGTGAGGCCAGAAGTTTTTCTTGGCCATTAACATCAATGGCTTCGAGCAATAGATGTCTTGAATAGCGTAAGAGCTGCTCATCATTCATTATGAGTCTCGAGCGTTACTTGCTGATCTATTCGAGTTTGGAAGCAGAGCGCTTGACTGGGCCGCCATTTAAATACGAAACGGCTTGCTCGAGCATAAAGTCATTAGGGCTACCAAGTTCAACAGGCTTTTTAGCTTTCGCTTTTTCGGCTTCTTTTTCTTGATCAGTCTTCTTTGCATTTTTTTCTTCAATGCGCTGTAACTCTTCAAGACGACGCTTTTCGCGATCTGCGATAAGTTTTTCTTCGGAGGCTTGTTTATTGCGCAGGTGTTTCTCGCTATCAACCTCGCGAGTGATGAGCACATCATCTGGATCACCGTCTTTATTTTGATCTACTGCGATATCAGGCTTAATACCAAATGCCTGAATTGATCTGCCGTTAGGAGTGTAGTAGTAGGCAGTCGTGATTTTGAGAGCGCTGTCATTGGTGAGAGGGCGGACAGTTTGTACCGAGCCCTTACCAAAAGTTGTCTTGCCAATAATCGTTGCACGTTTGTAATCTTGCAAAGCACCAGCCACAATCTCAGAAGCTGAAGCAGAGTAGGCGTTTACCAAAACTACCATGGGGAGTTTCTTAAAAATTTCCGGGACACCAGCAAGTGGATCGCCAGGCTCACTCAGGCGATACATTGCAGGAGTCGCATTAAATACCTGTTTTGAGTCTTGCGTTTGCCCTTTGGTTGACACAATTACTGCGTCATTTGGCAAGAAGGCTGCAGCAACTCCAACCGCGCCTTGTAAGAGGCCGCCACCATTATTGCGAAGATCCAAAATAATGCCTTTCAGCTTAGGGTCTTGTGCCGCTAAGTCGGTAAGCTTCTTAGCAAGATCGGGAACGGTTCGCTCTTGAAAGCTAGTAACCCTAACCCAAGCAATGTCATTATCTAAAATCTTGGCTTTGACCGATTGGACTTTAATTTCCGCACGAGTAATCGTCACTGGAAAAGTACGTTCTTCACTCTTACGATAAATCGTTAAAGTAATTTTGGTGCCGGGTGTGCCGCGCATTGTACGAACTGCTTTATCGAGAGACATGCCGCGAACAGGTTTGTCATCTAGACGCGTAATCAGATCACCAGCCTGAAGTCCAGCGCGCTCGGCAGGGCTTCCTTCAATAGGATTCATGACTTTGACTAAGCCATCTTCAGAGCTGATTTCAATTCCAAGACCGGCAAACTTACCCGTAGTTTGCTCTTGCATTTCTTCAAAATCTTTTTTATCCAAAAATGTGGAATGCGGATCTAAGCTACTAACCATACCCTTCACGGCATCTGTCAATAACTGCTTATCTTCAATTGGCTCAACGTATTCACGTTTGATTTGTGCAAAGACATTTGACAGAGTTCGTAACTCATCCAGTGGCAATGTCGTACTTTGTTGAGCTGTTGCCGATAATTGAATGGTGGCTGCTACTCCTGCAATTAAGCCAATCGCAATGAGGGCAAAGTTCTTAAAAAATTGGCGCATATTTTTCTTCATTAATCTAGGTAGAAATGGCGGATAGGCTTGAGATTGTCATCCAGCTCATATATTAGGGGGATGCCATTAGGAACGTTTACTTCCATAATGGCCTCGTCAGAAAGTTGATCTAAGTATTTGATGAGCGCCCGAATACTATTGCCGTGTGCAACTAGGACAATGCGCTTGCCTGCTTTAAGGGCTGGGGCGATTGACTCATTCCACAGGGGCAGTACTCGCTTTACATTATCTTCAAGACATTCACCAAGAGGCACGTCAGAGTGCTGCAACTTTTCATAGCGTCGATCTTTTTGAGGGTTGCGCTCATCATGCGCCTCCAGTAGAGGCGGACGAACGTCATATGACCTTCTCCAAATATGAACTTGCTCGTCACCATATTTCGCTGCAGTCTCTGCTTTATTTAAACCAGTCAAGGCGCCATAGTGACGCTCATTTAAGCGCCAACTATGAACTACCGGAATCCACATGAGATCCATGGCATCTTGAACGCCCCATAAGGTTCTGATCGCACGCTTGAGAACAGAGGTGTAGGCAATATCAAATACATAGCCTGCTTTGAGAAGTTTTTCGCCAGCGGTATGCGCTTGTTTTGCCCCATTTGGGGTTAAATCAACGTCGGCCCAGCCGGTGAAGCGATTTTCAAGATTCCAAGCGGATTCGCCGTGACGAATAAGAACAAGTTGTTTCATAGAGCCATTCTATAATCTGGTGATGAACTTTTTCACTCAAATTGACAATTTAGCGCTGATTGCCTTACTGCTGGTTTCAGGCATCGCACTCTTCCTACCCACATTATCTACGCTTATTAGTGGAAAGGGCCTGTCTCCAACCGAGGCGACGATTTGGATCAATCGTCGTAAAGCCTATGTTTTCGACTTACGTGCTGAAGACGCCTTTAAAGCAGGCCATTTGCCAGGAGCTAAATTCGCTGCTGCCACTGCCCTAGAGGCCGAGATCGGCAAGCTCAAGCTTGATCGCAAGCACCCCGTAGTCTTGATTTGTGAGAACGGCAATGATTCCCGTAAGGCGGTAGCAGCAGTTAAAACGCTGGGATTTGCTGAGGTAGCCGCTTTGGACGGTGGCATTGCGGCCTGGAAAGCTGCTGCTTTGCCCTTGGTGAAGTAGAAAAATATGCCACAGGTAATGATGTATAGCACCCAAGTTTGCCCATACTGCGTGATGGCTGAAAAGCTATTACAGAAAAAAGGGGTAAGTAATTTAGAGAAGATCTTGATCGACAAAGATCCAGCCCAGCGTGAAATCATGATGACAAAAACGGGTCGCAGAACAGTTCCGCAAATCTATATTGGTGATACTCATGTCGGCGGATACGATGATCTCGTTGCATTGGATCGCGCTGGACAGTTAGATCTTCTTTTGGCATAAATATTCAATAGAGAGAATTTTCATGAACGATAAAACGACTTCAACTCAAGACAGCTCGAATGACGATAAAGCGCCGGGCTTTCGAATTCAGCGCGTTTATCTCAAAGATCTTTCTTTAGAGCAGCCCAATGCCCCTGAAATTTTATTGATTGCTAAAGAGCCTCAAGTGCAAGTGGAGGCTGATGTTTCAGTGACGCGTCTGTCTGAAGAGCTATTTGAAGTTTGTGTCATCGCTACTGTGACTGCTCGCATCGATAGCAAAGTGCTATTTTTGATTGAAGCCAATCAAGCGGGTATTTTTGAGTTCACTAATATTCCTCCAGAGCAGATTGACCCCATGTTGGGTATTGCTTGCCCAACTATTTTGTATCCTTATCTACGTTCTAATATTGCGGACACCATTAGCCGTGCAGGATTCCAGCCAATTCATTTAAACGAAATGAATTTCCATGGAATGTATGAGCATCGTTTAATGCAGGCTCAACAGGCTGGTGCGGGCTCAGAAGATAGCTCCGCTGAAGAAAGCAAAATCATTCTTCCTAATTAAGTAGATTCCATAGGCCAACAGATCATGAAAGTGACGCTGCTTGGAGCTGGAGCATGGGGAACAGCGATGGCTGTTCAGGCCGCCCGATCTCTTGAGCATGACAAAGTCTGCTTATGGTCGCGCTCGCTAGAGCAAATTGAGCATATTCAGAAGCAGGGTGAGAACAGTACTTACCTACCAGGTTTTACATTGCCCAAGAGTCTTTATCTTGAGAGCAACTTCTCTACAGCAATCGATCGACTGGACTCACATGATCTATTAGTGATTGCAACACCGATGTCTGGTTTAGCGCAGACTCTAGCTCAAGTATTACAAACAGCAAAACATTCTTTAAATATTGTGTGGCTGTGTAAAGGCTTGGAACCCAGCTCAGCACTTTTGCCGCATCAAGTCGTCGAGCGAGAAGATCGCTTACATAATAAGGGCATCAAACATACCTATGGTGTTTTGTCTGGCCCAAGTTTTGCTAAAGAGGTGGCAAATGGAATGCCTTGCGCTTTAACGGTGGCAAGCCATTCAGATGAACTTTGTTCAATTGTGCAAACTGCTTTTCATCACGGCAATATGCGAATCTATGCAAGTGATGATTTGATTGGCGTTGAGTTAGGTGGTGCAATTAAAAATGTACTAGCCATCGTAGCGGGTATTAGTGATGGCTTAAATCTGGGCCTAAATGCACGTGCAGCAGTTCTGACCAGGGGCTTGGCAGAAATGATGCGCTTGGTAAAGGCTGCTGGCGGACGCTCTGAAACCTGCATGGGGCTAACGGGTGTTGGCGATTTGATCTTGACGGCAACTGGCGATCTATCCCGAAATCGGCAAGTTGGCTTAGCGCTTGCTGCAGGTCAACCGCTACAAAAAATATTGGATGGACTGGGACATGTAGCCGAAGGTGTTCTGTGTGCTGCCGCAGTGAGTAATCTAGCAGCCCGTTTGGGAGTAGAAATGCCGATTACCAAGGCTATGACTGAGGTCTTATCCGGTCATGTTGGCGCGCAAGAGGCTTTACAGAAATTAATGGGCCGAGATCCCACAACAGAGGCCTGATTCAGCTGATTTCTTAGCTGCCACCTTGAAGACCATTTTGGCGCCAGGCCTCATAAACAACTATGGCAACCGTGTTAGAGAGATTGAGGCTGCGACTGCTTTCCTGCATGGCTAGACGCATCCGGTTTTGAGTGGGAATGGCATCCCTCACTTCATCAGTAATGCCCTTGGTCTCGGAGCCAAACACAAAGTAATCATCGGGCTGATATTGACCTGCATGAAATTGCCCAGAACCTTTGGTCGTTAAAGCAAAAACCCGATTCATATTAGGCTGTTCGGTCTTTAAAAAAGCTTGCCAGTTTTGATGCACTTTGACGCTGGCAAACTCGTGATAATCCAATCCCGCTCTGCGAAGCTTTGCATCTTCCATCGGAAAACCCAGGGGTTCGATTAAATGAAGTGAGGTCCCAGTATTTGCACACAAGCGGATGATGTTTCCGGTATTGGGCGGGATTTCTGGTTCGAATAAAACAATATTAAACATGCTGTAATCTTTTGATCTTATGTCTTGGGGTTCTCAGTAACACCCAATTCGTAATGCGTGAAGCTCCATTGTCCTTCAGAACGCAAGCAACTTCATTCAATGTCGCCTTACTTGTCATTACATCATCAAAAATCACCACATTCCGGCCTTCGACTAGTCTCTGATAGTGAGGGTTGATATAAAACATTCCTTTGATCATTTGTGTTCGAGAGCTGCCTCCAATGTCTACAAGGTTCTGTGGCGCATGATGTCTTTGTAAGACAAACATTTGCTTTTGAATGGTGCTTGGTATTTGTATGCGACGTAAAATTTCCCAGCTTTGATTAAATCCTCTCTCGCATAACTTGATTTGGCTCAGCGGTACAGGCAGCGCCAAGTCAATCTCAAGATAATTTAATCTAGAAGATAAAACGTCATTCCACAAACTTGCTAAACCATGCGCAACGCTAATCCGTTTTGCATACTTCAAATCATGCAGTGCTTTCTGTAGGCAGCTGTCGTAGGAAGCAAGACAGTAGCTTTCATCAAAGTGCGGAGGCTCTGCTTGACATTCATCGCAACGCCCTACCTCCATTTCGTTTGCAGTTAAGCAAATCCCGCACTGTGTGCAGCACTCATAATTCCAGAGCGCCTCGTCAGACAGTTTTTTCAAGCAAGCTAGGCAAACTAGATCATCCTGAAAAGACTCACAAATAATGCAGGCGCTGGGCAATAGTTTTGCTAATGAAAACATGGGGCGCTGAGTATACTGAGCACATGACCCAACCCTTAAGATGGCTTCAATCCGAAATTGCAAACCGGATGATACAAAAGTTAGAGATCGTTAAGTTAGATGTAAACGAGCTACTAGTGATTCCGGATTTTCCGGGAAAGCATGCCGCTCTTTTGAGCAAGCGATTCCCAGGTGTGAGAATGCATAGTGCTTCAGAGTCGAACATGAGTGCATGGGATTTGCGATGCTTACAGCTATCACGAAAATTACGCGCAGTTATGCATGGTGGTAGTGAGTTTTCCTTAGACGGTTATCGCCAAACTGGACGCATCGACCTTCCGAATGATTCAGTAGATTTGGTTTTCAGTGACTTGTTGCTTCAAGATCTTCCTGACCCAAAACATTTTTTACAAGAATGTTGGCGCGTCCTACGAGAAGGAGGGCTTCTCACTTTTGCCTATCTAGGCCCAGATACCGGTAAAGAGTTGATTGGTATTCCAGAGTTAGAGGGCGGTCTGAAAAAGTTGGCGAGCCCATGGGATATGCACGATATGGGCGATGCCGTTCTTTCAGAGGGTTTTTCGGAGCCAGTAATGGACATGGAGTATCTCTATTTGGAGTACGAATCGGATACCCTTTTGATCGCAGATTCAATTGCCTTGCAATTAATGAATGAAGATGCTCAGAAAGAAGGGGCTACTCAACATTTGCCGCCAAAAATGACCCTTGAAGTGGTCTATGGGCATGCCTGGGCAATTGGCAAACACCTCACTAGAACGAAGGATCAGCTTGCCTATATCGATCCAGCACAAATTCAGCGCAAGACGAGGCATGATTCTAATTAAATGTAAGTGCTTACTATCATTAGGAGCCATTAAGAATGCTTTTGTACTCCGAAGAATCCAAATGTCAAAGCAGATTATTCGCCCTATAATTGCGACTGGATGTATTGGGTAGATACCGCTTTTTGAGCATCCCAAGCGAGATTGTGCAATTTGCTCGGGACAATAAACAGAGAATAAGATGAATTTATTTGGAAAAGTCACTAAGGCTTCGCTAACACTTTTAGCGAGTTTGGGCATTACGCTTGCAAACGCTACTGAAAACATGCCTGGCGGCCCTGCCGTAAATCAAATCAATTTTGCTGCACCTGCAACAAAAATCATGGAGCAAATTCATGGTTTGCACATCATGATGTTGATTATTTGTGCAGTGATTTTTATCGGTGTATTCGGCGTGATGTTTTATGCCATTCTCAAACACCGTAAATCACTCGGACACAAAGCAGCCTCCTTCCATGAAAGTACCACTGTTGAAATCATCTGGACTGTAGTTCCACTGTTAATTGTGATTGGCATGGCTTTGCCTGCAACCAAAACAGTAGTAGCGATGAAAGATACTACCAATTCAGATATCACCATTAAGGTAACTGGCTATCAATGGAAATGGGGCTACGACTACATTAAGGGTGAGGGTGAAGGCATTAATTTCCTATCCACACTATCTACTTCACGCGAAGCGATTAATAATCTCGCTCCAAAATCCAATACCTATTTGATGGAAGTCGACAATGAGATGGTGGTGCCGGTTGGTAAAAAGATTCGTCTGATTACAACTGCAAACGACGTTATCCATTCTTGGACCATTCCTGCATTCGGTGTGAAACAAGACGCGATCCCTGGATTTGTGCGTGACACCTGGTTCCGTGCTGACCAGATCGGTACCTTCCGCGGTCAGTGTTCCGAGTTGTGTGGTGCTGAGCATGCATTCATGCCGATCGTGGTCAAGGTAGTTTCTCCTGAGGATTACACCGCGTGGGTTGCTGATAAGCAAAAAGCAATGACTGCTGGCGGTGAAGACCCATCAAAGGTCTATACCTTAGAAGAGCAAAAAGCCCGTGGTGAAAAAGTCTATGCAGCCAATTGCGCAGCGTGTCATCAACTCAACGGAAAAGGCGCTGGCGCCTTCCCCGCTCTTGATGGAGACAAGGTTGTTAATGGACCTAAAGCAGCTCAGTTTTACATCCTACTTAATGGTAAGAATGCGATGCCTAAGTGGGGCGGTGTTTTATCAGATGCTGATATTGCTGCTGTGATCACTTACACCAGAAATGCATGGGGCAATCACACTGGTGAAGTAATCCAGACGCAAGAAATTATTACGGCACACAGTGGCAAGTAATTTATTTACTAATACAGAAAAGACGAAACCGGAGTAAACATGAACACAGTTACTAGCTCTCTAGATCACGCACATGATCATGCGCATGATGACCACATGCCACATGGCTGGCGTCGTTGGTTGTTCGCTACTAACCATAAAGATATCGGTACGATGTACCTGATTTTCTCTTTCGTCAGCTTGTTGGCTGGCGGAACCATGGCCATGGGTATTCGCTTGGAATTATTCCAGCCAGGCCTCCAATTCTTCCGTCCTGAGTTCTTCAATCAGTTAACTACGATGCACGGATTGGTGATGGTGTTCGGTGCCATCATGCCCGCCTTCGTGGGCTTTGCTAACTGGATGGTGCCTTTGCAAATTGGTGCTTCTGATATGGCGTTCGCGCGGATGAATAACTTTAGCTTCTGGATTCTGCCAGTAGCCGCTACTTTGTTGTTGAGCTCCTTTTTAGCGCCTGGCGGTGCTCCTGCCGGCGGTTGGACTATCTATGCTCCTTTGACCTCACAAATGGGTCCTGGAATGGATATGGCGATTTTTGCTCTCCACTTATTGGGCGCTTCTTCCATCATGGGTTCGATCAACATCATCGTTACGATTTTGAATATGCGCGCTCCTGGCATGACTTTGATGAAGATGCCAATGTTTTGCTGGACTTGGTTGATTACCGCGTATTTGTTGATTGCTGTGATGCCTGTATTGGCTGGGGCAATTACGATGGTATTAACCGATCGTCACTTCGGTACTTCATTCTTCTCCGCTGTGGGCGGTGGTGACCCTGTTATGTTCCAGCATATTTTCTGGTTCTTTGGTCACCCAGAGGTTTACATCATGATTCTTCCAGCATTCGGAATCATTAGTGAAATCGTTCCTGCTTTCTCCAGAAAAACCTTGTTTGGTTACAGCTCGATGGTTTACGCAACTTCATCGATTGCGATTTTGTCCTTCATTGTTTGGGCGCACCACATGTTTGCAACCGGTATGCCAGTAACGGGTCAACTCTTCTTCATGTATGCCACGATGTTGATCGCTGTTCCGACTGGTGTGAAAATTTTCAACTGGGTTGCAACGATGTGGAAAGGTTCCATGACCTTTGAAACTCCAATGTTGTGGGCGGTTGGTTTTATTTTCGTGTTCACTATGGGCGGCTTTACTGGCTTGATTCTCGCCATGGCGCCAATTGACATCGGTCTACAAGATACCTATTACGTGGTTGCCCACTTCCACTATGTATTGGTAGCAGGCTCCCTATTTGCAATGTTTGCTGGTTTCTACTACTGGTGTCCAAAGTGGACCGGCATGATGGCCAACGAAACTCGTGGCAAGATTCATTTCTGGTCTTCCATGATCTTCTTCAACATCACCTTCTTCCCAATGCATTTCTTGGGCTTAGCAGGTATGCCACGTCGTTACGCTGACTACCCAACCCAATTTGCTGATTTCAACTTGATCGCTTCTATTGGTGCGCTTGGATTTGGTTTGTCTCAGGTTTACTTCCTATTCTATGTAGCACTGCCTGCTTATCGTGGCGAAGGCCAAAAAGCACCAATGAGACCATGGGATGGGGCTAAAGGTTTGGAGTGGACAGTGCCTTCACCAGCACCTCATCATACTTTTGAGACTCCACCAAACGCTGAACAGATTCATGAAGCCGGAACTTACACCTCCTGAAAAACAAACCTCAGTCGCTAATAACAGGCGTTTGGGGTTTGTGCTTTTAAGCATTGCATTTGTTTTTTTCATTGGCATTCTGCTTAAGCACAGCCTCTTGAATTAAGTTTCGATCGATTAATGTCCCTATCTCAAAATCTCAACCGTCAAATTCTATTGAAGCTCTTGATTGCTTCTGTATTGATGTTTGGTTTTGGATATGCCTTAGTGCCTTTGTATAAGGCTTTGTGCCAGGTGACGGGTATCAACGTGGTAACCAGTAAAAATGATTATGGTGTCAGAGCCTATAGCCCTAATAAAGTGGGCAATACTCAAGTAGACTACTCTCGCAAGATTACTGTGGAGTTTGACTCTAATAGTCGCGGTCCTTTTAACTTTCATCCAGCGAAAAACTTTTTGGAAGTCCATCCTGGTGAGATGACTGAAATTGTGTATGAGGTCTCCAATAAATTAGACCGACCAGTTCAAGCACAAGCAATTCCCAGTTATGCGCCTAAGAGCGCAACCGAGTTCTTTACCAAGTTAGAGTGTTTCTGTTTTCAGCAGCAGACTTTAGCGGCCTATGAAACACGAAAAATGCCTGTTGTCTTTGTAATTGATGCTGGCTTGCCAGATGATGTTAAGACAATTACTTTGTCCTACACCTTCTTTGAGGTTGGAGTGCCCCCTGCAGCACCCGGAGCAACAACACCGAAATCAAAGGCACTTATATGAAAAAGAGTAGTTTTTTGAAGTCTATGAAAGCAGTCTTATGGGCTTTTTTAGGGGTTCGTAAAAAAGCGGGCCTTCAAGACGATGTTGCTTCACTCAGTTTTGTTCACATTATCATTGCAGGTGTATTTGGTGCTTTAGTATTTATGGCCATCCTCCTGTTAATTGTGAAAGCAGTGGTATCCCATTAATAATTTTTTGATTGAATAGAGAGAATCAGATGTCATCCAATTCAACCCCTTATTACTATGTCCCCCCCTTGTCTAGACATCCGGTCATGGCGGCGATCGGGCTGATCGCTTTTGGTTTCGGCATGGTCGGCTGGGTCAATCACACATCATGGGGTGGATCCATGGCGATTGCCGGTGTTCTCTGGGTACTCTATGTTCTCTATCACTGGTTTGGCGATACGATTGCAGAATCCAATGCAGGCAAGAATGGCGTTAACGTTGACGTCTCTTATCGTTGGTCAATGGCATGGTTCATCTTCTCTGAAATCATGTTCTTTGCAGCTTTCTTTTCCGCATTGTTCTACGCTAGAAATATTGCAATGCCTTGGATGGGTGATGTAGAGAGTAAGTTGATTTGGCCAAATTTCTCTGCAGTCTGGCCTAATGATGGCCCTGCTGGTTTGGTTGCTCCTTTTGAAACTATGGGTCCTTGGCCGATTCCTACGATCAATACGCTGTTGTTATTGAGCTCAGGTGTCACGATCACATATGCACACCATGCTTTAGTCAAGAATCACATGAAGCAAGCCATTATTGGCTTGGCTACTACAGTCGCACTCGGCTTTATCTTCTTATGCTTCCAGGCATTTGAGTACTACCATGCTTATCATGAGCTTAACCTGAAATTGACCTCAGGTATTTATGGCTCAACCTTTTTCATGCTGACAGGTTTTCATGGCTTCCACGTATTCTTGGGTGGCACGATGTTGGCAATTGTATTGCGCCGCTTGATTCGTGGTGACTTTACCGCCGAGCACCATTTTGCGTTTGAAGGCGCCGCTTGGTACTGGCACTTCGTTGACGTCGTATGGCTTGGTCTATATATCTGCGTTTACTGGATGTAATTTCAATAACAATCGGGGCTTAAGAGCCCCGATTTGTTTTACTGAAATATTTTTACTTAGTTTGTGCCAACGCGGATCCCGGTGGGCTGAATGAGTCCAAAGTAATAGGCAAGCAAAATTCCTAAAAATAGAACCAGCGATAGGCCGATGCGGAACATTAAGGAATACACCATTTTTGGGCCAGAGCCTTTGCCCTTCATCATGTAATACAGGGCTGAGCCCAAGCTTCCAACGATCATTAGCAGTACGATGGGAATAATCCACTTCATTTCTACATCCTCAATTGAATATTTTTTCTAGTCTCGTTACCAAGCGCATAGTTGCTACTTTAGCAGCCCTAATAACGGTCATCATTTGCAGCAGCGCTGGCTTTTGGCAGTTACGCAGAGCCCATGAAAAGATTATGCTCGCTGCCAATTTAGTTACAAAGCAACAAATGCCTATTCTGAATGCAAATGCTCAGAACTGGACTTTAGAAGAGGTCAATCAACGCCGAATGCGGGCACAGGGGACTTTTCTTTCTGAAGAGGTGGTCTGGTTAGATAACCGTCCGCGGCCTGTTAACAAGGAGGGTGAAGCAGCTCCAGCAGGCTTTTATGTGATGATGCCGCTCAGATTGGAGAGTGGTCAGATTCTTTGGGTAAACCGTGGTTGGGCGCCCCGCAATGGCTTAGACCGGGTCGCGCTCCCAGCTATTAAGACGCCCGAAGGCGTTGTGTCGATTGAGGGGACGGTTTTTGCCAATCCCGGTAAGGTTTATGAGTTTGGTAATAGCAATCTAGGGCCGGCTAGTAAGCCCCGTATTCAACAAAATCTGGTTCTTGAGCAAGAGGCTAAGAACCACGGCTGGACCCAAAGCCCTTATATATTGCGTGAGGTACAAACTGGTCAGGCTGATGGCTTGGTTCGAGAATGGGCCCCACTGACAACAGGGGTAGATCGCCATTATGCTTATGCCTTTCAGTGGTTTGCTTTAGCTGCGTGTGCTTTTTTGTTTTGGTTAATTACAGGCCTTCGGCAATATCGAAAGTTATCTGGGAGTATTAGTGAGTAAAGAAGAGTTATTGATTCCTTCTGCACAGTCAGAGGGTGCTGCAATTGATGCGCGGACCCGTCGCGGGCGCTTACAGATGTTGTTCTTATTGCTTGCCTGTGCTGCACCAGTGATCGCATCGTATCTGGCGTATTACGTTATTAAGCCTGAAGGTGGTAAAACAAACTTTGGCACTTTAGTGCAACCAGTACAAGATACTAATCCTGCTTGGTTTGATATTCCGCTGAACGGGAAGTGGACCCTATTAATCGCTCGCCCCGCCGCTGAGTGCACGACGCAAAATCCATCCTGTGTTGAGGGTCTATATTTAATGCGACAGTTGCGAGTTGGCGTAGGTCGAGAAGGGGGTCGAGTGCAATTGCTATGGGTGAATACGGATGGCAAACCAATTGATCCTGAGATTGCGAAAGCTTACGATCACGATGTAGCCGGGTTTAGCGTGGTGAATTTACCTGCTGATCCTAAGTTACGGGCTCAGTTTAATGATTGGCTCAATGCTCAGGGCGCAGGTCAAGCAATTCAGTTGATTGACCCTAGCGCCCAAAAGATGATGTACTTTCCAGTCAGTAACTCACCCAAAGAATTTGGCAGTATGAAGAAAGACTTGGAGAAGTTGCTGCGACTCAATCATAAGGGCGAAAGACTGTAATGCCCAATTTGGCTTTGTTCGCTGAGCTTGCAGTCATCGCCCTGATTTTTGCTGGCATTCCGTTGGCATATCTTTGGACAAGACCTGGCTATTCTTTTTTTCAGAAGCTGAATTGGTTCTTAGTCTTTATGACTTTTGATTTAATTGTTTTTGGTGCCTTCACTCGCTTGAGTGATTCTGGTTTAGGCTGTCCCGACTGGCCAGGGTGCTACGGAAACTCTAATCCTTGGCATGCAATCGGAGATATTCAATTGGCTGAGAATGCCATGCCATCAGGGCCGGTTACTCTGCTAAAAGCCTGGATTGAAATGATTCATCGATACCTGGCGATGACAGTTGGCACTTTAATTATTGTGCAAGTGATCATGGCGTGGACTAAAGTCAAATCCTTGGGAAAAGGACCATTGATTGCTAGCTTGGGATTGTTAGCGCTAGTTTGTATTCAGGGAGCTTTTGGCGCCTGGACCGTAACTTTAAAACTCCAGCCGATTATTGTGAGCACGCATTTGATGTTGGCTCTGTGCCTGCTTGCTTGCCTCACGCTTTATGCACAACAGACTTGGTCAATTCAATCTTCAGTGATTGTTTCCTTGAGACAAAAGCCACTCTCAGCAAGGCTGGTGAGTCTGGCCCTTGTAGTTTTAGGTATCCAAATCTTTTTGGGCGCGTGGGTGAGTACCAATTACGCAGTATTAGCCTGCCCAGATTTTCCAAGCTGCAACGGAGCATGGTGGCCCGACACCAACTGGCAAGAAGGCTTCACGGTCTGGAGAGAGTTAGGCAAGAATGCGGCAGGAGATTACATCACTCCTAATGCACTGCAAACCATTCACTGGGCACACCGTCTATTTGCTGTTGCAGCGTTTCTTACTTTAGCTACTCTAGGTATCAGTGCTCGCAGCGTTAGTCGGACAGCGCAACCTCATCTGCATCGGCTAGGAGGGGTACTGATTGGTCTTTTAGTCTTGCAGTTGCTAACAGGAATATCCAATGTAGTCTTTCAGTGGCCTTTATTAGCGGCTCTCCTCCACACTGCTGGTGCAGCTGCGCTCGTTTATTGTCTCGTCAGAATGAGTAACTGGGCTTCTTGGAAAACGGCTATTCAGATTAAGATGCCAAAGCAATTATGAATACTCCAAAGTCCAATACTGTTGTGCATTTGCCTCGTTGGCGCCAGTTTTGGGTGCTAACAAAACCGCGCGTGACCCAGTTAGCTGTCTTTTGTGCTGTGATTGGAATGTTCTTAGCTACGCCTGGTATGGTGCCGACCTCAATTTTGATTGGTGGTGTGGTGGGTATTTGGTTGCTAGCTGGCGCTGCATTTGCAATGAATTGCTTAATCGAGCAAGCGGTTGATGCCAAGATGAAGCGAACTGCTTGGCGCCCCTCTGCCACCGGAGAAATTTCTCCCTTTCACATTACAATTTTTTCTATTGTGCTGGGTTCAATCGGGATGTTTGTTTTATGGAACTTCACGAACCCATTAACCATGTGGCTCACTGTCGCTACCTTTGTAGGCTATGCAGTGATCTATACCTGGTTACTCAAGCCAGCCACACCACAAAATATCGTGATTGGCGGGCTCTCGGGTGCAATGCCGCCGGCTTTGGGATGGGCTGCAGTGACTAATTCAGTACCAGCTGAGGCGTGGTTGTTGGTGTTGATTATCTTTGTTTGGACCCCCCCACACTTTTGGGCCTTGGCGCTGTATCGTCGCGATGATTATGTGCAATCAGGATTGCCAATGCTCCCAGTGACACATGGTGAGCGCTTTACCTTACTCAATATTCTGTTGTACACCTTAATATTGATTGCAGCTACTCTATTGCCTTATATCTATGGAATGAGTGGCTTAGTGTATTTAATTTCAGCATTAGTACTAGGATTTATTTTCTTGGCTTATGTCATTGCTTTGTTTATTTCTTATAGCGATGCGTTAGCGAAGAAAACCTTCCGTTTTTCGATTACTTACTTATCGCTCTTGTTCGCTGCCTTACTAATTGATCATTACTTTATTTAAGATGAAGCGTCTCTCTATCTCCGCCTTTGTAATGGTCTTGATGACTCTAGCGCTCGTAGCATGTAGTCCTAAGCCTGAGTTTAAGAATATTGACATCACGGGTGCCAGTGGCTTCGGTAGTGATTTTAGTTTGCTCGATGTAGATGGAAAAACCAGAACTCTCGCTGATTTCAAGGGTAAAGTTGTCGTCATGTTCTTTGGCTATACCCAATGCCCTGATGTTTGCCCAACTACCTTAACTGAAATGCAGCAAACCATGGTACTGCTTGGTCCTCAAGCTGATAAGGTGCAGGTACTGTTCGTGACAGTTGATCCAGCACGCGATACGGCAGCGATCTTAAAACAGTATGTGCCTTCGTTTGATCCACGATTTATAGGTCTGCGTCCTGCTGATGAAGCAGCCCTAGAAAAAGTGACTAAGGACTTTAAGATCTACTACAAAAAAGTACCGGGTCTATCTCCAGGGTCTTACACCATTGATCACACTGCTGGCAGTTACGTCTTTGATCCAGAGGGACACTTGCGCCTCTACATTAAACATGCACAAGGTCCCGAGACCTTAGCGCATGACCTGAAAGAACTGCTGAAGTAAGTGGCCGGGTTTAAGCGGCTTGAAGTAGGGCGCGCATTTTTTTGAGAGCAGACGTTTCGATCTGTCTCACTCGCTCAGCAGAAATTCCGTACTCTGCAGCAAGATCATGTAGCGTTTTAGTACCATTTCCATCAGCATCCATTGCTAGCCAACGAGACTGGATAATATTACGGCTACGCTCATCTAAAGACATTAAAGCTTGGTCTAATTGTGGGCCATGAAGATTATCGGCATCTACGGCAGCCAGCATGGCAGTGGGTTCTTGGCTTGAATCCGACAGCCATTGAATGGGTGCGTAAGCAGAGTCTTCATCACTATCGTCGCCTTCAAGTGTGATGTCACCACCAGCAAGTCGCATTTCCATTTCTTTCACATCTTCACCGCGTACATCTAATGCTTTTGCTAGAGCGTCGACTTCACTTGGTCTGAGAGTCGCTAATGTTGGTTTATTACTGCGCAAGTTAAAGAATAATTTACGTTGTGCTTTAGTCGTTGCCACTTTGACTAAGCGCCAATTCTTGAGAATGTACTCATGAATCTCAGCTTTGATCCAATGAATTGCATACGACACTAAACGTGCACCTTGGCTAGGATCATAGCGTTTGACCGCTTTCATGAGGCCCACATTACCCTCTTGAATCAGATCAGCATGCGGAATGCCATAGCCTAAGTATTGGCGAGCAACCGATACCACTAAGCGTAAGTGGGAGAGCACCAAGGTTCTCGCTGCGTCAACATTTTCAGTACGACGAAACTCTTGCGCAAGATGCAATTCTTCCGCAGCGCTTAACATCGGCACGCGATTAACGTAGGCGATATAAGCATCTAGAGTGCCAACTCCAAGGGAGGGCATCGTCGGAAAGGCCATAGCGCCCCCAGGCTGTACTGCTGGCATTACAGCAGACACTGCGCGAGCTACTGGCTTGTAAGCTTTCTTTTCAACCATTTGATTTAATAATTTAACTAATCGAATACTTCTATTTTAGCACTCTTGTCAAGCGAGTGCTAATGAATTCTTACGATCCTAAGATATTGATTTAATTGAATAATTCAGCTGAATATGCGGCGGCATTGAAGGGGATTAGGTCCTCAATTCCTTCGCCTTTGCCAAGCGCTAAAACTACCGGTTTGGAGCCACCCTGAAAGGTGTGAGCAAGGGCGCAAATGACTCCACCTTTCGCCGTACCATCCAGTTTCGTCACGATGAGGCCAGTGAGTCCTAGAGCTTCGTGGAAGGCTTTTACTTGGTTTAAACCATTCTGGCCAGTATTCCCGTCCAAAATCAGGAGCGTGTGATGAGGCGCACCTGGAAGGGCCTTGGCGATGACGCGTTTGACCTTCTTCAGTTCTTCCATCAAATGGTCTTGTGTAGCTAGCCTGCCCGCAGTATCAATAATCAGTATGTCTGTCTTACGAGAAATCGCCGCATGAATAGCATCGTGCGCCACCGCTGCTGCATCGCCACTTTCTTGGGCGATCACATCGACTTGATTGCGTTGCCCCCACTCTAAGAGTTGGTTGCGTGCGGCGGCACGGAAAGTGTCTCCGGCGGCTAGAAGAATCGTCTTTCCTTGCGACTGGAATTGTTTGCAGAGCTTACCAATCGTAGTGGTCTTGCCAGCGCCATTGACGCCAACAATCAGCCAGATTTCTGGATGATGGCTACTTTGCTGTTCAAAGACGGGATTTGGATGAGTCTCTAATGTCTGTAAAAGCTGTGTGAGCTCTTGAATCAATAATCCTTGTAGGGTTTTTGAGTCTTGCACTTTTTCTGATTTAGCTGCTTGACGTAAGCTAGTCATTAATTGCGTGCAGGTCGGCATACCTACGTCGCTCTGAATCAGGGATTCTTCAAGAGTTTCAAACCAGGCCTCATCAATTCGGCTTGATTTAAAAAGCGATCCGAGGGTTTTACGTAGACCAAGCATTATCGATACAATCCAAAACTTGCATCTTATCAATTTAATCTGAGAACAAGGCAAACCCAGATGCGGCAATCTCTTCAGCTTCTTTTCTTTGGATTCTGGCTCATCAGCCAACTAGCCCTGGGCGCTTCTACCCAGTCGACAGAGGACACTCATGAGTATTTGCTGAGCAACGGCCTTAAGTTAATTATTAAAGAGGATCATCGGGCTCCTACCGTGGCGCATATGGTTTGGTACAGGGCTGGTTCTATCGATGAATTTAATGGTAGAACAGGGGTTGCCCATGTCTTAGAGCACATGATGTTTAAGGGTACGGATGAGGTCAAGTCTGGAGAATTTTCTCGTCTCGTTGCTGCAGAGGGTGGCCGTGAAAACGCTTTTACCTCTCGCGACTACACCGCTTTTTTCCAGCAGGTTGAAAAATCTAAATTGAGTAAGGTAATGCAACTTGAGGCTGACCGTATGGTCAATCTCAATTTTGATGATGCTGATTTTGCAAAAGAGATTCAGGTGGTGATGGAAGAGCGTCGTTTACGGACGGAAGATAACCCTGATAGCTTATTAAATGAATCTTTAATGGCAACTGCATTTATGAGTTCACCTTATCGCCATCCCATCATAGGCTGGATGAATGACCTAATCAATATGAAGGCAAATGATGCGCGTCAGTGGTATCAAAATTGGTACGCACCCAATAATGCGACCGTCATTATTACTGGTGATGTCGATCCCGATAAAACTTATCAGCTTGTTGAAAAATATTATGGCGGTATTCGGGCACATGAATTACCAGTTCGTAAGCCACAGCTTGAGCCTGAACAAAAAGGAGTTAAGCAGGTTCATGTTAAAGCTCCGGCCGATAGTGCGCAATTAGTCATGGCATGGAAGGTGCCGCGCTTACAGCCTGACAACATTAACAATGATGAGCCTTATGCCTTAGAGTTATTGGCTGCGGTGCTAGATGGCTATGACAATGCTCGATTGAATCGCACTTTAGTAAAGCAAGCGCGTTTGGCAGACAATGTAGAGGCTCAATACGACATGATTTCTCGTGGACCCGCTTTATTTATAGTTGGCGTTGATTTAGCAAAAGGAAAAACCATTGCCCAAGCTGAGGCTGGTATCCGTCAGGCGCTGGCAGAAGTTGCAGATAAGGGGGTGTTAGATTCAGAGTTAAAGAGAATTCAAACTCGCTTGCTAGCTAATCAAGTCTATAAAAGAGATTCTATCTTTGGTCAAGCAATGGAAATTGGTGGTTTCGAGATGGCAGGATTTTCTTGGAAAGATTTAAATACTGTGCAAGAGCGTATGCAAAAAATTACTCCAGCTCAAGTGCAGGCTGTAGCTAAAAAATACCTCATCGACTCTACATTGACCATCGCCATTCTCGATCCCCAGGCTCGTCAATCAGCAAAAGCAGGGGTGCAGAAATGAAGTCTTATTGCCAGTCTTTCGTCTTGGGCGCAGTGATTACCATTGGCCTGCTCACTAGTGCGCAGGCGGCATTGCCGATTCAGCAGTTAGATTCCTATAAAGGTACCAAAGCCTATTTAGTTCAAACACAATCTTTACCAATGCTCGATATTGAAATTAGTATCGACGCAGGGAGTCGTTACGATCCCGCTTCAAAGGCTGGTTTAGCTAGCCTTACTGGCGAGTTACTAAATAAGGGTATTCGTTCATCCACGAGCAACCTGACGGAGGCACAGATCGCTGATCAAATTGCAGATCTTGGCGCAGATATCAGTGTGGGGGTGACAGGTGAGCGTGCCTTAATTCGAATTCGCTGTCTAAGTAGACCAGATATTCGGGATCGTGCAGTACAGCTGGCTAGGCTGATTTTAAGCTCGCCAAGTTATGAGTCCACAGTGCTCAATCGCGAAAAACAGAGAATCAGTGCTGGCTTACTAGAGGCAGAGACTAAGCCTGATTTTGTTTTAGATCGACGCTTCAGAAAAGCTGTCTACGGAGATTACCCCTTAGGTAATGCTATGACAGTCAAAAGTATTGCGAACTTGAGTACGCTCGAATTGAAGCAGTTTCACCAGCAGTTTTATCGTAGCGATCGTGTGACTGTCAGCATGGTTGGTGACGTGAGTCAAAGTGAAGCTCAAGAGATTGTAAAAACCCTAGTCCAGGATTTGCCACAGAGGGGATCTGTAATACCGCCTCTTCCAGAATTGGCTCGCTCCCCTGTAGAGAATCTATCTGAACGTGAAATCACGATTCCGTTTGATTCACAGCAAGCACATATCGTGATGGGCATGACTGCTATCGCACGAAATAATCCAGACTATTTCCCTTTAATAGTGGGGAACTATGCTTTAGGTGGCGGCGGTTTTGTCTCCCGCCTCATGAACGAAGTTCGTGAGAAGCGAGGTCTTGCTTATAGTGTTTTTAGTTATTTTGCGCCTGGTCAAGAGACCGGTATTTTTCAAGCGGGCCTACAAACTAAAAATGATCAGGCCAGCATGGCTCTCGATGTGATGACGGAAACGATCGCTCAATTTATTGCAAAAGGACCCACTCAATCAGAGCTTGATGCAGCTAAAGCGAATTTGATCAACGGATTTCCTTTGCGAATCGATAACAATCGCAAATTACTCGATAACGTTTCGTCGATTGCTTGGAATGGCTTACCCCTCAATACCTTAGATACTTGGACAGAGCAGGTGAATGCCGTAACAAGAGAGCAGGTTGAAAGTGCTTTTAAAAAGTATCTTGCGATGGACCGCATGAAAATTATCGTGTTAGGGGCTAAGCAATAAATATGTCTAGGCAACAAACCGAACTCCCAAAAAAGGTTCGTATTATTGGCGGAGTTTGGCGCAGTCGTTTACTCGATGTGATTGACTTGCCTGATCTCAGACCAACAACGGATCGTATTCGAGAAACGCTCTTTAACTGGCTGGGACAAGATCTTACTGGATTGCGTTGTCTCGATATATTTGCTGGAACTGGTGTTTTAGGGTTTGAGGCAGCCTCTCGGGGTGCGGCAAGGGTTCAACTCGTAGAGAAAAATAAAAAAGCGTATTTGGGTTTAACTCATAACTTTGCTGCTCTCCAATCCTCACCCGTAATCGGATTAGTTCAGATCGCTCAGCAAGATGGCCTCGAGTTTTTAAAACGCCAATCAGCACAGTCCTTTGATCTCATCTTTATCGACCCCCCTTTTCAGGATCAGGCTTTATTGAATCAGGCTCTGAGCGAGTCCTCGCGGGTTTGCGATCCATCCTCTGGGGGCTGTATTTATGTAGAATTTCCCTCCAGCCGATCTCTTGATGAAATTAAAAGCCTACTACCGACTTGGGATTGTGGAAAGTACTTAGAGGCTGGACAGGTAAAAGCTTGTCTATTTGTGGGCAGAAGCGACTAAACTCCCTATAGATTCATTAAGCCTTAGGAGAGTAAATGACTGTCGCTGTATATCCTGGAACCTTTGACCCCTTCACTCGCGGTCATGAAGATTTGGTGAGACGCGCTTCAAGTATTTTTTCAGAAGTGATTGTGGGCGTCGCTGATAGTCGTAGCAAGCATCCCTTCTTCACCTTAGATGAGCGCATTGAGATCGCCAAAGAGGTGCTAGGCCATTACACCAATGTCAAAATTGTCGGCTTTACCGGCTTATTAAAAGACTTTGCGCGCGAACATCATGCTCGCGTAATTGTGCGTGGTCTTCGTGCGGTCTCTGACTTTGAATATGAATTTCAGATGGCAGGGATGAATCGCTATTTACTCCCCGATGTAGAAACCCTGTTCTTAACTCCGTCGGATCAATACCAATTTATTTCAGGTACTTTTGTTAGAGAAATTGCTCTGATGGGTGGTGATGTGAGTAAGTTCGTTTTCCCTTCAGTGGAAAAATGGCTGGCCCAAAAAACTGCAGCTAACAAGTTGAAATAAGCAGAGGCATTCTGAATCATGGCTTTAATGATTACGGACGAATGCATCAATTGCGACGTATGTGAGCCCGAATGTCCTAATGATGCCATTTATATGGGTATTGAAATTTATGAGATCAATCCGAATAAATGCACTGAATGTGTTGGACATTTTGATGTACCTCAATGTCGACAGGTATGCCCAGTGGATTGCATCCCGCTCCATCCAGACCATGTCGAATCACGAGAGCAGCTACTGGTCAAATACCAGAAGCTGATTGCATCTAAAGCAGGCGTGGCTAATCCTTAGAGTGCAAGTTCAACATTGCCGCTTGAGGGTCGCCCTTCAAAAACAATGGCAAGCAATCTAAACTATTCTGAATGCTGGTTTCAATCAATTTTTGTTCGGCCAATAACGGCTTTCTTAAAACATAGTCTGCTACATCCATAGCTCGACCATCAACAGCGAGATCCCTTGGATGGCCAATGCCTAGGCGGAGCCTCCAGTAGTTCGGGGTGCCTAGATGCGCTTGAATATCTTTGAGCCCATTGTGACCTCCAGTGCCGCCTCCGAGCTTGAGCCGAGCGCTGCCAGGCTTTAGATCTAGCTCATCCTGAACAACCAGAAGATCCTCAGGACTAATCTTATGAAAGCGACATAAAGCGCCTACAGATTGACCACTCAGATTCATATAGGTATCTGGCTTGAGCAGCCAAAGGTCTTCTGATTCCCATTTGGCTTTTGCAGCTTTTCCCTGAAATCGTTTTTCAGTTTCAAAGCGAGCCCCTAATTGTTTTGCCAGTGCATCAACAAACCAAAAGCCAGCATTGTGGCGATCATGTTCATGTTCACTGCCTGGGTTGCCTAGGCCAACGATTAATTTAGTCATAGTGTGAGGATAAAAGCATTTCTGCAAAAAAGAAAACCCGCGGGCAAGCGGGTCTTCTGTAATGCAAGATATGTTGCTTTAAGGTGTTAAGCCTTATCCTTTTCCTTAGGAGCATCTGCAGGGGCAGCAGCACCAGCGGCTGGAGCAGCAGCGGCAGCAGGAGCAGCCTCTTCTGTATCAGCAGCTTTAACGGTTGGGATGCGAGCGTTAACCAAAACAGGATTTTCTTGTTCAACATGCAATACCAAGGAAACGCCTTTTGGAAGTGCAACATCTTTAGCGTGAATAGAGTGACCTACTTCGATCTTAGCCAAGTTCACTTCAATGAATTCTGGCAAATCTGCTGGTAAGCAAGAAATTTCCAAATCATTGGCAATGTGGCTAATGATCGCACCTTGCATTTTTACAGCTGCTGATTCATCAGCATGAGTGAAGTGCAATGGAATGCGCATATGGATCTTCTCAGTAGCAGAAACGCGCTGAAAGTCGACATGCAAAACCAGAGGCTTAAATGGATGCATCTGGTAATCACGTAGCAAGACTTTTTGTGCTTTGCCACCGATCTCGAGATCGAGAATAGATGAGTGAAATGCTTCCTTGCGGAGGGCATGGAAAAGGGCATTGTGATCCAGCTCAATAACTACCGCTGGGTCTTTACTGCCATAGATGATTCCCGGAGTTTTACCGGAGTTGCGCAGGCGGCGGCTCGCACCCGTTCCCTGTACGCTTCTTTCAAAAGCGACTACTTTCATATTTGAACTCCCAAATTAAGGTTAATTTCCGTTCGCGACCAAACAGAAAAGCCTTCGATTATATCGTGGGAACGGGGATTTTGACTATAAAGCGACCAAAAAACCTCAAAAAGTGAGGCTAAACCGGATTTTTGGGATTATTCAGCAAATAGGGACATCACAGAATCACCCTTGCTAATGCGAGATAGGGTCTCCGCGAGGATGGGGGCAACACTTAATTGACGAATTTTGCCCACTTTTAGAGCTTCTGCGCTCAGGGGAATGGTATCGGTCACCACAAGCTCATCAAGCTCAGAGGCGGCGATTCTGGCAACGGCGCCGCCAGATAGCACGGCATGGGTACAGTAGGCTGTTACACCCTTAGCGCCGCGGTCTTTAAGTGCTTCTGCAGCCTTACAAAGGGTGCCACCAGTATCAATAATGTCATCCATGATGACGCAATGACGGCCTTCTACTTCACCGATTAAATGCATCACCTCTGAAACATTAGCCTTAGGGCGGCGTTTATCAATAATCGCCAAATCTGTACCCAACTGCTTGGCCATCGCGCGAGCACGGACGACGCCGCCAATATCGGGAGAGACAATGATTAATTCTTTTTGGGTCTTTTGGGCCTGCAAGTCAGCAAGCAAAACAGGAGAGGCATAAATGTTATCGACAGGGATATCAAAGAAGCCCTGGATTTGGTCTGCGTGAAGATCCATAGTCAAAACGCGCTCGATCCCGGCTACTGACTGCAGCATATTAGCGACGATTCTGGCAGAAATTGCCACTCGTGCAGAGCGTGGTCGGCGATCTTGTCTAGCGTAACCGAAGTAAGGGATCACTGCGGTTATACGCCCTGCAGAAGCTCGCTTTAGAGCATCGATCATGATCATCAGCTCCATCAAATTATCGTTCGTAGGAGCGCAAGTTGACTGGATTACGACAACGTTTTTACCCCGAACGTTCTCTTGTATTTCTACCTGAATTTCGCCATCAGAAAACCGTCCTACAAAGGCTTTTCCCATTGCCAGGTTGAGCTCTTTGGCAACCGCATGAGCCAGAATGGGATTCGCATTACCGGTGAAAAGGGTTAGATGGTCAGCATTCATATGGGGGATATGGGCTATTAGTTAAGGGTTCAGAATCCAAAGATATCTTTATATTTCTGCAGAATTTGGCAGGGGAAGAAGGATTCGAACCTTCGCATGCTGGAATCAAAATCCAGTGCCTTAACCAGCTTGGCGATTCCCCTACAGTTACTCCGAAGAAATCAAATTGTAAGCGGGATTTTTATTTAAGCCCCCAACAATTCGACCCACCCATCCTGATGGAAGATTTTGCAAGTTTCTTTCTAGTGCAGCGGGCGTCTGATCTTGGTCTAAGACAGCAAACACGCTACTTCCAGAGCCGGACATTCGCGGCGCGGAGCCCGGCAAATTCGCTTCAATCCAAGCCAAAGCTTGCTTCACTTCAGGACAAATTTTTATCGCTACAGACTCACAGTCATTGCCGAATTGGCCGCTGGTATAGCTTAGTGGCGATACAAATAAGCCATCGATTGTAATCGGAGCATGGTTTCTGGTCAATTGAGGGTCTTGGAAAATACGTGCAGTGGCAATATTTTGTCCAGGAAAAATTACCAAAAAGCGCCGAGATTGAAGCTCGATAGGCTGAAGCTTTTCACCAATGCCTTCGACAAAAGCATTTTTGCCAAAGAGAAAAAAAGGAACATCAGCACCCAATTGCAATCCGAGTTCGCAAAGCGTAGCAAGATCGAGCTTGAGTTGCCAGAGATGATTCAGGCCGATTAAAACAGTTGCGGCATTGGATGAGCCGCCGCCCAGTCCAGCACCCATGGGGATCTGTTTATCAAGAGTGATTTCTATGCCCTGTTTAACTTGATAGCTATCTTTAAGAAGTTGGGCTGCACGAACTACGAGATCTTGTTCTGGAGGAACGCTAGGCAATGGATTAATGCGACGAATCGTATTTTCTGAAACCAACTTCAGCGTAATGGTGTCGCACCAATCAATGAGCTGAAAGACCGATTGCAGTAAATGATAGCCATCATTACGACGACCAAGGATGTGTAAAAAGAGATTGAGCTTGGCGGGTGACTGAAGCTCTAAAAAATCACTCATTTGGTTTATCGAAAACAAGACGAATATCAATCGAGCCGATATTAGAGTTACGACTCAAATTCAGTTTTTCTAAGGTATTTGATTTAGACCAGGTGTAGTTCAGGCTCCAGCCATCTTGAATAATTTGACTGACTTGACCACTAGTATTTCGTTCAACACTAGCAGTGCTTCCAGGGCGTACCTCCCCTCTAAGCCAATTAGAAAGGCCTCTAGCAGGTAGTGGAAGACCTAAAGTGTTTTGCACCAAGGTATCGGCATCTATTGCGGTAATCACTTTGCCGTTACTTTCAAGGCTCGCCTCACCAGGGGTAATTGTGATTTTTGCAATCGATCCACCAACGGGGTTACGAATTTCTAAGATATCTTTTTGTGCATCTTGGGTTAAGGTAAAACCGCCAGATCCACCTTGGTTTTGGCTATTCGTAATGCCAATAATTTTGACTGCGAATCGGCCATCCCATGATCCTTGTGAAGATGAGGCACTTAAGGACCAATCCGGCTTTAAACGTTTAATCGTTTCTTTGAGAGTCGCATTATTAGCATCGAGCTTTTGTCCTTCAGCCCAAATCGTATCTGCTTCAGAATGGCGATTCATGACCCAGAGGACTTCACCAATATGAGCTGCGATATCAGCTTCAGGTTTCATGCTAAAAGCCTTCTTAAGCTCTTCTAATGCGAGAGTATTTTTTCCAAGGCGAAAGTTGACCCAACCCAAGCTATCTAAAATAAAGGGATCATCTGGAGCCAGGCGATGGGCTTTCGAAATGAGTTTGAACGCCTCATTTAATTGCTGGTTTCGGTCAGCCAAAGAGTAACCAAGGGCATTGAGCGTATTGGCATCATTGGGATTTTTAATCAAAATCTGCCGTAATACCTTTTCCATGATTTCGGTATGGCCGGTATTTTCAGCAGCCATTGCATAGGTATACAGAATTCCAGGATTTTTTGGAGCTGGTTTGAGGGCAGAAACAATTTCGTAGAAGGCGCGCAGCGCATCAGATTCATTCCTGGCCTTGCTGAGCAAGGATTGGATCTGAAGCAGGGTGTTTTCACGCTCTGCTAAGGATTCTTGATTTAGCAGTGCGATAGTCGGCTGTACCGCTTCGGACCAGCGTTGATTCAGAATCAATAGGGTAACGACTATTTCTTTAGGCTTAGTCTGAGCGGGCGCCAAGCTCTGCCAGGTTTGCGCTGCTTGGAGGGCTAAATCTGAAGCTCCTGCATTAATCGCAATTTCCATTGCTCTTTGGGCTAATCGTGGGTCTTGATAGCGGCGTGCTAGCTCTATGTAGGTGTTGTAAGCGAGGCCAGCTTCCCCCCGTTGGAGCGCGATTTCAGAGGCTAAGATCTCAAATACCGCCTCTCCATTGCCAGCATTCTCAGATTGGGCAAGAGCATTTGAGCTTAGGAAGCTCATGGCACTGAGGAGGCAGGCAAGGCAAATAGACTGAAGAGCAGATTTACAGAATAGATTCATAAGCACATTCTAATCCGCGAATCTACAATCGATTTATGCCAGAACTTCCAGAAGTAGAAGTCACTAGACTCGGAATCCAGCCCCATCTTGAGGGCCGTAAAGTCACGGCAGTCAAAATCATTGATGGCCGTTTGCGTTGGCCTGTACCAAAAGATCTGCCCAAAACGCTGCTTGGACAAAAACTACACACCATTTCTCGCAGAGGAAAGTACCTGTTATTAGAAATGGATACGGGTTATTTACTAGTGCATTTGGGAATGACGGGCACTTTGCGCGTTTTGCCAATGACTGAAGACTTAAAGTTGCATGATCGGGTAACCATCGATTTTGGGAAGTTGAGTTTGCGCTTGCACGATCCCAGAAAATTCGGGGCGGTCCTTTGGCATCCTAAAACCAATGGACCTATTGAAAAATATCCTTTATTACAAAAACTCGGGGTGGAGCCCTTCTCAGAAGCATTTATTGGAGACGTGGGGGCGCAACTCCTGTTCCATAAATCTCGCAAACGTACGATTGCAGTCAAGCAATTTTTATTGGCAGGTGAGGCTGTTGTAGGAGTGGGCAATATTTACTGTTCTGAAAGTTTGTTTGAGGCTGGTATTCATCCGGCAAAGGCGGCTGGTAAATTGACTCGCCCACAATGTACTCGTCTTGCCGCAGCAGTGAAAATGATTCTCAAAAAAGCAATTGAAGCGGGTGGCAGTTCGCTTAAAGATTTTGTCAACAGCGAAGGTGATCCAGGGTATTTTATGATCCAAACCAAAGTGTATGACCGTAAAGGTTTGCCTTGCAAGATTTGTAAAACCCCTATTAAACAAATTGTGCAGGGTCAGCGTTCAACGTATTTCTGTTCTCAATGTCAAAAGCGCTAAGAGATAGTCTGCGGTGAGTACTTCGTTTCTTGATCAATTTGCTGAGCGCCTGATTATCTGGCATGAGGCAGATGGCCGCCACGGCCTGCCTTGGCAGGGTAATCCAGATGCTTATGCGGTGTGGGTTTCTGAAATCATGCTCCAGCAAACTCAAGTTACTACGGTGCTGGAACGTTATCCCCGCTTCATGAAGCGTTTCCCTAGTGTTAAAAAACTCGCAGCGGCAAATATAGATGAGGTCTTAGCGGAGTGGGCTGGGCTGGGCTACTACTCGCGAGCTAGGAATTTACATGCTTGTGCAAAGCAGGTGGTCGAGGATTTTGGGGGACGCTTTCCAAAAGATCCTCTTCTGCTAGAGCAGCTTAAAGGCATTGGTAGATCAACTGCTGGCGCGATCGCTGCTTTTGCCTTTGAGGTGCGAGCGCCCATCTTGGATGCCAATGTGAAGCGAATTCTGGCGCGTCTATTTGCGATAGATCAGCCTTTACAAGAAAAGGCTGTAACTGATGAGCTCTGGACCTTAGCAGAGCGTTTGCTACCAAAGTCTTCGCAGAGCATGCCAACTTATACCCAAGCTTTGATGGATTTTGGAGCCACCTGGTGCACGGCTCGTAAACCAGTCTGTATTAGTGGCCAACAAAAATGCCCGTTTGAAAAAAATTGCCAGGCCAACTTAAGCGATCAGGTTTTGCTGCTACCTAAGAAAATCAGCAAGGCAAAGTCACCAGAATTTATCTGCAATATGGTTCTACTGCGCCATGGTGATTTCGTCTTGCTACAGAAGCGTCAGCCAAAAGCTATCTGGGGAGGTTTATGGTCCCTGCCTGAATCTGATTGGAGCTCTCGTGCTCCAGCCCATTTACAAAAATCCCAGAATGCTTCCATGGCAGGAGTATCTGATCTTCTGAAGACAGTCTTCAGAGGTGAGGATGCAAGAATGTTGCTGAAAAAATGTTCATCTCTAGAACATCGACAAGAGATTAAACATGTCTTTACGCATCGCCGTTTGTGGATGCAGATTTGGGAAGCCAAGCTAGAAGAGCAATATCGTTTTATCGATCCAACTTTTCAGTGGGTTGACCTACACAAGCTAGGTCACTATGGTCTACCGCAGCCAATTAAGCTGCTTTTACAGGGATTGAGTCTAGCTCGCGATGTCGGGACAAAAAGCTAATCTGTAAATCACTTAATGCTTTTTGATTCTGGAAATGCTTCATGAGACGAGTCACTAAATATACAGAGCGGTGTTGCCCGCCAGTGCAGCCTATAGCAACCGTCAGGTAACTACGACCATCAGCAATATAGTGGGGAAGCCATTTTTCAATGAATTGAATAATGTCTTTTTCCATGCTCACCACTTCCGGAATGTGTTCTAAGAACTCTTTGACTGCTTGGTCATGGCCGGTCAATGGTTTCAGGACTTTGTCATAGTGGGGATTGGGCAAGCAACGTACATCGAACACCAAATCAGCCTCGCTGGGTACACCTTTTTTAAATCCAAACGATTGAAAGACAACGTTTAGACCCAGTGATTTATCTTTTACGAGGTCGTAAATCCAGGAACGTAGGGCATGGGCTGGTATGGTGCTGGTATCAATGCAATGGGCTTGGCTTCGCAAGGGCTCCAAAAGTGCACGCTCACGATCAATTGCCTCAATCAAAGTAGCGGAATCAAAGGCTTTGCTACTGCCTGATAGAGGGTGACGTCGACGCGTTTCTGAGAAGCGTTGCACCAAAGAGCTTGTATCTGCACTGAGAAAGATCACTCTAAGCTCATGTTGGCTTCGTAAGTTTTCTAAAATTTTAGGGAGTTCAGAGATAGATTCGCCACGCCGAGCATCAATGGCGACAGCCAGCTGTTTGCTCCCTTCTTTTTCAAGATTGCCTACTAAGCTTTCTAATAGTGAAACTGGCAGATTATCAACACAATCAAAACCTGCATCCTCAAAGGCTCTTAGTGCTACTGATTTACCTGAGCCAGAGATTCCGGTGATCAGATTAATTTGCATTAGAGTAGGCGTCCTTGAATTTTTGCGCTGTCAGGTTCAGCATTCATTTGCTGGCGTTGCCGCTCAATGAAGTCCTTTAGAGTATCGATACCGCGTAATTGCAAGATCGTATTTCGAACCGCTGCCTCTACTAATACAGCCAAGTTTCTTCCGGCAGCCACTTGAATCTTTACTGTCCGAATCGGAATTCCTAAAACATCTAAATGTTGGGCCTCAATCGGTAAGCGTTCAAATTCGCCATCAGTCCGGCGAACGAGTTGGACAATCAGGCGTAACTTGAGTTTGCGGCGGACTGCAGTTTCTCCAAAGATCGTGCGAATATCTAATAAACCTAGACCCCTGACTTCAAGTAAGTCACGCAGAATCACTGGGCAACGACCTTCAATGTAATCTGGCCCAAGGCGTGCGAAATCTACTGCATCGTCAGCAACCAAACCATGGCCGCGAGAAATCAACTCAAGTCCTAATTCGCTTTTACCAAGACCGGATTCACCAGTGAGTAAAACACCCAAACCTAGAATATCCATGAATACGCCATGCATCGTAATCTGAGGCGCGCCAATTTTTGATAAATAGGTACGCAAATGATCAATGACAGATGCTGCTGAGATGCTAGTAGTAAAGAGCGGAGTAGACGATCGTTGGCAAAAGAGTTGTAGATCGGGGTCTGCAGTCTTTCCATCCGCAACAATCACGCAGGGCGGAGTCTTGGAAATCAATGAAGCAATTTGTTCTTGTCGCTGTTGTTGATTGAGTACAGCGTGATACTCCACCTCTTGTTCGCCAAAGATCTGAATTCGGCTGGGATGAATGAGGTTTAAGTGCCCAACTAGATCCGAGCTTGCAGCTGCTGCTTTAACAGCCTCAGGGGGAAAAGTACGATCGGCTCCCTCTAATCCACCAATCCAAGAGAGTCTGAGTTCAGCAACGTTATCGTCAAATATTTGCTGAGCTGTTACGCCTTCAAGCAAGAGGGGCTGAGTCATTTACTGCTGCCCCAGTTTTGAATGAGTTGACAGATTTTTCCTGAATCGGACTCAGTAGACAAAATCTTGCGAGCATCTGCATCTGACAAGAGCTGAGCAATTGAAGAAAGAATTTCTAGATGCTCTTGCGTTGCTTTTTCTGGAACCAATAAAAAAATCAACATCGAAACCGCCTCACCATCGGGTGCGGCAAAGTCAATTGGATTTTTCAGTCTGATAAAAGCGGCAATAGGCTGTTTCAAACCTTTTACTCGACCGTGCGGAATGGCGACACCAGCGCCAAGGGCGGTAGAGCCAAGTGCTTCGCGCGCATTGAGAAACTCCACTACCTGATCGGCGTCGATGCCAATTTGGTTGGCAAAAAGTTTGCCTGCATCAACAAATACTTCAGCCCTATTTTTAGAGGGGCTATCTAGGGTGATGCAGTCGAGGGCAAAAAGATCATTCAGGGCATTCATGTCAAATGATTATAGGTGTCCTGAGGGTAAACACTAGTCTAAATGTTTTTCGTGATGGTGATCTTGGATTTTTTCTTTATGTTTAACGACTTGGCGCTCTAATTTGTCAACCACTGCATCCATGGCATGGTAGAGGTCAGAGTGATGGGCTTGGGCAAAGAGCTCCTTGCCTTTGAGATGAATGGTGATTTCAGCAGTCTGACGCAAATCCTTTTCTTTGGCTTTATCCACGATCAGAAAGGCCGATGCATCAATTACATGATCAAAATGCTTACGTATCTTGGCAAAACCCGCCTCAAGGTGTTCCCGCATTCCTGGTGTGACCTCAACATGACGGCTATTAATCTTCAAATTCATCATCAGCTCCCATTAACAACGCTGTCTACGCATAGCAATAGCCAGGGTGCGTAGCATGCCCCTTGATTTACGGATTTATATCTGTGGATTGGAATTCATGAACCTTTAGCGTATCAGTGATTTCACTGAAAACCAAGGGGGAGTTACGATATTTGATAAAAAAAGATCAAAAATATCACCAATCACATGCGGAAATTCTCGCCTAGATAGACTCTTCGGACTGCGTCATTTTCGATAATTTCATCGGGCTTGCCCGCAGCCAGTACTGAGCCTTCACTAATAATATAAGCATGGTCACAAATACCAAGAGTTTCGCGGACGTTGTGATCGGTGATTAGGACTCCAATCTGACGGTCTCGTAAGAAGCGGACGATTCGCTGGATTTCACCAACAGCAATAGGGTCAACACCTGCAAACGGTTCATCTAGCAGGATAAATTTAGGTTGGGATGCTAGCGCACGCGCAATTTCTACACGTCTTCTTTCGCCACCTGATAACGAGAGTGCTGGGTTATCACGCAAATGGCTAATTTGAAGCTCACTTAACAACTCGTCAAGCCGATCTTGAATTTCAGCTTTACTTAGCGGCGTTCCACCTTGTGCTTGCAACTCTAATACCGCTTGAATATTTTCAGCGACATTGAGTTTTCGAAAAACGGACGCCTCTTGAGGTAAATAGGAGAGGCCCATGCGAGCACGTTCGTGAATCGGTAAATGGGTGATGTCAGTTCCATCAAGAATAATTCTGCCATCATCGAGAGGTACTAAGCCAACAATCATATAAAAGGAAGTGGTCTTGCCGGCCCCGTTCGGACCTAGTAGTCCAACTACCTCTCCACATTTCACTTCTAAAGAGACATCTCTAACCACTGTTCGAGAGCCATAGTGTTTTTGTAGATGATGTGCACTAAGGGTTGCAGCAGAGCTTGAATTTGAATCGACAGTCATTTTTCTAATGTAGCTTTTTGTCTAGGTGAAAGTATTGCTCTAGCTAGGGGCAAATCACTTTCCTTAGCATCTGGTGGTGGGAAGACTCGATAGTACTGCTTTATGTCATCGTACTCAATTTTCCAACCCTGCAGTTGGTCGAGCATTTGCATATTCAGAAGTCGCTTCATGCTGGCATCACCGGTAATGGTGAGTACTTCTGTTTTCGCGTCATACACCACATTTTTACCATTGGCTTGTACAAATTCACTGGCAAGTCCTTCGCGTCTTTGTCTGAAGCTAGCAGTAGTATCTTGGCCACTCTCCATGGTGACAAATTCATAGCCCTCAGGATCTACTTTAATGTTCCCTTGTTCGCCTGTGACAAGGATGCTCCCCTTAATCAGCAGAATATTGCCTTTTAGCTCATACGCTTGCTGTACATCATTCACAGAAACTTTATCCGCCTCCAAGATTAGCGGTTTCTTTTGATCGGCTTTTTCAGCTTGCACTACCCCAGCCAAAACCATCATTAAGCTGGTCAAAAAAAGGAAGTGAGTAGACGATATCCGCTGGCGCATTAGTTCTTCTCTTGAGTGCGTTCAATGCGCCCTTTGACTTGTCCAAGTAAAGTCATACTTTGTTGCACATTATTAAATTTGCCACCCTCGGTAGAGTGCATCACTGAGATGCCTTGCTCAAGCGTAATGGGGCGATTTGTTTCGATAATGTCATCATTAATCAGTACTTTGAAATAGGAAGACTGAGCCAACATTCGGAAGCTTGCCGGGGTAGTTGCTGTAGCTACTTGAGCCGGTTTAAAAATCTCTGCGTTATCGATCAAATCTAGGATCGTTATGTCGCCATCAAGATGGCCCTTATCTGACTTCACGGTTACTGGTGTTTTATCGGCTTGGAATAAACGCATGCGAGGAGTATCAATATCGATCGAAGCATCATCATCGTAGTGCGTTACCGTTTTACCCAGTACGCGATATTTTGTTTGACCTAGTTCATTCAGAGCAGACAGAGCCCCATTTCGAATGATGTAGTCTGGCTCATGAAGTCGAACACGCGAAAGAGCTGGACCTTCGGGCGCACTAGTTTTTTTAACAAGCCAAAAAGTGATTAACACTAGAAGCCCCATGATGATCAAGGGTAGTAGGCGTAAAAATAGACGCCATAAGCCCACTTTAATTTGTGCTGGATTGAGTTCCATGACTTAGCTCAAGGCCTGTCGTAACAATTCCTCGTATCGATTTTGGGCTTTGAGGATGAGATCAGAAACTTCGCGCACAGCCCCATTACCACCTTGCATCGAGCAAACATAGTGCGCAATATCTTTTACGGCTTGATGGCCTTGTGCAGGAGAAACTTTGAGTCCCGCTTTTGCCATCATGGTGAGATCAGGCCAGTCATCACCCATAACAGCGCAGTCTTCATGACGCAGATTCATCTTTTTGAGCACTTCATTTAGTGCCTGGGCTTTGTTGTTGACACCCATATGAACATGAGTGATGCCTAATTCTTCACAACGCGCTAAGACCATCTTTGAGCTGCGCCCAGTTATGACGGCGGTAGGTATGTCACATTGAGATAAATGCTTAATACCCAAGCCATCCTGAATATCAAATGCCTTGAGTGATTCTTTACCATCAGCCCCAATCCAGACTTGGCCATTGGTCATGACGCCATCGACGTCTAGGACCAGGAGTTTTACTTTGCTAGCGCGGTCCCAAGCCTGTGGAAACTGACTTAGAGGATTGGTATTGTGGGCTCCGAATGCAGTTGGCATGAATTAAATTACCTTAGCAGCAAACAGATCATGCAAGTTGAGAGCCCCTAGCAATATGCCATTGGAATCGCTAACAACCAAATGATTGATGCGATGTTTCTCCATCATCTCAATCGCTTCTTCAGCAAGTAGTTCTGGTGGAATTGTGCGTGGCGCACTAGTGGTAGCATCTTTAAGCGCAATACTTGCCAGGTCTACATTCTTTTCTAGGAGACGTCGTAAGTCACCATCCGTCAGTATGCCGATGACTTTTTGGTTCTGATCTATCGTGACAACCATGCCCATGCGTTTGGCAGTCATTTCGAGTAAAGCAGCTTTGAATGAAGCATCAATCTGAATTTTTGGCGTATCTTCTAAGCTGCGCATGACTTCACTAACATGTGTCAAGAGCTTGCGACCCAATCTACCGCCTGGATGGGAGCGTAAAAAATCTTCTGCTTGAAAGCCGCGCGCATCTAATAAGGCAACTGCGAGTGCATCACCCATTGCCAGAGACGCAGTGGTACTGGAAGTGGGTGCAAGATTGAGAGGGCAAGCTTCTTTCTCAACACTGGTATCTAAATGAGCATCAGCAAGTTTGGCGAGAGCCGATTCAGGAGCGCCAGTTAGCGCAATGAGTTTTGCGCCAGTCCGTTTAACGATAGGAACAATTGTTAACAGCTCTTCAGTCTCGCCGGAATTTGATAAGGCAACAAAGACATCATCTCGTGTCACCATGCCTAAATCACCATGGCTTGCTTCAGCAGGGTGAACAAAAAAAGCGGGAGAACCGGTAGAAGCAAAAGTGGCGGCGATTTTGCGGGCAATATGACCTGATTTGCCGATACCAGAAACCACGATACGACCTTTGCAGGCATGTAGTAATTCAACTGCATGAACCAAGGCATCAGCATTTGCGCCTTCTAATCGGTCACGCATATTCTGCAACGCAGCAGCCTCAATAGTGAGGGTGTCGCGAGCAAGCTTTAGGGTTCTTTCACGAGTCTTAGCTATCATGGGGTGAGTATATGCCGTCAGTTCTTCAATTAACTCTCATCTTGTTGGCCTTTGGGGTGGCCGGGGTTCTTATTTTCCGCTATTTTGGCCTACCCCCCATTTTGGGGTATCTGGCGATCGGGGTGCTGATTGGTCCCAATGCCCTGGCCTTAGCCAACGATTCGGCCACGGTGAAGTATTTAGGCGAGTTCGGGGTGGTTTTCTTGATGTTCTCGCTGGGCCTGGAATTTAACCTCCATAGGCTGCGCTCAATGCGCAGGATCGTATTTGGCCTGGGTGCAAGCCAGGTCATTCTGACGATGCTTTTGGCGGTACCGGCAAGCCTCTTTATGAATTGGATTTATCCCATTTCTTGGCAGGCAGCGATTGCGCTGGGGGGTGCTTTAGCAATGTCCTCCACGGCGATTGTGACCAAGCTCATTGCCGACCGATCTGAACTCGAGAGTCAGCATGGACGCAATGTGATTGGCATCTTATTGTTCCAAGATTTAGCAGTAGTCTTCCTACTCATCTTGCTGCCTTCTCTAGGCAAGAATCCAAAAGATCTACTCTTAGCATTGTCGAATGCAGGCATCAAAATTGCGATTGCTTTGTTCCTCATTTTTTATATTGGCCAAACAGTTATGAGCCGTTGGTTCAGATTGGTTGTCAAACTGAGATCACAAGAGTTGTTCATGTTGAATCTTTTGTTGATTGTGTTGGGGATGTCAGCTTTAACTGAGTACTTTGGTTTGTCATTAGCGCTCGGTGCATTTTTAGCAGGAATGTTGATTTCAGAAACGCCATTTCGTCATCAAGTCGAAGAAGATATCAAACCTTTCCGTGATGTGCTGCTCGGACTATTTTTTATTACGATCGGCATGTTACTTGATTTCAAAGTTATCCAAGCGCAATGGGCCTTAGTTTTACTTTTACTGATTGGACCTTTGATATTTAAGTTTGGTTTGATTGCATTACTCTCGCGCGCTTTTGGTTCAAGTCCTGGTATCTCCATTCGTACAGGCTTATGTCTGGCACAAGCAGGTGAGTTTGGTTTTGTGTTGCTCAATCAAATTGATGGTCTGGATTTAATTGATCCAGCCTTAAGCCAAGCGGTTTTAGCAGCGATGTTGCTCTCGATGTTTGGAGCCCCATTCTTAATTCAATACAGCGATCGCATTGCAATGCGCTTCTCTAGCAATGAGTGGCTCCTACAATCCTTGGCCCTAACTCAGCTTGCGGCCAAGAGCGTCCGTACAACGAACCACGTATTAATTTGTGGTTTTGGTCGATCTGGACAAAGCTTGGCACGAATGCTGGATCAACAAAAAATTCCATATCTTGCTTTAGATATGGATCCTGATCGAGTGAAGGAAGCTGCTGCTGCAGGAGATAACGTTGTTTATGGCGATGCGAGTCGAGAGAACTACCTCACTGCAGCTGGCTTATCTAAAGCCAAAGCAGTAGTAATTACTTATGCCGATACCCCCGCTACGCTCAAAGTTTTACATCAGGTTGAGCGATTGCGTCCCGGCATGATTGTCTTGGTACGCACTAAAGATGATGCAGATTTAGGTAAGTTACAAGCTGCTGGGGCTACAGAGGTAGTGCCTGAGCTGATTGAGGGTAGTTTGATGATGGCGTCCCATGTGTTGTTGATGATGGGTGTACCTTTGCGCAAGGTGGTTCGGCAAATCACGAGTGCCCGCGAGGCGCGTTACAGTTTATTAAGAGGATATTTTAGGGGCTCAGTAGAAACCGAATCAGAGCCAAATGAATCTTGGCGTCTCCAGTCAATTACTCTGTTACCAGAGTCTGCCAGCATTGGTAAGACTCTGGAGGAGCTCCATCTCGAGAACGAGGGAGTGAGTGTTCAGGCAGTCAGACGCAAGGTTGGCGGCATGGATTACATCAAACTCGAATTAAGCCCCGAGCTTCGCTTACAAGCCAATGACATCTTGGTTCTCTCAGGAAATCCAGAGGCAACCGATTTAGCCCAGGCTAAATTAATCTAGCAAACCGCAGTCTTTAGATTTGACTATTTCTTTTTAGCTGGAGGATTTTTGCGTTTCAGCAGAGGTGCTAAATAGTGACCTGTGAAACTCGCAGTATTTTTAGCAACATCTTCTGGTGTTCCGGTAGCAATGATTTGCCCACCACCAGCACCACCTTTTGGACCCAAATCAATAATCCAGTCTGCCGTTTTAATCACGTCCAGATTATGTTCAATGATCACAATCGTATTGCCTTGTTTCTTGAGTGTCTGAATGACTGTCAGCAATAGTTGAATGTCATGAAAATGTAGGCCTGTAGTTGGCTCATCCAAAATGTAGAGCGTTCTTCCAGTATCACGTTTCGATAACTCTAAGGAGAGTTTGACGCGTTGTGCTTCACCACCTGATAGGGTGGTGGCGCTTTGCCCTAGCTTGACATAACCTAAGCCAACATCAAGTAAGGTCTTGAGCTTACGTTTTACTACGGGTACAGCTTCAAAAAACTCATGCGCCTGCTCGATCGTCATCGACAGTACTTCATGAATATTTTTTCCTTTGTAACGGATATCTAAGGTTTCTCGGTTATAGCGTTTGCCATGACAAACATCGCAAGGGACGTAGACATCAGGTAAGAAGTGCATTTCTACCTTCAATACGCCATCACCCTCGCAAGCATCACAACGACCACCTTTGACGTTGAATGAGAAGCGACCAGCTTCGTAACCTCGTTCACGAGCAGCAGGAACTCCAGCAAAGAGTTCACGAATCGGCGTAAAGAGGCCGGTATAGGTTGCTGGATTGGAGCGCGGCGTTCTGCCAATAGGTGACTGATCAACACTAATGACTTTGTCGAAGTGTTCAAGTCCTTTAATCGAATCGTGTGCCGCAGGTTCCGCGGTCGAGCCATATAAGTGTTGTGCTACCGCATGATGGAGGGTGTCATTAATCAGGGTAGATTTCCCTGAGCCTGACACGCCAGTCACACAGGTCAAAAGGCCTACTGGAATTTTCGCGTGTACGGACTGTAAGTTATTGCCACGTGCACCTAGGATTTCGAGGTAGCGATCATCTGGGGGAATGCGTTTTTCTGGAACGGCAATAGCCTCTCTTCCAGAGAGATAGGCGCCAGTGAGTGACTTGGGATCTGCCTCAACTTGAGCAGGCGTACCTTGTGAAACGATTTCACCACCATGAACTCCAGCACCTGGACCAATATCGATCACGTAATCCGAAGCGCGAATCATATCTTCATCATGCTCAACAACTAACACGCTATTGCCTAAATCACGTAAGTGTTTGAGAGTGCCGATTAAGCGATCGTTATCGCGTTGGTGCAAACCAATCGAGGGTTCATCTAGTACGTACATCACACCCGTCAGACCAGAGCCAATCTGAGAGGCGAGTCGAATGCGTTGTGCTTCGCCGCCAGAGAGGGTATCTGCGCTACGTTCTAAGGAAAGGTAATCTAAGCCTACATCATTTAAAAAGCGCAGACGGGAGCCAATCTCTTTGACAATCTTGTCGGCGATTTCTCGCTTAGCACCTTTGAGGGTCAGCTCTTCAAAGTATTCTTTCGCTTCTTTTAAAGGCAGGGCGCTGATTTCATAAATCGCGCGGGACTGTTTGCCATCGCCGACTTTAACGAAGCGGGCTTCTTTGCGTAAACGGCTACCATCGCAGTCTGGGCATGAGCGGACATTTTGATAGCGTGCGAGTTCTTCACGCACTGTCATTGAATCGGTTTCGCGATAACGTCTTTCAAAATTCGCTACGATTCCTTCAAAAGCATGCTCCCGAATGCTGGGTTTGCCACGCTCATTGATGTACTCAAAAGGAATCTTATCTTCGGCTGAGCCCATTAGGATCAGGTCTTGTGCTTTCTTGCTTAACTTTTCAAACGGCTTTTCAAGATCGAATCCGCCATGTTTAGCAAGCGTTTGTAAAAGTTTGAAGTAAAACTGATTACGACGATCCCAGCCCTTGATTGCTCCTGAGGCCAGAGATAATTCAGGGTGCGCAACAATCCGCTTTGGATCAAAGAAAGAGATATGGCCCAAGCCATCGCATGATGGGCAAGCTCCCATCGGGTTATTAAATGAAAAGAGGCGTGGTTCAAGTTCTTGCAAAGAGTAGGAGCAGATTGGGCATGCAAACTTACTTGAGAAGATCATCTCTTTGCCGGTATCCATATCAACAACCATAGCCTTACCTTCAGCTAAGCGCAGGGCAGTCTCAAAAGATTCTGCTACGCGTTGCTGAATATCTGGACGCACTTTGATGCGATCGACTACAACCTCGATTGAGTGCTTATCGTTTTTCTTAAGCGCAGGTAACTGATCCACTTCAAAGATTTCAGCTTTGGCAGTATTCGTTGTGCCACCACCAGATCGGACGCGAAAGCGCACAAATCCTTGGGCTTGCAGATCCTGGAATAAGTCAACAAACTCGCCTTTGCGCTCACTGA
>DAISKI010000003.1:0-47677 GCA_036821065.1 Polynucleobacter sp. | reverse complement strand
AAAGGCATCGTGTAAGCATAAACCAATGCGAAATATTAGCAGCAGGACTCTAGAAATCAGTGCAACTGTCGATAAATTTGTTCTGCCAGGGTCAGCGAGATTCCTTCTACCCCAGCAATCTCCTCAACGGTAGCGCCAGCCACGCCGCGTAACCCTCCAAAGCGAGCTAAGAGTTTTTGACGGCGCTTTGCCCCAATACCCTCAATCTCCTCTAAACGAGAAACTGTTCTGGCTTTAGCACGCTTAGCCCTCATACCGGTGATTGCGAAGCGATGTGCCTCGTCCCGAATTTGGGCGACCAACAATAAGGCTGCGCTATCGATACCTAACTCGAGCGGTTTACGCTCATCAGCAAAAATGAGCGTCTCTAAACCTACCTTACGCCCCTCACCCTTAGCAACACCAACAATCAAACTGATGTCCATACCGAATTCAGTCAAGACTTGCCTAGCCATCTCGACCTGCCCTTTACCACCATCAATCAAAATCACTTGCGGTAATTTATCAACAGGTAATTCTTGAAAATTAGCGTAACGTCTTTGTAAGACTTGACGCATCGCCGCGTAATCGTCTCCAGGGGTGATTCCGTCAATATTGAAACGACGGTATTCACTCGATTGCATATCGTTCTTGGCATACACCACACAGGAGGCTTGTGTTGCTTCACCAGAGGTATGACTAATATCAAAGCACTCAATACGCAATTGCTCCAGATTTTCCAGATCCAAACTCAGCACATCCGCCAGCGCTCGGGCTCGGGCTAACTGACCACCCGTCTCTACTAGGCGCTTGGTAAGCGCAAGCTTAGCGTTACCCTCAGCCATAGCCAACCAGTGGCGGCGTTGACCTTGGGGTTGGTGTAAGAAGGTAATTTTTTTACCGGCTTGGGTGCTTAATAAACTTTGCAAACTTTCGACTGATTTATCTTCAGGAGATCCGCCGTCTTCTACAGCAATCTGCAAAGAGTGATTGAGAATAAATACAGGGGGAATTAAATTGGCTGTACTTGCTCCCCCTTCAGCTGGCTCATCTTCTAAATAATGTTGCTGGATAAAGGTTTCCAATATTTCCGCTGGACTGGCTTGCTCACCCGAAGACATTCTTAGGCCTTTGGGGAAATACGGCCTATCCCCCAAATGGCGGCCCCCACGCACCATTGCTAGATTGACACAAATCATGCCCTCCATCTGGGCCACTGCAATGATGTCTACATCACCCTCACCATCAGCGACAGTATCCATCGATTGTTGCTGGAGAACACTAGAGAGATCAGCAATACGATCTCGCATGACGGCAGCCATCTCAAACTCCATCGCCTTACTATGAGATTCCATCTCTTTTTCTAATTCAGATAGCACTCGACTATGATCGCCCTCCAGGAAACGGGTTGCTTGCATAACGTCTTGCCCATACTGTTCTTCAGTGAGCCTGCCAACACAGGGTGCACTGCAGCGATGAATCTGATGAAGCAAGCAAGGGCGGCTGCGATTCTTAAAGACAGAGTCTTCACAAGTACGCAAGCGAAATACTTTCTGCAGAATCTGCACACTATTACGTACTGCCCAGGAGTTTGGAAATGGGCCAAAGTAACGGTTGCGTTTATCTACCTTGCCACGATAAGAGGCTAGACGAGGGAATGTATGTCCCGTGAGCATGACATAGGGATAGGATTTATCATCCCTGAACAAAATATTGAATGGCGGCGACAACTCCTTAATCAGGTTGTTTTCTAAAATTAAGGCTTCAGTTTCAGTTCGTGTTACCGTCGTTTCATAGCGAGCAATTTTGCGCACCATGTTTTCAATGCGGGGGGATAGCTGGGTGCGTTGAAAATAACTCGACACACGCTTTTTGAGGTTACGGGCTTTACCCACATACAGAATATGTCCCGCTTCATCAAAAAAGCGATATACCCCCGGCAATCCGGGAAGCCGTTTAACGTCCTGCTGAAGGGTTTCAAAAAGCGAATTACTCATGCGTTGGGATATTTTCTGCCAAATCGTCGATAACTATGGTGATGCCGGTATTTGCTGGCGCCTAGCCCGAAGCTTAACAAGCCTTCATGGCCAAGAGGTCCGTATTTTCTGCGATGACCTGCCAACCCTGAATTTACTGGCCCGGGGCTGTTCAGTGGAAATTCGGGACAAAATCAAAACAGAGTCATGGGAAGCCAGTTTTGAAAATGCGCGCCATCCTGTTGAACCCCCTGATGTCGTAATTGAAGCTTTCGGCTGCGATTTGCCTGAACGATATCTGGCAGGCTTGCTGATTGCTCCCAAAAAGCCAGTCATTATTAATCTGGAATACCTGAGTGCTGAACCTTGGGTGCTGGACTTTCATGCAAAAGCTTCACCGCAAGCTCATGGCATTCCGAAGTATTTTTTCTTTCCTGGATTTCAGGAGGCTGCGGGAGGCATCCTCCTTGATCCCATTCCAATCGAGCAAAATATAGCTGCAAGTAATATTCCTAAGAGTTTGCTTGGCACTTGGGAAAAGCTACGACCTGGCACAAAACGCATTAGCGTGTTCTGCTACCCCGGCTTTCCATTGCGCAAATGGATTGAAGATTTAGGGGCAGTGGGAGAACCAATCGATGTGATCCTGACTCATGGCCACGCCGAGCTATTAAAGTTGGGCTCCACAGAATCTCTTGAGCTAGCGCCTGGTATTCAGCTGCTTTCTATACCGTTTGTTTCTCAGGATGAATATGACTGGCTACTTGCTCAATGTGACTTAAATATTGTTCGCGGAGAAGACTCATTCATCCGCGCTCAATTAGTTGGCAAGCCATTTATTTGGCACATCTACCCACAGGATGATCAAGCGCATCAAGTCAAATTAGCAGCCTTTTTAGATCTCTATCTTGCTTCTGCAGACACATCTTTACAGAATGTTTGCCGAAATGCCATGAATTGGACCCTGCCCCATACCTGGTTTTCGGAGTTAGATAGTTGGACTCTCCATGCCAAGGCTTGGCAGGTAGGTTTGCTCGAAAAACAAGGTGACGGGGGCTTGGCAGCGCGTTTAGTCCGGTTCGTGAGTTAGCCCCTGCAGACTCGGTCTGCGGGCGGTTACAATTCTGTCTTTGATAAAAATCGCAGATTATTGATCTGCCCTCAGGAATAGCAAGATGAAAACAGCACAAGAACTCCGCGTTGGTAACGTAGTAATGCTCGGCACCGATCCTATGGTCGTATTAAAGGCTGAATATAGCCGCTCAGGCCGTAACTCTTCCGTTGTGAAGATGAAATTTAAGAACCTGATCTCTGGCGCACCTAACGAAGGTGTTTACAAAGCCGATGATAAATTCGATGTTGTGATCCTCGAGAAGAAAGATTGCACCTATTCGTATTTCGCAGACCCAATGTATGTCTTTATGGACTCTGAATACAACCAGTATGAGGTTGAAGCAGAATTCATGGGGGATGCTCTCCACTACCTTGAAGAAGGCATGCCATGTGAAGTGGTTTTCTATGAAGGTAAAGCGCTTTCTGTTGCAATGCCAAACTCTTTGGTTCGTGAAATTATTTACACAGAGCCAGCAGTCAAGGGCGATACCAGCTCAGGCAAAGTATTGAAGAATGCTAAGCTTGCTACTGGTTATGAATTACAGGTACCCCTGTTCTGCAATACTGGTGACAAGATTGAGATTGATACCCGCACTGGTGAATACCGCAGTCGTGCCAATTAATTACCAAGCTTGAGATGTTAAAAAGCCCGCTACTAGCGGGCTTTTTTATTTGATCAAGTCAAACTCTTTGAGTAAGCCCTTGGCATGCTGATATTCAGCTTGTTTTTGCAACTCATCCCAATTGGCTGCAATGGCTGTTGGCATTAATCGATTCAAGCGCAATCTGGATTCAGATTGCTTGGCAGCTGAGACTTTGAGCTTAGCTAGCAACTCATCCGCTAGATCTGGTCGGTTACAGATTAAGACTGCATCACAACCAGCATCTAGCGCCAATTCAGCACCCTTAACGACTGAACCAGCAACGCTAGCACCCTCCATCGAGAGGTCATCACTAAAGATCACACCCTGAAAACCTAATTCTTGACGCAAGACGGAGTGCAGCCAAATTTTGGAGAATCCTGCAGGCAGTTTGTCTACCTTAGGGTAGATCACATGCGCAGGCATCACCGCAGCCAAGCTGAGATCAAGCCATTCGTAGGGCTTCGCATCATCATTAAGAATTACATCCAAAGAGCGCTCATCGACTGGAATGGCGACGTGCGAATCTGCTTCTGCCCAACCATGGCCTGGAAAATGTTTACCGCAATTGGCCATACCTGCCATACGCAAACCGTCGTTCAAACTTTTGGCTAATGCAAAGACAATCTGAGGATCACGGTTAAATGAGCGATCGCCAATCACAGCACTACGTCCGAAATCTAAATCTAATACTGGCGTGAAACTGAAATCTACCCCACAAGCTCGCAGCTCAGCTGCCAATACATAGCCACAAGCCGTGGCTGCAGCCATCGCTAATGCTGCTGATTCAGCCAGATGGCTAGATGTATGTTTACTTATCCAGAGCTCGCCGAGCTTGCGCATTGTAGGTAGATGCGTGAAGCCATCAGTCTTACAACGTTGAACTCGACCGCCTTCATGATCAATGGAAATCAAAACATCAGGACGTAACTTCTTAATCTGTGCAGTGAGTGCGCTCAGTTGCTTGCGATTAGAAAAATTTCTACCGAATAAAATCACACCGCCTGTAAGCGGATGAAGAATACGGCGGCGGTCTTCGGCATTGAGCTCCAAGCCCACCACATCTAGAGTCACTGGGCCTGGTAAAGGTTGATGATGGGTTTGCGCCATTGGTAGTCCTCGTTTATTTTTGTTCGGTCACAACTACAAAAGCAATGGCCATATCGAGTTCATCGCTGACAGTAACTTGTGCCTGCCATTGTTTTTCTGTCATGAAGCTTGCTAAGGCGCCTGAGTAACTTGTCACTGGTTTACCGCTCACTTCATTCAAAGTCTGCAACGATCTCCAAGTCATTGGCATCCTCATACCCAGACCAATCGCTTTTGAGAAGGCCTCTTTAGCTGCAAACCGGGTTGCCAGAAAAGCGATGCCCCGTTTGTGATTACGGGCTAAGCGGGCTTTGAAGACCAGCATCTCGTCAGGCCCCAGAATTCTCTCTGCTAATCGTCCTTGCGTACGATCATAGGCTGCTTGCAAGCGCTCGATCTTCAGGATATCGGTGCCAATACCCACGATCATGATTGCACATGCCTTGCTTTTACCATCAGGGCTTTCATATCCATAATGGCTTTTTGCCAACCCTTGAAGAGGGCCTGAGCAACAATTGCATGACCGATGTTCAGTTCAGATAACTCGGTAATAGCTGCGATAGGCAGAACATTACTTTCGTTAAGCCCATGACCAGCATTGACTCTGAGGCCTAAACTTTTACCAAATTGAGCAGCTTTTCGAATACGCTCAATCTCAGAGGATTGCTCTACCCCAGAAAGATCCGCATAACGTCCGGTATGTAGTTCCACTACAGTAGCGCCTGCATCTTTGGCTGCCTGAATTTGCTTTTCTTCAGGATCAATAAAGAGAGATACCCGAATACCGGCAGCTTGTAATTGTTGTATCGCCGCTTGTACCGTCACAAAATACGTCAAGACATCCAAGCCACCTTCCGTAGTCACTTCTTCCCTTTTTTCTGGGACTAGACATACATCATGTGGTTTGACTTGACAGGCGATAGCAAGCATTTCAGGAGTAACTGCGCACTCTAGATTCATACGAGTCTTAATCAATGGACGCAAAGCTAAGAGATCGGCATCTTTAATATGACGTCGATCTTCACGTAAATGCAAAGTGATCAAATCTGCACCCGCTTCCTCTGCCAATTGCGCAGCTCGAATCGGGTCTGGGTAAATCGTCCCACGCGCATTCCGTAAGGTAGCTACGTGATCGATATTGATACCAAGCTCAAGGGCTGGGGAAGGGCTCATAGCGATAGATTACTGGAATTTATAGACGGGCTAAATTTTCTTGAGATCAATCAAGATCTGGCGGGTGGTGAGTACTTGGTCTTGAAGATGCAGTCCCAGCAAAAAGCGCATCAACTGTTTACTCTCTGCAAGAGTGACTGGATCAGAAAAATGACCTGCCGCAATATTAAGCAAGGATTGCCCGCTCAAGATAGGCCAGTGAGACGGGTCGTCGGCTTGGACTGGCCTAACCCCCTTCTCGGGCTGGTATACATATTGAAGCTCTGGTTCTGGCTTATTTTGCGTCTCCACGCAACGATCTAAAGCAGCTGCATATCCCGTTTCTTGCAAAAGCGCTAACTCAAAAGGTCGCAGAATTTCTTCCAAGCCCTTAGATTCAAACTCGAGATTGGACAAAGCCGTGATTGTCTCGGTATAGCGGTCATAGAGTCTTTCGTAATCATCTTCTCGAGCCAGAAATTTGACCAAGAGTTCATTGAGGTAAAAGCCGCAGAGTAAAGCATCTCCGACTAAAGCAGGAGTCCCACCAACCCATTCTGACTTGGTGAGAGTGCGTAATTCCGACTTACCACTCCAAGAAACCAGGAGTGGCTGAAAGCGCTGTAAAACTGGACGTAGAACAGAGTGTGGACGCTTTGCACCTTTTGCTATTAAAGCCATCCGGCCATGCTGTCTGGTGAAGACGTCTAGGATCAGGCTAGTCTCTTTATACGGAATGCTATGCAATACAAACGCGGGCTCATCAATGATCCGAATCGAAGCCATTTATTCCAAACCTTGCGCCCGGAGTTCGGCGCGATCATCTGCCCAGCCACGCTTGACTTTGACCCAAGTCTCTAAGAAGACTTTGCCATCAAATAATTTTTCCATATCAATACGAGCATCGGTTGATATCTTCTTAAGGCGCTCGCCTTTCTCACCAATAATCATCGCTTTGTGACTATCCCGATCTACCAGAATAGTGGCAGCAATGCGGCGCATCCGACCATCCATCTTAAACTGATCAATCACTACCGTGCTGGTATAGGGCAGCTCATCTCCAGTAAAACGAAAGACCTTCTCACGCAAAATCTCTGCTGCTAGGAAACGCTCATTGCGGTCAGTCAAAGTATCTGGATCGTAAACTGCTTCGGCTTCTGGCAGGTAATCCTCTAAGACATCTAGTAAGCGTGCGATGTCAGGTGGACTTTTAGCGCTCATCGGGACAATCTCAGAAAACTCGCATTTATCCTGGTCTTCGTGACCGCCTAATTCATTCCAAGGACGACTCATCTCCTTCATGAAATTCAGTAAAGCCTGGTCACGTTCCGATGGCGTCTGAAAACGGCCATTGAATAGATCTAGCTTATTAAGTATTAATACAACAGGTATATCGGCAGGCAAAAGCTTTAAGACCTTTTTATCATCCTCGCCCCAGTAACCCGCCTCGATAATGAAACAAACCACATTCACATCTTGTAAGGCAGTAGTGACTGTGCGGTTAAGCGCCTTATTGAGCGTATTTAGTAAGCGCGTCTGAAAGCCGGGCGTATCAATAAAAATGAACTGGGCATTTTCTCTTGTCTGAATACCCAAAATGCGATGACGGGTAGTTTGCGCTTTCCGAGAAGTAATACTGATCTTCTGCCCAACTAAAGCATTAATCAGAGTTGACTTGCCCATATTGGGACGGCCAACAATAGCGATAGTGCCGCATCTAAACACGGTTAGCCCTTCAGCTTTAAATTCAATTGCTCTTCACCAGCATCTTGCTTAGCAGCCTTCTTCTTCGCTGCTCTGGTCTTCTTGGGTTTACGGGACTCTTGTGGCAAGGCTTTAAGTATTGCAGCTAGTGCCAACTTTGCCGCACCTTGCTCCGCTGCTCTACGTGAGGCGCCCTCGCCTTTAACAGTAATCCTGAGATTCGGTATTAAGCATTCCACTTCAAACTGTTGATTGTGAGCGGCGCCACTAGTCCCTGTCACGTTATACGTCGGTAATGGCAGCTGATAGCTTTGCAGGCACTCTTGCAAAAGGGTTTTGTCGTCTTTACCTAATGTTTTAGGATCAACATGTTGCAAGATCAAGGAGTAAAGTTTGCGTAGACAGTCTTTCGCAGCATCAAAGCCGCCATCCAGGAAAATTGCTCCTGTAACTGCTTCCAAGGTATCCGCCAAGATTGAAGGGCGTCTAAAGCCTCCACTCTTAAGCTCCCCCTCGCCTAAACGAAGATAGTCCGATAAAGCGAGTGATTGCGCGATTTCATAAAGTGCTTGTTGCTTAACGAGGTTGGCGCGCACCCTTGACAGATCCCCCTCATCTAAATCAGAGTAACGCTCATATAACATCTCAGCAACAACACAATTAAGTACCGAGTCTCCTAAAAACTCAAGGCGCTCATTATTCTTTTTGCTATGACTGCGATGTGTCAATGCTTGCGTCAACAGCTCAGGCTTGTTGAAGGTATACCCCAAGCGCTCTTGAAGCGGGGCAATATCGATGACAGCGCGTGCGTTCATAGCTTAGTTAAAGCCGCCAATACGACCTAGCGATCCTAGGTTTAACCAAACAAAAAAGGCTTTACCAACAATATTTTGATCAGGTACAAAGCCCCAGTAACGTGAGTCAGCACTGTTATCGCGGTTGTCACCCATCGCAAAATAACTTCCAGGTGGAACGGTACAAACCAAACCGGCATTGACATAGTGGCAAGCCTCAAACCCAGGAAAACGCTCAGACGGGAACATACCGGCTGGGCGATCAGGATCATTAATAATCTCGTGATGATTGCCACCCAGATCCGCAGGGAAGGATTCCACAAAGCGCTTGTCATAGCGCATGCTCTCAGGATCCAAATAGGATTCACCACCGCTGTAACTTAATGCTTGGCCATTAATCTTCAAACGCTTGTCTTGATATTCAATCACATCACCTGGTAGGGCAACAATCCGTTTGATGTAGTCGACTGACTCATCGCGTGGGTAGCGGAACACGACAACATCCCCCCGTTGTGGAGAGCCTAATTCAACAACTTTTTTATTAATCACCGGTAAACGAATCCCATAGGTGAACTTATTTACCAAGATGAAATCGCCAATTTGCAATGTCGGAATCATCGAGCCAGAAGGGATCTTAAAAGGTTCAACAATAAAAGAGCGCAACACAAAAACAGCGCAGATGACCGGAAAGAAGCTGGCGGTGTACTCCAGCCATAAAGGCATCCGCTCAATTCCAGCGGCACGGCGTTGGGGGGCGAAATGCCATTTATCAGCAACCCAAGCAATGCCTGAGATGATCACGAGTACAAATAGAATCAAAGCAAAGTTCATTAATCGTCCACCTGCAATATGGCAAGAAACGCCTCTTGAGGAATCTCTACATTACCCACCTGTTTCATGCGCTTCTTACCTTCTTTTTGTTTCTCTAATAATTTACGTTTACGAGAAATATCACCGCCATAGCATTTAGCCAAAACATTCTTACGAAGTGCTTTGACATTCTCACGCGCCACAATATTGCTGCCAATGGCCGCCTGAATCGCGACATCGAACATTTGACGCGGAATAATGCCGCGCATCTTAGCGACGACTTCACGACCACGATGCTGGCTATTACTTCGGTGCACAATGACCGATAAGGCATCAACGCGATCGCCATTAATCAAGATATCTACCTTCACCACATCGGCAGGACGATATTCCTTGAACTCGTAATCCATCGAGGCATAACCACGAGAAATTGACTTTAGGCGGTCAAAGAAATCCATCACGATCTCTGCCATCGGTAACTCATAAGTCAATTGCACTTGTCGGCCAAGATAGTTCATTCCAGTCTGAATGCCCCGCTTACCTACGCACAGCGTAATGATGGAGCCCACATATTCCTGAGGCATATATAAATTGACAGTGACGATAGGCTCATAGATCGTATCGGTCTTGCTCGGCTCTGGCATTTTGGATGGGTTATCCACCATTACGATTTCACCATCAGATTGCTTGACTTGATAAACCACTGTTGGTGCAGTTGTAATCAAATTCATTCCATACTGACGCTCTAAACGCTCTTGGACAATCTCCATATGGAGCAGGCCCAAAAATCCACAACGGAATCCAAAGCCTAGTGCTTGAGAAACTTCGGGCTCATATAAGAGTGAGGCGTCATTGAGTTTGAGCTTCTCTAAAGACTCGCGTAATTGATCGTATTCACTAGCCTCAACGGGATACAGTCCAGCAAAGACCTGGGACTTCACTTCTTTAAATCCTGGTAATGGCTCTGGAGATGGGGCTCGACCCTGCTGACCGGGCGCGTGTGTAACCGTGTCGCCGACTTTGGCTGCCTTGAGTTCTTTAATGCCCGCGATGATGAATCCTACCTGTCCAGCGGAAAGTTCTGGACGATCTACAGATTTAGGACTAAACACCCCCACATGCTCAACCAAATGGGTAGAGCCATTTGCCATCAATAGAATTTTGTCTTTAGGTTTAAGAGTGCCGTTCACGACCCGCACTAACATCACGACACCAACATAATTATCAAACCAAGAATCAATGATTAAGGCTTGCAAGGGGGCAGATGCATCTCCCTTAGGCGCAGGTACGCGACGAATCATCTCTTCAATGACATCAGCTACACCCAGACCGGTTTTTGCGGAGCAAGTAACTGCATCGGTTGCATCAATGCCAATCACATCTTCAATTTCTTGTTTAGCACGCTCAGGATCAGCTTGAGGCAAATCAATCTTATTGAGGACTGGTACCACCTCAACCCCAAGCTCGATTGCGGTGTAACAGTTGGCTACAGTTTGGGCTTCGACACCCTGGCTAGCATCGACTACGAGTAGCGCACCCTCACATGCCGAGAGCGAACGACTGACCTCATAAGAGAAGTCCACGTGCCCTGGGGTGTCAATTAGATTGAGGTTGTAGATCTTGCCATCTTTGGCTTTGTAATTGAGGGCCGCAGTTTGGGCTTTAATCGTGATACCGCGCTCGCGCTCGATATCCATCGAGTCCAAAACCTGAGCTTCCATCTCACGATCCGAGAGTCCGCCGCACAATTGAATAATGCGATCGGCCAAGGTCGACTTGCCGTGATCAATGTGAGCGATGATTGAGAAATTGCGGATTAAATCCATGGCGTTTTGTAAGGTCCTTCAAAAAACGCCTTATCAGAACACACCACTATGATGCGCTGCAAAAAGCCGTCTTAGGGGAATTGTAATGGGTGAACCTAAACCCAGCTCCAAGGCCGATTTAGGGGTCAGAAAGGCCCTATTTTGGCCTGACAGGGATCACTAGGGTGCTATCACCGCGACGGACAAAAACCGGTACAGCCCTATTAGAATCAAGCCCTTTGACCAAGGATTCGAACTGTTTTACCCCTGAAACGTCGGTATCAGCGACCCTGACAATAATGTCCCCAGGCCGAATACCCGCTCGTGCCAAGGGGCCATCTGCTAGGCCAGTCACCTCAACCCCTGATCTCAGCCCCATATCCTTCTTCTTGGTGTCCGAAAGCTCGGTTACGGCAACCCCAAAAGCATTGTTAGTCGCTCCCGAATTGTTAGCAGGACTATCTGACTTTTTAGTAGCACTCGAATTATTTTCAGTATCAGAAACCGTAATGCTCAAGTCGCGTGAAGCACCCTTTCGCCAGACCTGGACAGTGGCGACAGTTCCAGGGCGGGTATCCCCAACCACTCTAGGTAGATCGGTTGCCTTATTAATATCACGGCCATTGAAACTCAAGATGACATCGCCCGCTTCCATCCCGCCAGCTGCAGCAGGGCCACCAGCTTCAACATTACGAACATAAGCACCGCGAGGTTTACCCAGACCCAAACTCTCAGCCACTTCTTTGGTCATATCACCTAAGGCAACACCAATGCGGCCACGGACTAATTTGCCATTAGTCCGCAACTGATCGGCAACGCGCATTGCCTCATCAATTGGAATTGCAAAAGAGATTCCCATATAACCACCAGAGCGACTAAAGATTTGGGAATTAATGCCGATCACTTGGCCTGCAGTGTTCAGCAAAGGCCCTCCTGAATTTCCGGGATTTACTGCAACGTCTGTTTGAATAAAAGGCAAGTAATCACCCGTATCTCGACTCTTTGCAGAAACAATACCGGCAGTCACGGTGTTCTCTAAACCAAATGGCGAACCAATTGCTAAGACCCACTCGCCAACTCGTACCTTGGAGGAATCCCCCAAAGGGAGTTTTGGTAGATCATGGGCATCGATTCGAACCACAGCAACATCAGTACGTTTATCCAGGCCTAATAATTTGGCTTTAAATTCGCGTTTGTCTGTAAGAGTCACATAAATGGTTGTAGCACCTTCGACCACATGGGCATTTGTCAGGATCAGACCGTTCGAGTCAATAATGAAACCCGATCCAACACCTCGCTCAGCCTCTTGGGGCTTACCAGAGTTAGGTTGCTGGGGTTTTGGGGTATTGGGAATACCAGGAATCGGGACACCAAAAAAGCGGCGGAAGAATTCAGCCTGATCCTCAGGCATGCCTGGAATCCCACCCTGGGCTTGCTGAACCACAACATTTTCTGTTGTCCGAATATTCACCACTGCTGGACTGGCGCGCTCAACTAAGTCGGCGAAGTCAGGAATCGTAACACGGGGATTTTGCGCAAACGCGGTCGGCGAGACAAATACTTGCCCGATTGCAAGAGTAGCCAGAAGTACGATTAGAAACTTTTTCATCATGCCCTAAACTTACCGAGTTAATGCAATGAAGCCAATATGAATTAAATATTAGTTTACTTTGCCAAAAACCAGTGAGCCGTTAGTACCCCCAAAGCCAAAATTGTTTTTAAGGGCGTAATCAATCTTCATATCCCGTGCGGTATTGGCGCAGTAGTCCAAATCACATTCGGGATCTTGATTAAAGATATTGATAGTGGGTGGTGATTTTTGATGATGCAAAGCCAGAATCGTAAATACGGACTCTAAGCCACCAGCGCCGCCCAAGAGATGACCTGTCATTGACTTCGTGGAGTTAATCACAGCCTTCTTGGCATGATTACCTAAAGCAGCTTTAATTGCTTCGGTTTCATTCTTATCACCCAAAGGTGTAGAAGTGCCGTGGGCATTGAGATACTGAATTTGATCATTGTTCAAACCTGCATCACGAATGGCGTTGACCATACAGCGGCGTGGGCCATCCATATTGGGCGCAGTCATGTGATAAGCATCGCCACTCATACCAAAGCCAACGAGCTCGCAATAAATCTTGGCGCCACGGGCTTTTGCGTGTTCGTATTCTTCAAGGACTACAACGCCAGCGCCCTCTCCCAAGACAAAACCATCGCGGTCTTTATCCCATGGCCGAGATGCAGTCGCAGGATCATCATTGCGTGTCGAGAGTGCGCGTGCAGCAGCAAAGCCACCCACACCCAATGGTGAAATCGTAGACTCTGCACCACCAGCAACCATGACATCCGCATCGCCATACTGAATTAAGCGAGCCGCCAAGCCGATACTATGAAGACCGGTTGTACAGGCTGTCACTGCTGCAACGTTAGGACCCTTTAGCCCAAACAAAATACTGAGATGTCCAGAGATCATATTAATGATCGAGCCTGGCACAAAGAATGGGGAGATACGGCGAGGACCACGAGCCAGATACTCTGCGTCAGTCTCTTCAATGAGAGGCAAACCACCAATCCCGGAACCAACCATCACGCCGACTCGTTCAGCATTGGCGTCATTGATCTCCAGGCCGCTGTCACGAATCGCTTGCGTGCCAGCAGCGATACCGTAATGGATAAAGGTATCCATATGACGCGCCTCTTTGGCGGAGACATACTCTTCTACATTAAAGTCTTTGACCTCTCCAGCGAAATGAACGCCCAGAGCTGCATGATCAAATTTGGTGATGGTAGCAATGCCGGATTTGCCCGCAAGCAAATTGGACCAAGCTACATCGACTGAATTACCGACCGGTGAAATAAGACCTAAGCCGGTAACCACTACCCGGCGTCGGCCATTTGATGCTGACACGAAAAGTCCTAAGCTCGGGAATTAACCCTGAGCTTTAGATTTTGCGAAATCGATCGCGAGCTGAACAGTGGTAATTTTTTCGGCTTCCTCATCAGGAATTTCGATACCGAATTCATCTTCCAAAGCCATTACTAACTCGACAGTGTCAAGAGAGTCAGCGCCCAGGTCATTCACAAAAGAAGATTCATTCTTGATATCTCCTTCAGCGACGCCCAATTGCTCAGCGACGATTTTCTTAACGCGTTGTTCGATGTTGTCCATTAAGTCCCCCAGGGGTTGTAAAAAAATGATTTGAGGATTTTATCAGTTTGCTGGAATAAATCAGCAAATCCTCTAAAACCCAATGAAATCCATAGCTTAGCGAGATCAGGCTAAATAGAGCCCGCCATTGACATGTAGCGTATTTCCGGTGATGTATCCAGCAGCCGGTGAAGCCAAAAACGCCACCGCTTGGGCCACGTCCTCTGGAGTGCCCAAACGGGCCAAAGGAATATTGGCCTTGAGCGTATTTTGTTGCTCTTCGCTTAAGGCGCGAGTCATATCGGTATCGATAAAGCCAGGCGCCACACAATTGACCGTAATGTTACGACTACCAATTTCTCTAGCAAGCGCCCGAGTCATTCCAGAAACCCCCGCTTTAGCAGCAGCGTAGTTTGCTTGACCAGGATTACCCATATGACCCACGATCGAGGTAATGTTAATAATGCGACCGGCACGGGCTTTCATCATGGGGCGCAAAACCGCTTGTGACAATCTGAAAACGGCACTCAGATTCGTATCAATCACGTCAGTCCACTCTTCAGACTTCATGCGCATTGCTAGTTGATCTTTAGTAATGCCAGCGTTATTGACCAAAATATCAATTCCACCAAAGTCTTTAACGATCAAATCAATAATATCTTCACAAGCCTTAGGATCAGTCACATTGAGCGCAACACCCTTGCCACCATTCGCCTTGAGTTTCTCATTGATTGCCTGCGCTCCGGTCTCGGTGGTAGCAGTACCAATCACTTTTGCACCAGACTTCATGAGTTCATCCGCGATTGCCTGACCAATACCCCGAGAGGCGCCGGTGACTAATGCAATTTTTCCGTTGAGATCGAGATTCATATTCTTTTCCGTTCCGTAAGCGATAGTCTACTGGGGATTTATTTCATGCCCTGCAATACTTCTTGAAGACTAGCCTCATCAAAGACTGCTAAGCCTGTAACTTGGTCATTAATCCGCTTTGCCAAACCCGCCAGCACTTTGCCAGGGCCACATTCAACAACTTGGGTAACGCCCTGCTTTGCCATCACGTTGATGGTTTCATGCCAGCGCACTGGTTTAGCAGCTTGACGAACTAAAGCATCTTTAATCGCAACAGGGTCATTCAAGACTTCAACGTCTACGTTATTCACAACCGAGATATTTGGAGTATTGAAAGCAACACTACTTAAGTAGCTCTCCAATTTTTCTGAGGCAGGCTGCAAGAGAGAAGAATGAAACGGTGCAGAGACAGGCAATGGTAAAGCGCGCTTAGCACCCGCTGCTTTTAAGAGCTCGCATGCTTTAGTAACGGCATCGCTTGAACCCGCAATTACCACTTGACCTGGGGCATTGAAATTGACCGCCTCGACTATCTGGCCAGAGGCTTGACTGGCTTGCGCACAAACTTGTTTCACGATCTCATCGTCCAAACCTAAAATTGCCGCCATGCCGCCGGTACCCACCGGCACTGCAGTCTGCATTGCCTCTGCTCGGAAACGTACCAAGGGTACGGCATCTTTAAATGCAATGACGCCTGCCGCTACCAATGCAGAGTACTCGCCCAAACTATGACCGGCCATCATGGCGGGGACAGCGCCTCCTTCTGCCAACCAAGCGCGATAGAAAGCCACTCCTGCAGTCAACATGACAGGTTGAGTATTCGTGGTTAAAGATAAGGCCTCAGCCGGGCCCTCGGCAATGAGTTTCGCTACATCCTCACCCAGTGCATCAGAAGCTTCTTGCAAGACCGCCTTAACTTCTGGGCGATGCGCAATGGTATTCAACATACCTACTGATTGAGAACCTTGACCGGGGAAAATAAATGCAAAAGTCATGTGATAAGTAGTTAAATTGAAATTGAGTATTTATTTAGTATTTAAGAACAACTGCGCCCCAAGCAAAACCACCACCCACACCCTCTAATAAAAGATGTTGGCCACGCTGTATTTGACCAGAACGTACACCCGCATCCAATGCGAGCGGAATAGAAGCTGCTGAGGTATTGCCATGCTCATGCACAGTCACAATCACTTTATCCATAGACATGCCCATCTTGCGAGCCGTGCCTTCCATAATCCGGATATTGGCTTGATGTGGCACTAACCAATCAATTTGCTCTGGCTTGAGACCCGCTTTTTCAATTGCCTCATTAGCAACTTGCTCAAGCACCTTTACTGCTAACTTAAATACAGCCTGACCATCCATGGTCATAAAAGCTGAGCCTTCAACGCCGCCGTGAGCTGCTCTGCCTGGCACACATAGAATGTCGCGTTGACTACCATCAGCATGCAAAGCACTCGATAAGATTCCAGGAGTTGTTGAGGCTTCAAGTACTACTGCACCCGCACCATCTCCGAAGAGGACGCAAGTTGTTCGATCTTGAAAATCTAAAATGCGTGAGAAGGTTTCTGCGCCAATTACTAAAACTTTTTTGTAAGTGCCTGTCCGAATAAATGCATCCGCAATCGCTAAAGCGTATGAAAAGCCAGCACAAACTGCTTGCACGTCGAATGCAGCGCACTGATTATGTGCGCCGAGCTTATCTTGAACTACACAAGCCGTACTTGGGAATCCACCCAAATGATCTGGCGTGGATGTAGCCAGAATAATAAGATCGATTTCCTTGGCAGAGGCGTCGGCACTAGCTAAAGCGGCCTGCGCTGCCTTGAGTGCGAGGTCGCTAGTCAGTTGATTTTTTGCAGCAAAGTGACGTGCAGAAATTCCGCTACGACTAAAAATCCATTCGTCACTGGTTTCTACACCACTCTTTGCTAAGCGCTCGACCAGATCTTGATTAGTCAGGCGTTGCTCTGGCAGATAACTGCCAGTTCCTGCTACCCGAGAATAGATACTCATGCCTTAGTCTCCACGACAAAATCTTGTGCGATACGCTCCACCATTTTGTTCTTAGCCGCCTCGTAGGCGCGATCTAAAGCACAACCAAAAGCAAAACGATCAGCAGAGCCGTGACTTTTAATGACGCAGCCCCGTAGACCTAACAATACAGCACCGTTATAGCGGCGATGATCTACACGCTTGCGTACCCTCAATAAAGGGACCATGGCACAGATCGCCATGATCTTGGTCATCAGCGAACGGTTAAATTCTTCCCGAATCAAACCGCTCATCATCTTGGCTAAACCCTCGCTTGCTTTAAGAACCACGTTACCAACAAAGCCATCACAAACCACGATATCGGTTGTGCCTTTAAAGATGTCATTGCCTTCAACGTTGCCATAGAAATTCAATTTGCTTGCGCGCAAGAGTTCAGCAGTTTGCTTAACCACCTCATTACCCTTAATCACTTCTTCGCCAATATTAAGCAGCCCAATCGAAGGACGATCTTTACCGTCGACTACTTGAACCATCACGCTCGCCATTTGAGCGAACTGCAATAAATGCATCGGCTCACAGTCGGCATTCGCACCTAAATCGAGCATCGTCGTACCACGGCCCAACTCATTAGGGATTGCAGTGGCAATGGCGGGACGATCAACTCCATCGAGCGTTTTAAGAACATAACGAGAGATCGCCATCAAAGCGCCGGTGTTTCCAGAGGAAATCACAGCGTCTGCCAAACCTTCCTTTACCTGCTCGATTGCCACGCGCATCGAAGAATCTTTTTTACGACGCAAGGCGATCTCAATCGGATCATCCATCAAGACAATCTCACTTGCAGGCACAATTTGAATCTGCTCGATCAGTGTTTTGGAATATGGTTTTAGGGCGAGCTTGAGTTTGTCAGGATCTCCAACTAATGAGATTCTGACATCGGGATGTTTTTCTAGAAAGTCGCAGCAAGCAGGAACGGTAACTACGACCCCATGGTCTCCGCCCATGGCATCAATAGCGAGAGTGACACTCATAAGCTGATTGAATACTGCAATTGGGTATGTTCAAGAAAAAAGCGGCTTTTTGGGGAGCCGCTTCGATCTTTTTAGACTAAAAAATTAGTCGTTTTTGGTTTTAACAACCTTACGACCACGGTAGTAGCCGTTTGGTGAAATGTGGTGGCGCAAATGTGCCTCGCCTGTGGTGGCTTCTACAGCCGTAGCAGGTGCGGACAAGAAATCGTGCGCACGGTGCATGCCACGTTTGGAAGGTGATTTTTTATTCTGTTGGACGGCCATATTGAACTCCTAAGCAAGGCAATATTCTAGCATGGAAAACCGCCTAAATGCTTGATTTATTGGCAATTTGGCTCACAACTACCCCCTAACTCCCTGAGTTATCTAGGAACTTTTCTTCATATTTTTCAATATGTTAAAGGGATTTTCTCGCTTTTCGGTGGGGCTCAGTTCTGTCTCATTAGCGTCACCAGAGGTAAGGTGAGCTTGGCAAGCCCCATCTGGGTGTTTTGGGATCAAAGGTAAGGAAAGGAGGATTTCATCCTCAATGGTTTCAAGCAAATTGAAGTGCTGGCTTGCAACCAAGGGCTCCAGCTCATCATCCTCAATCGGATAGGCATCGGCCTCTGCTTCGCTTGCCAACAACAAAAATTGGCGGTTTTCAGCCAGTTGTGCGACATAAGGTTTCAGGCAACGTTGGCAGATCAAATGAAGCTCGCCATTGAGGGTTAGATCCAAAATGGGGTTGGGCTCGCTTCCAGGTGAATGGGTAAAGTGAGTCTGTATTGACCAGCTAAAACCATCCTCTTTAGCAATCTCAGAAACCTCCTCAGCCACTCGGGACAAGGCTTCGATTGGCAAGAAACCTTTACCTTGATAGGTCTGGGGCGCACAAAAATCCACCTTGCGTAAAGCATTGGGCTCGCCTGATAAGACCACTTGAGGTAAAACTTGATTACGATTCATGACATCAGTCTAAATGAAGGCAAGTTTCAGTATGAGCAATTCCACAAATCCCAAGTTGATCTTGGCCTCGACTTCGGTCTACCGCAAGGAACTCTTAGGGCGACTTGGCATTCCTTTTGAGGTGGTATCGCCCATGGTAGATGAAACCCCGCTTGCCGGAGAGACTACTGAGACTCTCGCATTGCGCCTAGCCAAAGCAAAAGCTGCGGCTGTTGCTTCGCTCAATCCCGAAGCATGGGTTATTGGATCGGATCAAGTGGCTGACCTCTGTGGAGCAGCTATCGGTAAGCCAGGCAACTTTGAACGTGCGCTCGCACAACTTCAAGTCATGCGTGGCTCAATCGTCACCTTTCATACTGCTTTGTGTTTAATGCACGGTGCTACAGAGACAACCATTTGTATTCCGACTGAAGTGAAATTTCGCAATCTCAAGGATGATGTTCTCGAAGCTTACTTACACACTGAAGAGCCATATGACTGCGCTGGTAGTGCCAAGTCCGAAGGAATGGGTATCAGCCTTTTGGAATACATTCGTAGCGACGATCCCACCGCACTCATTGGCTTACCTTTGATTGCACTCAGTGGTTTATTGCGAGATGCAGGATTTTTAATCCCCAACAGCAGAGAGAGTGCTTAGTGAGTTCTTCGCTAGGAACCTTATATCTTGTTCCCAATACTTTGGGTGATCAGGCTCGTCAGGAGCAATTAGCATGGGTACTTCCATCTGAGACGATTAGCCAAGCGGCTAAGCTTCAATATTGGATTGTTGAAGAAGCAAAAACTGCTCGCGCGCTACTCAAAGCAATTGAAACTTTGACGCCCTTGATATGCCCCATCCAAGAAATGCAGATGAGTGAATGGCGTGGTGCAGCTCGCAACGCAAAATATGGTGCGGATATTAAAGCGGTAGATTTACTTAAGCCCCTGCTTGCTGGTAAGGATATGGGCCTCATGTCAGAGGCGGGCGTACCCGGAGTAGCCGACCCTGGTGCAGAATTGGTATTAGCCGCCCATCAGCTGGGGGCTCAAGTGAAACCTTTGGTTGGTCCTAGCTCGCTCTTATTGGGTTTGATGGCCAGCGGCTTAAACGGACAACGCTTTGCCTTTCAAGGATATTTGCCGCATGACAATCAAGAGCGCGTTAGTAAGCTTAAGCAACTCGAGCTAGAGTCTAGAAAATTGCAACAGACTCAACTCTGGATTGAAACGCCCTATCGCAATACTGCGATGATCATGGCTTGCTTAAATAGCTTAGCGCCACAGACCAAACTCTGTATTGGGGTTGACCTCACGCTGCCTTCGGAAGCGATTAGTACTCTCAGTATTTCTGAATGGCGCAAGCGTTACCCTAACGAGGCAGCTTGCGCGTCTTTACAAAACCGACCGGCGGTATTTTTACTATTGGCTTAGTGCAGGTCTGAAGCTTTCACAATCGCCTTACCAGCGGCTGTTCCTGCTTCAGCGCCAAAACGTTTTGCCACTCGCTCGGCGAAGTTTTCTTTGACGGTGTAGTCCAAAATATCCGGCGCCTTGAAGCTGTCACGCGCAACCGAATCAACTGTGCCATAGCCATCAGCTAAGCCAAGCTTGACTGCTTGCTCGCCATTCCAAACGCGTCCTGAGAAAAGATCTGGTGTATCTTTCAGACGAGTGCCACGACCTTCTTTGACCACACTAATAAATTGCTGATGAATTTCATTAATCATGGTTTGCACCATCTCAACTTGTTTTGGATTTTCCTTAGTAAAGGGATCCATCATTCCTTTGTTGGAACCTGAAGTAATCATGCGACGGGTCACGCCCAATTTATCCATCAAACCAGTGAAACCAAAGCCTTCCATGATGACGCCGATTGATCCCACTAGACTGGCTTTATCAACCAAAATCTGATCACTTGCAACTGCCACGTAATAGCCGCCTGAGGCACAGATATCCTCGACGACAACCACAAAAGGCTTATTGGGATAAAGCTTGCGCAAGCGATGAATCTCGTCATTCATCATGCCTGCTTGAACTGGTGAACCGCCGGGACTATTAATCCGCAGAATGACGCCAGCACTGTGTTCATTCTCAAAAGCAGCGTCTAAAGATGCATTGATATCTTCAGCATTTGCCATTGAGTGAGCAGAAATCTCGCCTTCTAAAGAAACTAAGGCAGTGTGTTTTTCAACTCCCATGCCATGACCGGGTAAATGGAAATCGAATAATGAGATGGCTATACCAATCATGATGAGTAGTGTCACTACGCGAAAGACAACGCGCCAACGACGGCCTCTACGACTCTCTTTTAGATTTTCTAGGAGCAAATGCTCGAGTGCTTGGCGCTCCCAGTTAGGATTGGAGTTCTGATTGTTTTCCATGAGTACCTTCTAAGTCTTTATTGATCTATTAAGTTCAGTTTTAGCCACTGCGATAGTTGCGAAACATTATCCACGTGGGCCAGGGATTTTGCTTCTCGCAAAGTATCTGGGGGATGTGCCCCATAAGTTACTGCAATCGCATCGACTCCAGCATTGGAAGCCATATCTAGGTCATGTGTAGTGTCGCCAATCATCAGCATTCGACGGGTTGGTACTTGCATGACATCCGATAACTCCAAGAGCATGCCGGGGTGCGGTTTTGAAAAGGACTCATCTGCAGTGCGAGTTTCATGAAAGACATGGCCTAATTGATGAAACTCTAGAGAGCGATCTAAGCCAACGCGTGACTTTCCGGTAGCAACACCCAATAAGTAACCCTCATTACGCAAATCCTCTAGCAACTCACGGATACCCTCAAATAAATGGAGCTCGTGATCTTTGGCCAAGTAGTGAAAGCGAAATCGGTCTGTGAGTTTCGGAAAATGAACGGGCTCAATCCAAGGCACTGCCCGTCTTAGTGAATCTTGAATCCCCAAGCCAATGACTGAGCTTGCCAAAGAATCATCTGGCTCCTTGAAACCCAGGTCACGGCAGGCTTGTTGAATGCAATTGACGATGGTTGGAGTGGAATCCATGATCGTGCCATCCCAGTCCCAAACAATCAGGTCGTAGCGTCGATTGGATTTTGGAGCCTTGGTCATACTATTGCTCAAAGCTTTGCATCATCGCTGCGAATTCTGCAGGCAAGGGAGACTCAATACGCATTTTTTCTCCCGTTCGTGGATGGGTAAAGCCTGCTAGATGAGCGTGTAAATAGAGTCGCTTGGATTTAATCCGTTTATCTGCATCCTCAAAGCCATACTTATCATCACCCAAAATGGCATGCCCCAGTTTTTGTAAATGCACCCGGATTTGGTGGGTACGGCCCGTCTTTAATTGCGCTTCAGCAAAACTGATTGCAGCATCTCCTTGTTGCAACTTTTTGACAAGCCGCAAAGCGGTATGGCTAGGCAGTCCTTCAGGATCAACTCTCACCCGACGCTCACCATTGGGTAACAAATACTTATGGAGTGGGAACTTCAGCTGCATAGTGCCTGGGCCAGCATCAATTGCGCCATGCGCTAAGAGGTAATAACGTTTATCGGTATGACCCTCCCGAATTTGCCGGTGCATTTCTACTAAAGCACTACGCTTCTTAGCTAACATTAAAACGCCAGAGGTATCGCGATCTAAGCGATGTACCAATTCTAGAAAATTGAGTTCGGGCCTAGTAATGCGCAGCGTCTCAATCACGCCTAGCGCGATTCCGGAGCCACCATGCACAGCGAGCCCCGCAGGCTTATCAACAATCAGCAAAGCTTCATCTTCAAACAAGATTGGCATCTTGTCAGAAAAGCCCTGGGCGCGAGATTTAGTTTGGGCAGAATTCGCAGCCGCAATTTGGGCTGGCTCTGCAATTCTGACAGGGGGTACTCGAACGACGTCACCCTCAACAAGACGGGTGGTGGGCTCTGCTCTTTTTTTATTGACCCGCACCTCACCCGAGCGAATAATCCGATACACATGACTTTTAGGGACACCCTTAGCCCAGCGCAAGAGGTAGTTATCCAGACGCTGTCCAGCCTCTTCAGGTCCAATCGTTTCCAAGCGAACCGCTGGGGCGACCGGGGTTTTGGTCTTAGCAGGCTTAGTTTGGGGCTGGGAGGATAGGGTCGATTTCATACTTTTATCTCTCGCCAGACTGGCAAGGGACTCAACAATACCCCATTGTCATTCAACTTGTGCCGTATAATCAACGCTCTAGCCAATTTATTGGCCCGAGACCAGCCTGAAGTCAGGTTTGAATCGTGGAGCTTGGAGTCGCCCTTTAAAAGACTCCCGGGGTTGCCCCTCCCCCGTTGTAATGAGGCGCAGGGTTGGTGTGCCGTATGCCGCGACCCGCGATTAGAAGACAGTTTTCAGGCGCGCGCCTGCATTGATGACCTAAAGGAGGTCTCTGTGGCGAGCGTCAAGTGTGGCACCGAATCACAGTACAGTGAATTCAGTGGGCTCAGTGAAATTCACTGGCAATAGTTTGACCCACACTCTTATACCAATGGGCATTGCCCAGCACTGGTACAAATCTGTCCCCTAACGCACCGCGCAGCGACACCCTCCCCAATAGGAGAGTGTTATGAAACGCATGTTATTTAATGCAACTCAACAAGAAGAGTTGCGAGTTGCCATCGTCGATGGTCAAAAACTCATAGATATTGATATTGAAGCCGCCGGTCGTGAACAACGTAAAGGCAACATTTATAAAGGGGTTATCACCCGCATTGAACCTTCCCTCGAAGCCTGCTTCGTAAATTATGGGGAAGAACGGCATGGCTTCCTGCCATTCAAGGAAGTAGCCCGTACCTATTTCAAAGAAGGTATCGACGTTCGCAACGCCTCTATTAAAGATGCTTTGCGCGAAGGCCAAGAAATCATTGTTCAGGTAGAAAAAGAGGAGCGAGGCCAAAAAGGTGCCGCCCTAACCTCTTTCATCTCTCTGGCAGGTCGTTACTTGGTGTTGATGCCCAACAATCCTCGCGGAGGTGGTGTATCTCGTCGTATTGAGGGTGAAGACCGTCAAGAGCTGCGTGATGCTATGTCGCAATTGGATATTCCCGATGGAATGAGCATCATTGCTCGTACTGCTGGTATTGGCCGTGACGCTACCGAATTGCAATGGGACTTAAGTTACCTCATGCAGTTATGGAAAGCCATTGATGAGGCTGCTCAAGGCAACTCAGCTCCGCTGCTGATCTATTTAGAGTCCAGCTTGGTGATTCGTGCAATCCGTGATTATTTCCAGCCTGATATTGGCGAAATCCTGATCGATACGGATGATATCTTCGAACAAGCGCAAGCATTTATGTCGGTAGTGATGCCAGACAATCTGCCACGGGTTAAGCGTTATCAAGATGATGTTCCCCTCTTCTCGCGTTTCCAAATTGAGCATCAAATTGAAACTGCGTACTCACGTACCGTACCTTTGCCATCTGGCGGCGCCATCGTGATCGACCATACTGAAGCTTTGGTATCCGTCGACGTGAACTCGGCGCGCGCTACTCGTGGATCTGATATTGAAGAAACTGCGGCGCGTACCAATTTAGAAGCCGCCGATGAAATCGCTCGTCAAGCACGCTTACGTGACTTAGGCGGTTTGATTGTGATCGACTTCATTGATATGGACTCGAGCAAAGCACAGAAGGATGTTGAGAATCGTCTACGCGATGCTTTGCGTCATGATCGCGCCCGGGTTCAGATGGGCAAGATCTCTAAGTTTGGCTTGATGGAAATGTCACGCCAGCGTTTACGCCCTGCTCTTTCTGAAGGTAGTCATGTTACCTGCCCGCGTTGTAACGGCACAGGCCATATTCGGGATACCGAGTCTTCAGCACTCCAAGTCTTGCGCATTATTCAAGAAGAAGCAATGAAAGAAAACACAGCTGCAATTCATACGCAGGTACCAGTCGAAGTGGCTGCCTTCCTACTCAATGAAAAACGCGCTGAAGTGATCAAGATCGAGAGTCGCTTTAAGGTGAATGTCTTAATGGTGCCTAATAAGCATTTAGAGACTCCGCACTACAAGCTTGAGCGTTTGCGTCACGATGATCCTCGCTTAGATGATCAAAAAGCCAGCTATGTGATGGCTGAAGAAGCCGCCCGCGAATTAGAAGCCGATACCATCGTGAGCCGTAAGGATGCTGATGTAAAGGCGCGCCCTGAAGCTGCGGTGAAAGGTATAACACCGAACCAGCCTGCTCCAGTAAGTCAGCCACGTCCACAACGTGAAGCTCCTAAGAAGGCTGAAAGTTCTGGTGGTTTGTTTGGCTTTATAAAAAAGCTATTCTCATCCACTGAGCCAGAAGTCAAGCCAGAAGAAAACCGCAATCGTGGTCGCAATCCTAATCAACGCAATGCCAATGGCAACAGTGGTAATAATCGCAATCGTGGTCGCCGCGGTGATCGCAACGATCGCAATGGTGAACGCACTGAACGACCAGCTGCGGATGCTGCTTCAGGCGAGCAAAAAACTCGCCCAGAAGGTCAGGGTCAAGGGCGCAATCGTAATAATCGCAATCAAAATGGTCCTAAGCCTGAGCGTCAACAAAACAATGCGAATGCTGCAACTCCAGCAACCACTGGCGAGGCTACACCTCAAGCTGATGTCACTCAAAATGCGGATGGCGAAGAGCGTCGCGGTCGTGGTCGCAATCGTCGCGGTCGTGGACGAGGTCAGCGCGAGCGTGGTGAACGTAGTGATGCAGAAAATACACAAGGTAATGATGTCGCCGCGAGCACTGCTTCTACAACTCTGGTTCCAGCACCTGCTTTCTCGGGCCCTCCTGTTGGAATGGCTGGATCCTCTGCTTCAATGCCTACCCAAAATTTGGCACAAAGCTTTGGTAATCACAAGCCAGCGCCCGCTGCTCCAGAGCGCTCACAGAGAAGCCATAGCAGTCCAAAAGCTTCACCCACTCCTGCAATCGAAGTGATTGCTAAGCCTGCAGCCGAACTTCCTAAGGTGGCTTTCAAGGCACTAGAGGAAAGCCCTCTGCAAAATGTCGTGCAATCAGCTGGCATGGTTTGGGTGGCTACTGACTCTAGTAAGCACACAGAAGTACAGTCTCAGATTCAAGCAGAGCACATTTCTGTGAATTTGGGCCGCGCTCCCAAGGCTCCAGCAACACTTCCCGATGGCCCAATGGTTTTAGTTGAAACCGGCGGTCAAGAAAAAACGGTTTAAAACGAATTCTCCAGGCCGCGAGATACCCCACTAGGGTATTTAGCGGTTTGGCAGAAACCGCGTTTCACAGCCATAATTGAATGATGGTTGAAAAAGTCATCCCCATTCGAATTGATGAAGGAAAGGGTTTAAGTCCCTCCATTCCTACTCAACTTCAATCTCCGAACTCATCGAATCAAGATACTCGAGGTCGGCTCTTAAGAGATCTGCGAATTTCTGTTACAGACCGCTGTAACTTTCGGTGTACTTATTGCATGCCAAAGGAAGTCTTTAATCAAGACTATCCCTATTTAGCCCATGATGAACTTCTCAGCTTTGAAGAAATCACACGACTGGCTACGATCTTTGCTTCACTCGGTGTAGAAAAAATTCGCTTAACGGGTGGTGAGCCCTTGCTACGGAAAAATATCGAGATCCTAATTGGCATGTTAGACAAAATTAAGGCTCCAGATGGGTCCTCGCTCGATCTCACCCTCACCACCAATGGCAGTATCTTGCGCAAGAAAGCGGCTCTACTAAAAGCTGCAGGCCTGAAACGGATAACCGTAAGCCTCGATGGACTAGACGATGCGGTCTTCAAGAAAATGAACGATGTCGATTTTCCGGTTGAAGACGTGCTCGATGGAATTGCCGCTGCACAAGAGAATGGGTTTGATTCCATCAAAGTGAATATGGTGGTAAAGAAGGGTAGTAATGAACATGAGATCATTGCTATGGCCAAACGCTTCAAAGGTACTGGTGTTGTTCTGCGCTTTATTGAATATATGGATGTTGGCAGCTCCAATGGTTGGAACATGGCAGAGGTAGTCCCCTCTCAAGAAGTGATCTCAGCAATTCATGCGGTTTATCCCCTGGAGCCTATCTCTCCTAATTATTCTGGTGAAGTTGCTAAACGCTGGCGCTACCTTGATGGTTCTGGCGAGATTGGCGTGATCTCCAGTGTGACCCAAGCTTTTTGTGGTGATTGTTCCCGCGCACGTATTTCAACAGATGGACAACTGTATCTCTGTCTGTTTGCTAACGAAGGTTTTGATTTCAAATCCATGTTGCGCTCAGGTAAAAATGATTTAGAGATTGCCAATGCCATCATGAACGTTTGGTCAAAACGGGATGATCACTATTCTGAGGTCCGTGGATCCCTACTTGAATCAACACCTTCAACTGGGCCCAAAGTTGAAATGTCTTACATTGGCGGCTAATGATCTCTCAAATAGAAATCACCGGACTCATTCTTGCTGGCGGTCGGGCCCAAAGAATGGGTGGTATTGATAAGGGTCTCATTCCCTTTCATCATCGCCCCCTAATTGAATCTGCCATTAATCGGCTCAAGCCTCAAGTAGGCTCAATCATGATTAATGCCAATCGTAATCTTGAGCAGTATGCGACTTATGGTTATCCAATAGTCAGTGATGCTGATTCGAGCTTCTCAGGGCCCCTAGCAGGCTTTACAGCTGGCCTAAAAGCCTGTCCTACTAAATATTTAGTAACTGCCCCCTGTGATTCGCCATTACTACCAACAAACTTGGTTCAACTACTCTCAACAAAACTCGCTGAGGGCTCTTTTGATCTCGTCTATGCATCCAGCAAAGACAATGCTGGTAAAACTTGGGCTCAACCAGTCTTCTGCCTGATGCATATCTCACTATTAAAGTCGCTGGAGGAGTTTATTAGCCTGGGTGATTTGAAAATTGATCGCTGGTTTAAAGAACTTAATAGCAGCACAGTAGTTTTTGATTCAGAATCTGCGTTTGCAAATGTCAATACTCCTGAAGAACTCCTTACGCTAGAGAAAGCGTCATCATGAAGTATTCACCTAATAACCCTATTCTCTTAAGCTCATCCTTAAGCGTAGATCAAGCGCGTGAAGCGATCAATGGCTTAGTGAATGAGTTGCTTGCAGAAACTCCACTCGATTCTGAAGTCGTAGCGCTCAACGATGCGCTCAATCGGGTGTTATCAGAAGATCTTCTCTCGCCGATAGATGTTCCATCTGCCGACAATTCTGCGATGGATGGCTTCGCTTTTGATGGCGTTTGTTTGAAGGGTGAAAGTAAAAAAACTCAGCTAAAGATAGTTGGCATTGCTTATGCGGGCAAACCTTATATAGGTGCAATAGCAAAAGGGGAATGCATCCAAATCATGACCGGAGCTCTGATGCCCAGTGCATGTGACACTGTCATCCCCCAAGAGTTAGTAAGCGTAAGTGATCATGAGATAGCCTTCGATCCATCTCTCTTAAAGTCTGGCGATAACCGCCGTCTTAAAGGGGAGGATTTAGAAAAGAACAAGCCAGCAATCGTCGCTGGCAGAATTTTGCGGCCTGCTGACCTTGGCTTAGCAGCTTCATTGGGAATTGCTTCATTAAAGGTCAAACGTAAATTACGAGTGGCTATCCTGTCATCGGGTGATGAACTCACCCCTTTGGGAGAAACACTCAAGGAAGGTGGTATCTACGATAGCAATCGCTATAGCTTGACTGGCATGCTCAAGCGCTTAGGTTTAGAAGTGATCGATTGCGGTATTGTGCAAGATGATCCAGATTCATTAAAGGCAGCCTTCTGTGCAGCGGCGGTTAAGGCTGATGTGCTGATCTCCAGTGGTGGGGTATCTGTTGGTGAGGCAGACTTCACCAAACAAGTACTACAAGAGCTTGGAGACGTGGGCTTCTGGAAAATTGCGATGCGACCTGGTAGACCAATGGCATTTGGTACTTTAAAGCCGGTTTCCGGAAAGTTGCCAGCCCACAAGACCCTCTTCTTTGGCTTACCAGGCAACCCCGTAGCAGTGATGGTTACCTTCTACCAATTTGTTCGATCCGCACTTTTGCAGTTGAACGGCGCCAAGGACACCACCCCTTTACTCACTCAGGCAATTACTGAGCAAGCCATCCGCAAAAAGGCTGGCCGTACTGAATTTCAAAGGGCTATTCTGAGCCGAGGTCCAGAGGGTAGGCCCAGTGTGAGACTGACTGGCAGTCAGGGTGCTGGCATCTTGCGCTCAATGAGTGAGGCAAACTGCTTCGTCATTCTTACTCATGATCAAGAAAATATTAATGCTGGTGACTGGGTAGATGTAGCACTTTTCGAAGGACTGCTTTAAGATTGCAGCATTATGAAATTCACAAAAAAAGAAGTTGTCTTCCTCGATCCGATGCACACTGCCAAAACCCTGGTTTTGGTATATCTCTGCTTCTCGGTACCGATTGTTCTCTTAGCTCTGTTTGTCGCATTTATTCGAGATGGTGCAATTCCCGGATTTACGGTGATCTCTGCATTAATTCTGAATGCACTACTCGGTTTTGCATTGCTATGGATTGCATGCAAAGTCTACAACTGGGTCGCCAGCAAATTTGGTGGCATTGAATTAGCATTGCGCGAACTATCAGACGAAATCGAAACAGAGTAATTAGCATCACTCCGTTTCGATTGTTTCCCAAGCCCTAGCTTGGCATTAAGTCTGTATTAATTAAGTTTGGCGGTCTTTGACCTGCAAGTCCTGCGCGCAGATTTTTGATTGCTAAATTCATCATGGCCCTACGGGTCTGCTCAGTTGAACTACCCACGTGCGGTGCGAGCACGACATTACTGCATGCCAATAACTCTGGGATCACCTTTGGTTCTCCCTCAAACACATCTAAGCCAGCACCAAAGATCTTGCCAGCCTTGAGGGCTTGCGCTAGTGCGAGATCATTCACAATGCCGCCCCGCGCAATATTCGTTAAGGTTGCAGTGGGTTTCATCAACGACAGTTCTTTCTCGCCAATCGTGTGATGACTCTCGGCACTGTAAGGCAAGACCAAAATGACATGGTCAGCTGTTTTCAGTAATTCCTCTTTTGATACATGGGTCGCACCACACTCTTTCTCAAGCTGTTCAGGTAATCGCTTGCGATTGCAGTAGATCACTTTCATACCAAAACCCAAGCCGCGTTTGGCGATAGCTTGTCCAATGCGTCCCATACCAATAATGCCCAATGTGCTGTGGTGAATATCTACGCCCAATGGATTGTTGAACAAGGCCCACTTTTCCCATTTACCCGCTCTGAGCCAATGCTCTGATTCAGTCACTCGACGTGCAGCTGCCATCATCAAAGCGAATCCAAAGTCAGCGGTTGTGTCCGTTAGGACATCAGGGGTATTGGTACCCATCACGCCCGCCGCAGTCATTGCCGGAATATCCAAGTTGTTGTAACCCACTGCAATATTGGACACAATTTTGAGGTCTTTTGCGGCGGATAAAATCGAAGCGTCGATTCGGTCGCCGCCCGATACCAGTGCGCCATCCATACCTACAAGGGCTTTTTGCAATTCTTGTGGGGTCAATACCTCATCCGACTGATTTGAGGTCACCTCAAAAGACTCCTCTAATTGGGGGAGTGCATCGGCAAATATCGCTCTAGCGATGAAAATTTTAGGTTTTTTAGCCATATTTTGTGTAGTCATTTAAATCTCCTTAAAAGAGACTTTACCTCAAGTGAATTAGCGGGTTTACCTAGAAAAAAAGTGAATTCGGCTAAAATTGCTATTATTCCCATGACTTGCCGTGGGCTACCGAATCGAAAACTGACCAATTATCATGACTTACGTTGTTACTGAATCTTGTATCCGCTGCAAATACACCGACTGTGTGGACGTTTGCCCTGTGGACTGCTTCCGCGAAGGCCCCAATTTTTTAGTGATCGATCCTGATGAGTGTATTGATTGCGCCGTATGCGTACCAGAATGTCCGGTCAATGCAATCTATGCAGAGGACGATGTCCCTGGAGACCAGCAACAATTTATTAAAATCAATGCTGATCTCGCATCCTCTTGGACGTCTATTACAAAATCCAAAGGTGCCCTACCAGATGCTGATGAGTGGAAAGACGTTAAAAGCAAATTGGCTGAGCTCGTTAAGTAAGTTTTACTTACTCACCTCTTAGAGCGCTCACTTGTCCTCTTCCATTGAAACCGATGCAGTCATCATTGGCGCCGGTCCGGTGGGGCTCTTCCAAGTATTTGAACTTGGTCTTCTAGAAATTAAAGCCCATGTGATTGATGCGCTGCCCATTATTGGTGGCCAATGCATGGAGCTCTACCCTGATAAACCGATTTACGATATCCCCGCTCTACCAGTTTGCACTGGTAAAGAACTAACCGATAATCTTCTAAAACAGATCGAACCTTTTGGCGCCCAATTTCATTTGGGGCAAGAGGTCAGCATGGTTGCTCAAAGACCTGATGGTCGCTTTGATATTCATACCAGCGCTGATCAGCACTTCATTAGCAAAACCGTTTTTATTGCTGCTGGTGTCGGTGCATTTCAGCCGCGACTAGTTCCACTCGATGGCATTGATAGATTTGATGGCACACAGGTGTTTTATCGAGTCAAAGATCCCGAACAATTCCTTGGTAAAAATATGGTGATCTGTGGCGGGGGTGATTCCGCACTCGATTGGGCTCTATATTTCGCCGACAAGGTTAATCAGTTAACTCTGATTCATCGGCGTGATGACTTTAAGGCGGCACCAAAATCCGTCTCCAAGATGCGCGAGCTTTGTGACACTGGGAAGATTAATCTCAAGATCGGGCAGCTAGCTGGGTTCGAAGTCCATGATGACAAACTGAGTGAGCTACTCATCACTGGTATTGATGGCGCCAAAAGCTCTGTTCCTTGTGATGTGATATTGGCATTCTTTGGTCTGTCTCCTAAATTAGGTCCCATCGCCGACTGGGGCCTAGATATTGATCGCAAGCAAATTACGGTTGACACCGAAAAGTTCCAAACCAGTACGCCGGGAATATTCGCAGTTGGTGATATCAACCTCTATCCCGGGAAGAAGAAACTCATTCTGTCGGGCTTTCATGAAGCAGCCTTAGCGGCCTTTGCAGCAGCAGCCTATCTGAGCCCAGAGAAAACGATTCAGCTCCAATACACCACCACCTCAACTAAGCTCCACAAAGTGCTTGGGGTGGGGAATACAGAGTAACGCCCTTTTACATTACACTTTACCAATCATGCGCCAATATCACGACCTGATGAAAGAAGTTCTCGCAAAGGGAACACCCAAATCTGACAGAACAGGCACTGGCACACTCTCAGTTTTTGGGCACCAGATGCGCTTTAATTTGGCCGATGGTTTTCCAATGGTGACAACCAAAAAACTCCATCTCAAATCCATCATCTATGAATTACTCTGGTTTCTTAAGGGGAGTACAGATAACAATTGGCTAAAAGAGCGCGGTGTTTCCATTTGGAATGAGTGGGCTGCACCGGATGGTGATCTTGGTCCGATATACGGCTATCAATGGCGTTCCTGGCCAGCACCAAATGGACAACACATCGATCAGATCTCTGAAGTACTCGAGACCATCAAAAAGAATCCTGATTCCCGACGCATTATCGTTTCTGCTTGGAACGTAGCAGATATCCCAAAGATGGCACTCGCGCCATGCCATGCCTTCTTTCAGTTTTATGTTGCAGATGGCAAGCTGTCATGCCAGCTCTACCAACGTAGTGCTGATATCTTTTTAGGGGTTCCTTTCAATATTGCGAGCTATGCTTTGCTAACGCACATGGTTGCCCAGCAATGCAATCTTGAAGCAGGGGACTTTATTTGGACTGGCGGTGACTGCCACTTGTATAGCAATCATCTTGAGCAAGTTGAACTCCAATTATCGAGAGACTTCTTCCCTCTACCCAAGCTGAATATTTTGCGCAAGCCTGATTCTTTATTTGATTATGAGTTCGAAGATTTTGAGATTGTCGGCTATGAGTCTCATCCTCATATCAAAGCACCGGTAGCAGTCTGATCATGGCGCAACCTACAATTTCAATGATTGTTGCCCGCTCACAGAATCATGTGATTGGACGAGACAATCAAATGCCCTGGAAAATTTCAGCAGATCTGCAATTCTTCAAGCGCGTTACCATGGGTCATCCTGTCATCATGGGTCGCAAGACTTGGGAATCCATTGGTCGCCCACTTCCAGGTCGTCGCAATATTGTCGTCACACGCAATCATGATCTGCAACTTAATGGCGGTGAAGTCGTTCACTCCCTAGAGGAAGCACTTGCAAGTCTTGCAGAATTCCCCCGGGTATTTGTGATTGGCGGAGAGCAGCTCTTTACACAAGCCTTCCCTTTGGCAGATCGACTCTACCTTACCGAAATTAAACTCGATATACAGGGTGGGGATACCTTCTTTGAGATTCCAGATCCAGCCGATTGGCATGAGGTAGAACGCCTACCGAATGTCGAAGGCGATATTCACTTTGACTTTGTCACTCTAGAACGTAAATAGCTCTTACTTACCACCGACGGTCATTGAGCCAATCAAGATCGATCCGGTTTCTTTACTACCCCGCACCAAAGTATCGCTACCAATCATCGCAATATCCATTAGCATATCGCGCAGATTGCCAGCAATTGTCACTTCTTCAACCGGGTACTGAATTTCACCATTCTCCACCCAATAACCAAAAGCACCCCGGGAGTAGTCGCCAGTAACATAGTTCACGCCCTGCCCCATCAATTCAGTTACCAATAAACCGGTGCCCATTTCTTTTAGTAGCGCGGGTAATCCGCCCTGACGAGTTTTTTTACTTTGAAATATAAGGTGATGTGAGCCCCCTGCATTGCCAGTAGTTTTCATACCCAACTTACGTGCTGAATAGGTCGACAGAAAGTAGCCTTGCAAAATTCCTTGGTCTACCACGGTACGCGCATGTGTTTTAACACCTTCTTCATCAAAGGGTGCGCTACCCATCATCGCATGATGATGCGGCTCTTCTATCAGACTGACATGCTTAGGCAGTACTGCTTTACCCAAACTATCCAATAAGAAGCTCGACTTACGATATAAAGCACCTCCTGAAACTGCTTGGACCAAGCCACCCATCAGGCCAGCAGCCAGCGGGGCCTCAAAGATCACTGGACAACGACGAGTACTAATCGATCTCGCGTTCAAACGAGAAAGTGCCCGTTGCGCAGCATATTTTCCAATCGCAGCCGGCTCTGCTAACTCCTTGGGCACTCGAGAGCTGGAGTACCAGTCGTCACGCTGCATGCCTGATTTTTTAGTCAAGCCATTCGCAATCGGTGCGCATGAGATGTAGTGACGTGAGAAAGGATAGCCTCCCATAAAACCATTCGTAGTCCCCATCATGAAATGCCCATGATGGGCTGATACAGAGGCGCCATCACTATTACGAATTTGTTTACTGACTGCAAAGGCAGCAGCTTCCGCAGCACGCGCAATCTCGACAGCCTCGATTGCATCAATTGCCCATGGATGAAATAAGTCTAAGTCTTTTGGTTTTTTCTCTAAGAGCTCGGGCTCGGCTGGACCGGCACAATCATCCTCTGCGGTATGTTGAGCGATATGGTACGCAGCCTCTACGGTTGCACGTAAAGATGCTTGTGAAAAATCACTGGTACTGGCGTTACCTCGGCGATGCCCCAGAAAAACGGTAACCCCAACTTGTTTATCAAGACTTTGCTCAATGGTTTCCACTTCCCCCTTGCGGACAGTCACTGCTAGACCTTGACCTTCAGAGACTTCCGCAATTGCATCAGAAGCGCCTCTTCGCCCAGCTTCTGCCAGCATAAACTCAATGATTTCTTGAAACTGATTGGATGAATAAGTAAACATGTCTCAATAATAGCTAGAATAGAAACATGAAGCATACAGAAGCCGCCCCAGATTCGATCAAAATTGGCCTAATCTCGATCTCTGACCGCGCCAGTCAAGGTGTTTACACTGATGAAGGCATACCAGCCCTCAAGGCTTGGCTAGAAAAAACCATTCTCAATCCCTGCACTTTCTCTGAGCGTCTGATTGCGGATGAAGCCCAAATTATTACTAAGAATATTGCTGAATTGGTTGATCAGGAAGGTTGTGATTTAGTTCTGACAACTGGTGGTACAGGTCCATCGCGTCGCGATGTCACTCCTGAAGCGACCATTGCTGCCGGTACTCGGGAAATGCCTGGATTTGGGGAGCAGATGAGACAAATCAGTTTGCGTTTTGTGCCCACCGCAATTCTGTCCCGTCAAACTGCCGTCCTGCGAGAGATTGAGGGCCACACTGCTTTAATTATTAATTTACCTGGACAGCCCAAGTCGATTCAAGAAACTTTGGAGGGCTTAAAAGATGCCGAAGGTAAATCGATCGTTCCCGGTATCTTTGCTGCTGTGCCGTACTGCATTGATTTGATTGGTGGCCCTTATATTGAGACCCAAGAAAGTGTCGTCAAGGCATTTAGACCTAAAAGCGCCATCAAGAAATAATTACCTTTCTATTGGGGCAGCGGCACGATAAACTTTTCGCGGTAATACTTTAACTCTTCGATAGATTCCTCAATATCAGCCAAGGCTGTATGTGCCTGCTGTTTGGTAAAGCCCTTCAATAATTCGGGATGCCACCGTTTGCAGAGTTCCTTGAGGGTTGAGACGTCAATATTTCGGTAATGAAAGTAGGCCTCTAATTTAGGCATATACCGAGCCATAAAGCGCCGATCTTGACCAACCGTATTTCCGCACATGGGCGCAATACCTGGTTTGATGTGTTGTTTCAGAAAGGCAATACATTGAGCCTCAACTGTCGCCTCATCCAGAGAGGAAGATTTAACCTTATCAATCAAACCCGATCGACCATGGGTACCTTTATTCCAAGCATCCATTGCATCTAAAACTGTATCCTCCTGGTGAACTACCCAGACCGGTGCAGTCGCAATAGTATTCAGGTGAGCATCGGTAACAATGATGGCAATTTCTAGAATACGCTCGGTTTCTGGATTTAAGCCTGACATCTCCATATCAACCCAAATGAGGTTCTCACTAGCAGGGGCACTGCTTGGGGCATTTTTAGGGGCTTGGGACGGGTTTTGTTCACTCATATCTATAATCATCTCATGACATTCACAATTGTTTTTTTAATCGCCTTCGCCACCAGTTTCGGCCTCCGTTACTGGCTATCTCAACGCCAAATTCGCTATGTTGCAAAACACCGCGCTCAAGTCCCTGCAGAATTTGCCCAGAAAGTTTCATTAGCAGAGCACCAAAAAGCGGCTGACTACACGATTGCTAAATTACGCTTGGGTATTTTAGAGAATAGCGTCAGTGCGATTGTGCTGATTGGTTTTACCTTATTAGGTGGACTTCAAATCCTCAATCTCACTCTGATTGGTAGTCTGGGTCAGGGAATTATTCAGCAGATCGCTTTGTTAGTTTCGATTGTGCTGATCTCCAGCGTGATTGATCTGCCCTTCTCTTGGTATAAGCAGTTTCACCTGGAAGAACGTTTTGACTTTAATCGGATGTCAAAGAAACTCTTTTTTATCGATTTGATTAAAGGCGCCCTCTTAGGGGGAGTGATTGGCATTCCCTTGCTGTGGATCATCTTAAGCTTGATGGCTCAAGCAGGCAGCCTCTGGTGGCTCTGGGCTTGGGCTGTCCTCACTGTGTTCAGTTTATTAATGCAATGGATTTTTCCGAGTGTTATTGCGCCGCTATTCAATAAATTCGAAGCTCTAGAAGATGGTGCGCTCAAGACGCAAATTGAAGCACTACTGCAGCGTTGTGACTTTGCTAGCCAAGGTCTTTTTGTAATGGATGGCAGCAAGCGGAGTGCACATGGCAATGCTTTCTTTGCTGGCATGGGGAAGGCTAAGCGGATTGTTTTCTTTGACACCTTGATTGAGAAACTCAATCCCAATGAAGTTGAGGCCGTACTCGCTCACGAGCTCGGTCACTTTAAGTGCAATCACATACGTAAACGGCTTTTATTTTCTTTTGCCTTGAGTTTTGGTGTCTTTGCCTTACTGGGCTGGATTAGTACACAGGTCTGGTTCTACGAGGATCTTGGGGTAATGCCAAGTCTGGATGGTTATAACGGAGGTTTAGCTCTGGCACTTTTTATGCTGGTCTCACCTGTATTTACCTTCTTCTTCACACCACTAGGCAGCCTTGCCTCTCGCAAACATGAATACGAGGCCGATAACTTTGCCGCTAGTAAATCTTCTGCGAGTGATCTTATTGCAGCACTAGTAAAGTTATATCAAGACAATGCCTCTACGCTGACACCTGATCCAATCTATACCGCTTTCTATAGCTCTCATCCTCCCGCTCCTTTACGGATCGCGAATCTGCAAAAGAGTTCAGCAAACTGATGGAGCAATTTCGCGCGCTACTGACGGCCTCCTATGGTCGACATTACTTAGCGCAGCGTTTGGTACGAGACTCATCCAGCAATGAGTCACCCGATGGTCCTTTAATTCAAGTGAGCACTCCTGCCAAACAACATATTGGTGCAGTAGGCGATCGGATGTTACTAGAAAGCACCTCAGCAGACCAAGCCCGTCTGGTCGAAATTGAGCCACGCCGCAACTTACTCTATCGATCCGATGCATTTAAGAGCAAATTGATTGCTTCCAATGTAGACCAAATTCTGGTGGTCCTGGCTACCCAACCCGCTTTCTCGCCAGACCTTTTAGGTCGGGCTGTAGTTGCTGCTGAGGCCAATCAAATTGATTTGCATATTCTGCTCAACAAGTCTGATCTGCCCGAGAACTTAGCGCATGCTCGCAAGCTGATCGAGCCTTATGCCCGCATGGGATATCCCGTTAGTGAAGTGTCTGCTAAGTTTGATAGCGCCTCGATTGAGGCTCTTCGTCCTGCACTTCAAGGCAAAGTTTCTGTTTTCGTGGGCCAATCCGGCATGGGTAAATCTAGTCTGCTGAATGCTTGGGTACCGAATGCTGCAGCGATTACCCAAGAATATTCAGTCAGGCTGGATACTGGCAAACATACGACAACAGCCTGTCGCTACTTTGAACTCCCTGAGTCTTGGGGAAGAAACTCTTCAGGAAAGTTGGGGGCTTTAATCGACTCCCCAGGCTTTCAAGAATTTGGTCTTGCCCACATGTCTGTCAGTGAACTGCAACATGCCTTTCGAGAATTTCAACCCTTATTAGGAAAATGTCACTTTCATAACTGCGCCCATCAATCCGAGCCAGGCTGTGTGATTCGGGAGGCAGTTGAGAGGAATGAAATCGCGCCGGAAAGATTGGCGCTATTTAGACAATTGCACTCGGATTCGAGAACTGCGGATACGCAGCTACAGGGAATCACCCAAGCCAAAGAGCGGTGGTCAGCATTAACAACAAAGCCAACCAAACGATAACTAAGCGCCACACTAAGCCTACTGCTGAACGCATAGTCCTCTCAGTAGGTTCGATACCAATTTCATAAATCTGAGGTTCACCCGCTTCTGCCATGAGCAGAGCTTGATCGCTATCCGGCTCAGCTAAGGGCTCACCTAAGCGCACTCCAAGCGCACCACTACCAGCAGACAAAATCACTGCATTGATAGAGTCAGCCCATTTATGAGTAAGGTGGCGCCACGCATACGCAGCATCTTCAAAATTACCTACGATGGCAAAACCCATCGCTGTAATCCGTGATGGAATCCAATCAATCACATAGAAGAAATAACGAGCCGCCTCGCTAAGGTTGAAGTCACCTTTAGCAGACCAACGTGTAATAGCTGTATCTGCCAAGCGATACATCACAATTCCGGCGGGGCCAAGCGGCATCAGGAACCAAAACAGCACTCCAAAGACATGGCGATGCGCGCCCACAATAGCTCGCTCGAGAGCTAAAGAGATGACTTCGGTTTCATTCAGGTTACTCACATCCAAATCTGGCCCATACCACTCCGCTAAAGCAGCGCGAGCGGCAGGTAAATCATGAATCTCAATGGCTTCATGAACTTTAGTAAAGGAATGGCTAAATTGGCGGAAGCCAAAAAAGAGATAAGCAATGATGACGTTCCAGATGAAACCGAGAATCGTGTACTTGAGCATACAAGCAACGTAAATACAAAATACGATAAAGGTCGGAAGAATAAAAGCAATCGCACAAGCAATTCTTGCACCAACTGGACTTGCGCCTTCTTGATTCTTGCCACCGAACTCTTTGGCGATCCAATCCAACCAACGATCGCTCATCCGCCGAATCCAATGATTAGCGTTGACTGGGCGATATTGCTCAGCAATCAGGGCGATGAGAATTGAGAAGAAAGTCATACTTTTAATAAATGATACAGGTTACGCAACATACCGGCAGTAGCGCCCCAGATGAACCGATTCTCATAAGGCATTGCATAAAAACGGCGCATCCCCTGCTCACTCTGCCAGATACGGACTTGATGATTAGCTGGGTCCATCAAAAAGCTTAAGGGCACCTCAAAGACATCCGCCACTTCAAACTCGTCATGGAGATATTCTGTCTGAGCCTGCACTAAGCCTATAACAGGAGTAACGCTGTATCCAGACACTGTCAGATATTGGGGTAGATGCCCGATGATTTCAACATTAGCGGGGTTTAGACCAATCTCTTCCTGACTCTCGCGCAAGGCAGTATTTTCTGGAGTAATGTCCTGTGGATCCATGCGGCCACCCGGAAAACTAATTTGCCCAGCGTGATCATGAAGATGTTGCGTTCTCTGAGTGAGCAATACTGATAAACCACCCTCTTTTAGCAAAAGGGGGATAAGCACTGCGGCTTGAGTAATTTTTCCTGCAGCTTGGCGCTTGGCAATAATATCGGCCGCAATCACGTGACGGTTCTCATCGGTAATCTCAGGTTGCCATTGCGGAGGATTTTGAATACGTTGCCGCAGTTGCTCTGGCTGCAAGATTTGATGAGATACCTTGGGGTCTTCGCTACACCGTAAATGAATTGGGATTGCCTCCGCATCAAACCCCGGAGGCGCTGCAACATTCAGCGGTATCTGATCAGGAGAGGAAGCTTTAGACATAGGTCGATTTTAGGGCAATAAAAAGGCGACCGAAGTCGCCTTTTTGATATCAAGCCAAGGGCTCAGATTATTCAGCAGCTGGGGCAGCCACTTCTTTAACACGAGCTTGAAGCTTTTCTTTAATACGTGCAGACTTACCTGAACGATCACGCAAGTAGTAGAGCTTAGCGCGACGTACATCGCCACGACGCTTCACTTCAATACTGGCGATCAATGGAGAGTAAGTTTGGAATGTACGCTCAACACCTTCACCAGAAGAGATCTTACGCACGATGAAATTGGAGTTCAAGCCACGATTGCGTTTAGCAATCACAACACCTTCAAAAGCCTGAGTACGTTTACGAGTACCTTCTACGACGTTAACGCTAACTACGATCGTATCGCCAGGAGCAAAACTTGGAAGCGTTTTGTTGGCAGTGAGGCGAGCAATTTCTTCTTGCTCAATTTTTTCAATTAAGTTCATTTTGAATCCTTAAACATCTTGTCAGAGTTCAATCCCGAGACTTTCATCAACGGACCTGATAGAGGATGTAGTTAAATCATTTCACTAAATCTTGAAGGAACCGCTCATCTTCTCGACTTAGTAACCCATTGGTTCTGGCCAATTCAATGAGATCTGGCCGGATCCTGAACGTCAGCTCAAGAGACTTGTGCCGACGCCAATCCGCTATTTTAGCGTGATGTCCGCCTAAAAGCACGTCTGGCACTGATAAATTTTCATAGATCTCTGGCCGGGTGTAGTGGGGATAGTCCAAAAGACCGTTCATAAAGCTATCCTGGAGGGCTGAGTCATCATCCCCCAAAGCTCCTGGAATAAGCCTAATCAGGGCGTCCATGATGGCCATAGCGGGGATTTCACCCCCAGAAACGACGAAATCCCCCAGGGAGATCTGAAGGTCTACATTTCGGTCGACAAAACGTTGGTCAATTGCCTCATATCTGCCACAAATCAAGGTCAAATTGCTTCTTCCGAGGAGATCTGAGGCCATTTTTTGAGAAAACCGCTCCCCTTGGGGTGCCAGCAAACAAACGGGGCCGCTCGAGATGTGTTGAGCCCGATGGTCGGCCTTGATGGCATTAATCGTGTCTTCCAATGGTTTGACCATCATCACCATACCAGGGCCACCGCCATAAGCACGATCATCGACCGTCTTGCGGGGATCACTTGAATAGTCCCTGGGATTCCACAACTTTACTTGCGCTAAATCCTGTTCACACGCGCGACCAGTAACGCCCCATTGCGTTAATGCGGAGAACATTTCTGGAAAGATAGTGAGAACATCAAAGCGCATCGTGCTTTACCAATCTGCTTGCCAATCAAGGGTAATGAGTTTCTTAGATAAGTCTACGCTTTGCACTACGTCTTTGACAAAGGGAATTAACTGCCTCGTTTTACCGTCAGTAAGACTGCCCAAAGCAATCACACCATGCGCACCATTTTCAGTCACATCTAAAACCTGACCCAAATTGTCGCCTTGTAAATTGATAGCATCACACCCAATCAAATCGACCCAGTAATAACTATCTGTTTCTGCTTTTGGAAATGCGTCACGTGCTACGAGAATGCGTGCACCTTTTAAAGCTAAGGCTTGATCACGATCAGTCACACCATTAAGATTAATAAGCACAGTGCCGCTGTGCATCTTCGCCTGCTTGAGCTCATACAACTCTAAGGAAGGTTTAACGCTAGCCTGAGCCGCCGCCACTCGTGGCAACAGGGAAAGCCAAACAGTTTTGCTAGAAAGTAAAGCTACGGGATCAGATGAATGCGGACGAACCTTAAGCTGACCCCGCAAACCTTGAGCATCTTGAATAGAGCCCAGCTCGATTAAATCTTCTAGGGAAGGTGTACTCATTTGCAAGTCACCCTATCACCCCTAAATAGTCCTGCTACTAAGAGCTCAATCAAGTTGACTAAGCTCTTAGCGAAACAGTTTTTAGACTGCAGGATGATCTTTGATCAAACGCTTCACAGTTGGAGAAATCTGCGCTCCAACACCAGTCCAATAGCTCAAACGATCTTGAGCAACGCGCATAGCTTGTTCAGCTTCCGCAGCTTTTGGATTGAAATAACCAATGCGCTCGATAAAGTTCGAGTCACGACGGTTGCGTTTATCAGTAGCAACGATGCTGTAAAAAGGGCGCTTCTTAGAACCGCCGCGTGCCAGTCGAATGACGACCATATTTATTCCTTAAAATCTAAAATGAAAACGGGTTGATTACAAGCCAAAGCAATTTCTCTCAAAACTGCAGGCTCCAACTAAGACGGCAAATGCTGAAAACACGTGCAATGCATAGCGGAAAACCTCATATTCTAGACGAAAAGACCCATTTGTTCCACCTATTTAAGCACTTTAGTCATTAGAATAGACGTACTGTCATAATAAAAAATACTTTAAAAACAATAACTTACCTATTTATGTCGATCCAAAAACCCATTCCAAACATCCTCAAGGCTCCCGCTAGAGGGCTTCGAAGTGTTGTTTATGGCATCGGATTCACTTTCTTAACCGCCTGTTCTGGGGTCATTCCACCCTGTGGTGCAAAAATGAGCCCACCCAGCAGCGAGTTACGCAATACCAAGTGGGATCTCATCCGCTGGAATTTGACGCCCAATGCCAATGGTGAAGTCCGGGGTCGACAAATTCCGATGGGCGATAACAGCAACCCTATTCAATTGGTATTTGATACCAACGGCGAACGCGTGAGCGGCTTCACTGGATGCAATCGCTTTACTGCCAATCTGAGCGAAGATTCAAGAGGCTTTACTTTTGAAAAAATTACTACGACTAAGATGGCTTGCAATCCTCAGCGCACTGAATTAGAAAACGATTTTCTGTATGAGCTCAATGACTATCGCAATATCGTACGCGATGGTGATCGCTTGCTCATGATTGGTCGCGATCGAGAAGTACTCACTTTTGCACAACGCGATATTCCTCAAAGTAAGTCGGGATCAAAATGAAAAAATATAAGTTCTTATTTTGTGCGCTAGGTCTTTTATTACCGGGCACTGGCTTCAATGGTTTTTATTTAAAGGGTCCAAAATTCTTTTGGTCCTGGATTCAACTGCTTGCGCTTATTGGTGGCGTTGCGGGCTGGTTTCTCTTAAAAGAATATCGCTTTCAATCTGGGCCGGGCTGGGTCTTAATTACTCTGGGGTTTATTGCGATGGAGGCAAGCTGGCTCACCACCATCACCTTTGGCCTTCGCCCCGATGAAAAATGGGATGCGCAATTTAATCCGCAGTTGGATGTCTCTCAAGCAACCCAATCACGTTGGCCAACGATATTGACCGTGATCTTCTCACTGATTCTTGGCGCAGGTGTGATGATGACTTTCCTAGCAATCTCGTTTGAGCAGTACTTCGTATCCCAAATTTCAGAAGCGAGAAAGATTTCTCAGTAAGATCGACTAAAACTGCTCTGGCGTGAGCGCATTGGTTGAATGGCCACTCTCTAAAATGGAAGTGGCTAGTGCTTGAGCTTGTGGCAAGAGATTCTCAGCGAAGAATCGTGAAGTAGCAATCTTGGCGTCGTAAAAACTAGGATCGCTTGCTCGCAATTGCTCCGCAACAAGCAGCCCACGTGCCATTTGCCAAGCCCCTAAGACCAAGCCGCATAAACGTAAATATGCAAAACTTCCAGCATAGACCGCTTTGATATCAGATTTTGCATTTGTCACAATGTAATCGACTGAAGCTTCAAATGCTAAACGTGCAGCACTCAGTTGCTTCAGCACTGCTTTAGCATCACCTGTATTGGAAGCCTTGAGTAGGCCTTCGGTTTCAACAATTTTCTTACTAAAGAGTTTTGCAGTAGCCCCAGCATCGCGCACTGTCTTTCTACCGATTAGATCGTTTGCCTGAATAGCTGTCGTGCCCTCATAGATAGTCAAAATACGGGCGTCTCGGTAATACTGAGCGGCGCCGGTCTCCTCTATAAAACCCATGCCCCCATGAATTTGTACACCTAAACTAGCAACCTCAATAGACATCTCAGTCGAGAAGCCTTTCACAATCGGTACCAAGAATTCATAAATTGCCTGATTCTCTTGATGCGCACCTGCATCTAGAGAAGCATGCTGAGCATCATAGGCCGCGGCTGCGTAATATGCCAATGCTCTAGATGCTTCAGTATAGGATCGCATCGTCATCAGCATACGCTTTACATCAGGCTGCTGAATAATGGCCACCGGCCCATCAGAGCCAGCAAGATCTCGTCCTTGGATCCGCTCTTTTGCATAATGAACTGCCTTTTGATAAGCACGCTCAGCTACCGCTATACCTTGCATACCTACTGAAAAACGAGCCGCATTCATCATCACAAACATATATTCAAGACCGCGGTTTTCTTCGCCTACTAAATATCCGATTGCGCCACCGTGATCGCCAAACTGTAAGACCGCAGTCGGACTTGCCTTGATCCCTAACTTATGTTCTAAGGACACGCACTCAATATCGTTGCGCTTGCCTAAAGAGCCATCGCTATTCACTAAAAATTTTGGGGAAACAAATAGAGAAATCCCTTTTACACCTTCAGGAGCATCCGGCGTACGAGCCAAAACTAGATGCACGATGTTGTTAGCCATATCGTGATCGCCGTAAGTGATATAAATTTTGGTACCAAATATTTGGTAACTACCATCCGCCTGAGGAACAGCACGGGTTCGAACTAATGAAAGATCTGAGCCAGCTTGGGGCTCAGTTAAATTCATGGTGCCAGTCCACTCACCTGAAACCATCTTGGGCACATAAATATCTTTTAATTCTGGGCTAGCGGCGGTAAGCAAGGCCTCAATAGCACCATCTGTAAGCATTGGGCACAATGCAAAGGAGAGGCTAGCGGAATGCACCATCTCGAAACAAGCTGTCGAAATAATCTTAGGCAATCCTTGGCCACCAAACTCTGCAGGATGAACCACACCTTGCCAACCAGCAGTTGCGAATTGCTCATAAGCCTCTTTGAATCCTGGGGTCGTGATGACATGCCCATCCTTTAATGCACTTGGATTTTGATCGCCAGGCCAGTTCAGAGGGGCAATAACATCTTGATTGAATTTAGCCGCCTCTTCCAAGATTGCTGGGGCTAGATCAATATCCGCTCCAGCTGCAGCGTAGCTTGGGTAAGCAACAATATCCGATAAGCCTGCCAGATGATTCATGACAAATAACATCTCTTTGACTGGGGCTACATATGACATTACCGCTCCTAATAAAGACGCCTAGAGATACTTAAGAAATTGCTTTTGTCAGCTCTGGTACTGCAGTGAAAAGATCAGCAACTAAACCATAGTCAGCAACACTAAAGATGGGAGCATCTGGATCTTTATTAATTGCCACAATTACTTTGGAATCTTTCATGCCAGCCAAATGTTGAATCGCGCCTGAGATGCCGACTGCAATATAGAGGTCGGGAGCTACGATCTTTCCAGTTTGACCAACTTGATAATCGTTGGGAACATAGCCTGCATCTACTGCAGCACGAGAAGCGCCTAGGGCAGCCCCCAATTTGTCAGCCAAGGGCGCAATGAGTTCTTGATATTTTTCGCTTGAACCTAAGCCGCGCCCTCCCGAAACAATAATCCTAGCGCTGGTTAATTCTGGACGATCAGACTGATTGAGCTCTCGTCCTACAAAACTGGATTTACCGCCATCAGCCTGTGCAGTCATTTTTTCAATATCTGCTGAGCCTCCGGTCAATGCTACTGGATCAAATCCCGTAGTGCGGACGGTGATCACCTTGATGGGATCGCTTGATTGAACTGTTGCTATTGCATTACCCGCATAAATAGGACGTTCGAAAGTATCCTCACTCACCACTTTAGTAATGTCAGAAAACTGAGCAACATCCAATTTAGCCGCCACTCTTGGCATCACATTCTTTCCATTAGCAGTCGCGGGCGCTAAAAGATGGGTGTAATTCTTTGCAATCGATAAAATTTGTGCAGCTAAGGGCTCGGCCAGTTGATCTGCTAGATAAGGAACATCAATCTGAATCACTTTACGAACACCTGGAATTTGCGATACTAATTGCGCTACTGCATCAACTCCACTGCCAGCAACTAATACGTCTACCTCAGAAGAGCACTGAGTAGCAGCAGCTATTGTGTTGAGTGTTGCTCCTTTGAGGACATGATTGTCGTGTTCAGCAATTACAAGAGCAGCCATTTAAATCACCTTCGCTTCGTTTTTTAATTTATCCACAAGAGCTGCTACATCTGCAACCATGATTCCGGCAGAGCGCTTAGGCGGCTCTTCCACTTTGATTGTTTTTAAACGAGGCGTAATGTCGACGCTAAGGTCTTCTGGCTTGATGATATCCAAAGGTTTTTTCTTAGCCTTCATGATATTTGGCAAGGTTACATAGCGAGGTTCATTGAGACGTAGGTCCGTTGTAACTACTGCTGGCAAAGAAAGTTGAACAGTCTCCAATCCACCATCAACCTCTCGGGTAACGCTGACCTTACCATCTGCAACAACTACCTTGGATGCAAATGTTCCCTGAGGAATATCCATCAAGCTCGCCAACATTTGGCCAGTTTGGTTACTATCGTCATCGATGGCTTGTTTTCCTAATAGAACAATTTGTGCCTGCTCTTTTTCACATAGAGCCTTAAGGATCTTAGCTACAGCCAAGGGTTGTAATTCGACATCAGTTTCAACCAATATCGCTTTATCTGCACCAATAGCTAATGCGGTTCGTAAAGTTTCTTGACACTGAGCAGGGCCGGCAGAAACCGCTACTATCTCTGAGGCAATGCCAGCCTCTTTTAAACGTACCGCTTCTTCAATAGCAATTTCATCAAAAGGGTTCATGCTCATCTTGACATTAGCAATATCAACCCCAGAATGATCTGATTTCACCCTAACTTTTACGTTGTAATCCACTACGCGTTTTACAGCCACTAAGATCTTCATCCTGCCTTCACAATCTTTGCAAAATAATCATTAATTAAATCAACACCATATTTTATCTGTCCGAGCTTATCTACCCTCAAACATCAATAGCGCCCGCTGAGCCAACCCTCTTTCGTAATTCAAATTTCTGAATTTTGCCTGTCGAGGTTTTAGGCAGCTCCCCAAAAACCACGACTTTAGGAACCTTGAATCCAGCCAAGTGTTTTTTACAGTGGGCGACAATCTCATCGCTAGTGACCTCAACCCCGGATTTGATCTCTAAGAAGGCGCAAGGGGTCTCACCCCACTTCGGATCTGGCTTTGCAACAACTGCGGCTGCAAGGACAGCTGGATGCCGATACAAAACATCCTCTACTTCAATAGAGGAAATATTTTCACCCCCCGAGATGATGATGTCTTTACTGCGATCCTTAATTTTGACGTAACCATCAGGGGCAACAACTGCCAAATCTCCGGAATGAAACCATCCTCCTGCAAAAGCCTCCTGGGTTGCCTTTGGATTCTTGAGGTAGCCCTTCATGGCAATATTGCCCTTAAACATAATCTCGCCCATAGTCTCACCATCTGCTGGGACAGGTTTTAATGTCTCAGGATTAAGAACAGCAATTGCTTGCTGGAGGTGATAGCGGACACCTTGCCGCGCATTGAGCCTGGCACGCTCCCCAATATCGAGAGTTTGCCATTGATCTTGCTGAACGCAAATAGCAGCTGGGCCGTAAGTCTCCGTTAGACCATATACATGCGTGAGATCAAATCCCATTTTCTCCATACCCTCAATGATCGATGC
>DAISKI010000002.1:0-50909 GCA_036821065.1 Polynucleobacter sp. | reverse complement strand
TCGTTGGTGATAACGGTTCCGGTATGCACGTTCACCAATCCGTTTGGAAGAATGGCGAGAACTTGTTTGCTGGTAACGGCTACTCTGGTTTGTCTGAATTCGCGCTCTATTACATTGGCGGCATCATCAAGCACGCTCGTGCTTTGAACGCGATTACTAATCCAGGCACAAACTCCTACAAGCGCTTGGTTCCAGGCTTTGAGGCTCCTGTGAAGTTGGCTTACTCAGCACGTAACCGTTCTGCTTCGATCCGTATTCCTTATGTATCGAATCCTAAGGGTCGCCGAATTGAAACCCGTTTCCCAGATCCATTAGCTAACCCATACTTGGCATTCTCAGCCTTGTTGATGGCTGGTTTGGATGGTGTTCAGAACAAGATTCACCCAGGTGAAGCTGCTGACAAGAACTTGTATGACTTGCCACCAGAGGAAGATGCAAAGATCCCAACCGTATGCCATAGCTTAGATCAGGCTTTGGAGTGCTTGGATAAGGACCGTGAGTTCTTGACCCGTGGTGGTGTGTTTACAAATTCGATGTTAGATGCCTACATTGCATTGAAGATGGAAGAAGTCACACGTTTCCGTATGACTACCCATCCAGTCGAATTTGAAATGTATTACTCCCTGTAAGAGAAGGAAAGAACTTGAGCGCAGGTTTGTTGCGCAATTCGTTCAAGGGAGCAGCTTCGGCTGCTCCTTTTTTTCCGACATTGCTCGATCAAATTCCCAATGCCATCGTGATTTTCGAGGCAGATAGTCAGCAATTGGTTTATGTAAACCCTGCTGCGGAATCTGCTTTGGATCTGTCACGTAAGTCGCTGGAGGGCCATAACTTTCAAGACTTGTTTGGCGATAACCTGCAATTGCGGGAGATGATTCAAGAAGTCAAGAGTGGTAAAGCTCCTGCCCAGCGTCAGGAGCTTTTGCTCCATTCATTGCCAGGTAGTATTCATCAAGAGACGATACCTGCGCATGTCGTGATTGCCCTAATGGATGATTCAGATTTGATGTTGATGGAATGGTTTCCGATTGATCAACAGTTGCGCACTGAACGAGATGAACGGGTTACCCAGCAAGTCGAAGCCAATAAAGAGCTGATGCGTAACTTAGCTCATGAAATTAAGAACCCTCTAGGTGGTATTCGTGGAGCTGCTCAGCTTTTAGAGTTTGAATTACCAGAAAAAGGCCTTCGTGAATATACCCAGGTGATTATTAAAGAATCTGATCGCCTGCAGACCCTAGTTGATCGCCTCTTGGCGCCACACCGTAAAGCCCATGCTATGGAATACTTTAATGTCCATGAGGCCTTAGAGCGGGTTCGTAGTTTGGTATTGGCTGAGTTCCCCAAAGGTTTGAAGATTGTCCGTAATTACGACACTAGTCTGCCTGATATTTTGGGCGATCGCGAGCAGCTCATTCAGGCGGTGCTGAATATTGCCCATAATGCCGCCCAAGCGCTGACCGATGAAATTGAAGCAGGGGTAGCCCAAATTGAATTACGTACACGAGTAGCTCGCTCGGTCACAATTGCTAAACACCGCTACAAGCTGGCTATGGATCTTGATGTGATTGACAACGGTCCAGGTATACCTCCTGACATTCGAGAGCGTATCTTCTTTCCATTGGTATCTGGACGCGAGGGCGGCAGTGGTTTAGGGCTCACCCTAGCGCAAACCTTTGTTCAGCAGCATCAAGGCTCAATCGCCTGTGATAGCAAGCCAGGCTGCACGCATTTTCATATTCAAATTCCGTATCGTAGGCAGGAGAAATCAGAATGAAGCCAATTTGGATCGTCGACGATGATCAATCTATTCGTTGGGTTCTTGAAAAAGCCCTCACACGAGAAGACATACCTCATCGGAGCTTTACTAACCCCAATGATGTACTGAATGCATTGGATAAAGACACTCCGAGCGTATTGATATCGGATATTCGGATGCCACGAGGTAATGGGCTTGATCTTTTACAGCATGTAAAGGTGAGTCATCCTAATCTACCAGTCATCATCATGACTGCTTACTCAGACCTTGATTCCGCAGTCTCTGCTTTTCAGAGTGGAGCCTTTGAGTATCTTACAAAACCATTCGATCTTGATAAGGCCCTAGAGCTCATTAAGCGTGCGATTGAACAAGGCCAGCGCAATCAATCTGCCAGTAAAGTCCTTGATGACTGGAGACCTGATCAATCTGAAATTATTGGTCAGGCGCCAGCGATGCAAGAAGTCTTTAGAGCAATTGGTAGGCTGGCGCAGTCCCATGCAACCGTATTAATCATGGGCGAATCCGGCACTGGTAAAGAGTTATTGGCTCAAGCTTTGCATAAGCATAGCCCTCGAGCTAAAGGACCATTCGTCTCTTTCAGTAGCTCTGCGGTACCGAAAGATTTACTTGAATCTGAACTATTTGGGCATGAACGCGGGGCTTTCCCAGGCGCGCAGACTTTACGACGCGGCCGCCTTGAACTTGCTGAAGGTGGAACTCTATTTTTGGATGAGATTGGTGATCTTCCCTCTGAATTACAAACCCGATTGTTAAGAACCCTCACTGACGGCCATTTCTATCGGATTGGCGGTCAAGACCCCATTAAAGCCAACGTTCGCATTATTGCTTCCACGCATCAGAATCTCGAAGCACGGGTATCGGCAGGACTGTTCCGCGAAGACCTCCTGCATCGCTTGAATATTATTCGTTTGCGGATGCCAGCACTAAGAGAGCGCTCTGAGGATATTCCTCTTTTAGCAAGGCACTTCATGCAAGCTTGCGCAAAGTCGCTTGGTGTTGAGGTTAAAAAGTTATCTGATGAAGTGCTTCAGCATATGGCTACTATGTCATTCTCAGGCAATGTTCGTCAATTAGAAAACTTATGTCATTGGCTTACTGTGATGACACCGGCCAGCACTATCGGGGTGGGAGATCTGCCGAGTGATCTATTAACAGCAACCAATGAGCCTACAGTCATAGTGCAAGGGGAGTCTTCCCCGCTTGCTCCCGCAGTAAATCGTTCTAATACCAGCGATTGGGAGAATGGCCTTGGCCGACTAGCAGTCAAGATGTTGCAGGATGGCGATCAATCGGTATTTGATGCTCTGACTTCCCGTTTTGAGAAAGCGGTGCTACAAGCAGCGCTAGAGGTCACACGGGGTCGTAGAGTCGAGGCGGCTCAGCGTCTTGGGATTGGGCGCAATACGATTACTCGTAAGTTACAAGAGTTGGGTATTGATGACTAGCGCTGTTCGCATCGCAGCTTGGAATGTCAACTCTTTGACAGTTCGTCTGCCTCACGTTATCCGCTGGTTGCAGGATCAAGAAAAAGCTCATGCACCGATTGATGCTCTCTGTTTGCAAGAGCTCAAACTCACAGATGAAAAGTATCCGCATCGCGCTCTAGAAGATGCGGGCTATCTTAGTTTGGCGGCAGGCCAAAAAACCTATAACGGGGTTGCAATCCTTTTACGTAAAGCAGCGTTGGCACCCATTGCTAGTGATAGCGAAACAGCCTTCCTGAAACCGATTCGTAATATTCCGGGTCATGCAGATGAGCAGCAACGCATTTTGGCTGCGACAGTCTGCTTTAAAGGAATGCAGCCCATGCGCATCATCTCGGCTTACTTTCCAAATGGCCAAGCGCCAGACAGTGAAAAATTTCAATATAAGTTGAGTTGGTTAGATGCGCTACAAAACTGGCTTAAGGACGAGCTGACTCAGAACGAGCGTTTGGCTTTATTGGGCGATTTCAATATCGCACCCAGCGACGATGATGTGCATGACCCCAAAGCTTGGGAAGGGCAAAACCTGGTATCACCACCAGAGCGTAATGCTTTCCAAGGATTACTCAATCTAGGTCTAGTGGATTCCTTCAGAATGTTTGAGCAAGCCCCTAAAACCTATAGCTGGTGGGACTATCGCATGATGGGCTTTAGAAGAAATGCGGGTATGCGTATCGATCACATTTTGCTCAGCAAAGCGCTTGAGAAAAAATGCAGCTCTAGCAAAGTCGACAAGCAACCGCGCACTTGGGAACAGCCCTCGGATCATGCTCCAGTGATTGCAGAAATTCAGGGTAATTAGAGTATTTAAGCTAAGCCACCATGGCGAAGTAGGGCATCAATCTGTGGCTCTCTCCCTCTAAATGCTTTGAAGGATTCAGCAGCAGAACGACTTCCACCTACCTCTAAAATTTCTTGTCGATACCGCGCACCAGTCTGAGGATCTAAGACGCTTCCTGTAAGCTTGGCAGCATCTTCAAATGCTGAATACACATCTGCAGAGAGTACTTCTGCCCACTTATAACTGTAGTAACCCGCAGCATATCCGCCGGCAAAGATATGGCTAAAGGTATTTGGCCAGCGCGAGATCTCCGGCTGTGGAATGACATTACATTGCTCAGCAATCTTTCTGGAAAGATCTAATACTGCTTGACCATGTGCCGACTGTGCATCAAAAGTCGAGTGCAGGCGCCAATCTAGCAAAGAGAAAGTAATTTGACGCAAGGTGCCTAGGCCATTCTGAAAATTCTTGGCTGCCAGCAGTTTGTCAAATAATTCGCGGGGGAGTGACTTTCCAGTCTCCACATGAGCGGTCATCTTTTCTAAAACTTCCCATTCCCAGCAGAAGTTTTCCATAAACTGGCTTGGAAGTTCAACGGCGTCCCATTCCACGCCGTTGATGCCTGATACGCCCAAGGCTCCCACTTGAGTGAGAAGGTGATGTAAACCATGACCGCTTTCATGAAAGAGGGTAATGACATCATCATGTGCAATAGTAGGCTGACGTACTTGTCCATCGACTTTCACTGGAGCAGGAAAGTTGCAAACTAAGTAAGCCACAGGGACTTGTATCTCACCGTTAGGTAATTCACGACGTCCACGGGCATCATCCATCCAAGCACCACCCCGTTTGCCGGGACGAGCGTAGGGATCAAGATAGAAATAAGCGACAATTTTTTGCTGGGCATTGCGAATCGCAAAGGATTGCACGTCTTGATGCCAAACAGGTAAATCAGCAGATTCAATCGTCACACCAAACAGGGTCTGTATTACTCGAAATAGCCCTTCAAGCACTTTACTTAAAGGGAAGTATTGTTTGAGTTCGTTCTCAGAAAAAGCATAACGTGCTTGCTTGAGTCGCTCGGATGCAAAAGCAATGTCCCAGGGCTTAAGTCCGTCCGCCAATTGCAAAGTTGTACGAGCAAAATCTACTAGCTCTTCCCAGTCTTTTTCAGCGAAAGGTCTGGCGCGTTGTGCAATATCACTCAAAAAGTGATCTACCTCATCAACGCTCTGCGCCATTTTTGGGGCTAAGCTTAGGGCTGCATAATTTGCGAAGCCTAACATTTTGGCTTCTTCGGATCGTAAGCGCAGTTGATCCAACATATTTTGGGTGTTATCCCAACTCATTTGTCCTTGACCATACTGCGGTGCGAGCTCAGAAGCACGCGTAATATAAGCCTGATACATGAGCTTTCGCAAATCCCGATTTTCTGAATATTGCATGACGGGGTAATACGATGGGAAGTGCAGGGTAAATGCCCAACCTGTTAACTGCTTTTGCTTGGCTGTGTCTGCAGCCGCAGCAACGGCGTCCTCAGGCAAGCCAACTAAAGCTGCAATATCAGTAACATGATGTACAAAGCCATCTGTAGCATCTAACACATGATCAGAGAATGCTTTACTCAGCTGGGCTTGCTCATCTTGAATTGCAGAAAAACGAGGCTTGTCCGCTTCACTGAGTTCTGCTCCACCCAATCGAAAGTCACGCAAGGAGTTCTCAATCACTTTTTTCTGAGCTCTACTTAAATTTGCAAACTCGGCACTCTTGCTCAGGCCCTTGAACTTCTCGTACAAAGCCAGGTTTTGACCCAGACTCGACATGAAAGCAGTTACTTTAGGTAGCATTTCTCCATAAGCAGTACGAAGTTCTGCTGAATCAGCTACGCTATTTAAATGAGAAACTGCACCCCAAGCTCGACCCAGGGATTCTGTAGCATCTTCGAGGGGCTCGGCTAAGTCTAACCAAGTAGCAGGAGTCTGAGCCGCTACTGCATGATCTACTGCAACTTGGGCATGATCAAGCAAGAAGCTAATAGCTGGCCCAATATGCTCAGGCAAGATTGCCGAGTATTGCGGGATGCCAGAACCAAAAGTGACTAGGGGATTGCTCAGGAGATTTTGGGGGATAGGCAGTTTCATCCCTCTAGCTTAATGTAAGCCCAGTATTTTTGCCCAAAAGTGGGCTCCGGTATTAATGCTTGGGTGCTTTCTCAGCTGCTTCTAAAGTATTCATGAGCAGCATCGTAATGGTCATAGGCCCCACACCACCTGGCACTGGTGTAATCCAACCAGCTACATATTTAGCGGTATCAAAGTCGACATCACCACAAAGCTTTCCATCTGGTAGGCGGTTAATACCAACATCAATCACAACCGCGCCGGTTTTAATCATGTCGCCTGTAACCATGTGTGGCTTACCGGTGGCGACTACTAAGATATCGGCATCTTTTGTATGGTGGGCTAAATCACGCGTTTTACTATTGCAAATCGTGACAGTAGCACCAGCCTGAAGCAGAAGCATCGCCATTGGCTTGCCAACGATATTCGAAGCCCCAACAATCACTGCACGTGCACCCCGAACTGGGTAATCAATACTTTCCAAGATTTTCATGCAACCATAGGGAGTACAGGGCTTGAACTCAGGCTTCCCAACCATTAAGGCGCCTGCATTGGCAACATGAAAACCATCGACATCTTTTTCAGGGGCAATTGCCTCTAATACGCGTTCGGCTGCAATGTGCTCAGGCAAGGGGAGTTGTACCAATATTCCATGAATCGCTGGGTCTGCATTGAGCGTAGCTATCCGAGCAAGTAATTCTTCTTCACCAAGTTCGGCAGAGTAGCGCTCCAATACTGAATGAAAGCCCACGTCTTCACAGGCTTTGACTTTATTGCGTACATAGACTTGACTGGCGGGGTTATCACCAATCACGATTACAGCAAGACCAGGTCTAACTCCTTTGGCTGTCAGAATTGCAGCACGAGCAGCAATTTCAGCGCGGAGTTTTTTTGAAAGAAGATTTCCGTCTAGTAACTGCGCGGGCATTATGAATTCGATGGAGGATCAGATAGGGCTAAACGGAGTAAGTCAGCAACAGTATTGACGTTAAGCTTTTCCATGATGTTGGCACGGTGTGCTTCGACCGTCTTGATTGAGATACTTAAATCATCTGCAATCTGTTTATTCAGTCGACCAGCCACGATGCGTTCAAGTACTTGTCTCTCGCGACCTGTTAACTTACTAAGCAGGCTCTGAGTGATCTTACGTTGACTCGCTTGTGAGTAATCAACCCGTGCTTTTGCAAGCATCCGATCGACTAAGCTGCAGAGATCATTTTCTTTAAACGGCTTTTCAATAAAATCAACAGCACCCCGTTTCATGGTGGAGACTGCCATCGAGACATCGCCATGACCAGTGATAAAGGCGATTGGCATTGGATAGTTTTCACTGATTAAACGTTCTTGTAATTCAAGGCCAGACATCCCTGGCATACGCACATCTAAAATGGCACAGGAGATCGTCGATTTGTCTGTGCTCTGTAAAGATTGCATAAAACGCTCAGCACTGGCGTGACAGCGCACTACGTAGCCATTACTTTCTAGAAGCCAAGTGAGGGAGTCGCGGACGGCTTCATCGTCATCTACGACATAAATCACTTCAGCTTGGTTTGGTTTGGCTGTTACGTTCATTTTCAGTTTCCCGGTTAACTTCAGATTCTAAGGGTAAAAGTATTGTAAAGGCGCAGCCTGCCAGCTTGGTCCGCTCTGGATCCATCTGGTTTTTAGCCCAAAGTCGACCATGGTGAGACTCGATAATCGAGCGGCAAATATTCAGTCCCATCCCCATGCCCTCGGCCTTGGTGCTAAAGAAGGGCTCAAACATTCGCTCGATGACGGATTCTGGGATGCCGCCACCCGTATCTGAAACCTGGATACGAAGCATGGCCGGAAAGGTGCTGGTATCCAAATCCGCTGCAATTTTGACCGGCGGGGCAGACCAACGGGACGACGAAGGATAGGCTTCCCGGACGCTATCCAAGGCATTTTTCAGTAAATTGACCAAGACCTGAAGAATCAGAACAGGGTCGATCGGCACCTCAGGAAGATCTTCAGCGATCGATGAGACTATCGATAGGCGATGACGATTGGCCTCAATTTCAAGTAGCCCCACTGCATCATTAATGATTTCGGTAATTGAAGTCAGTTCACGCTGGGGTTCACTGCGTTTCACGAAGCCACGAATACGCTGAATAATGGTTCCGGCTCGGACAGCTTGCTCAGAAGCTTTTTCTAGGGCGGGCAAAATCTCGCGACTCATATCGCTATCACCAGCCCCTTGCAAACGTTTTACGACGCCCATACAGTAATTCGATATCGCCGAAAGGGGTTGGTTCAGTTCGTGAGCTAAAGAGGATGCCATTTCACCCATCGTCGTCAAGCGGCTGGTGAACTGCATTTTTTCTTCTTGCTGTCTCGACAGTTCATCGGCTTCTTTGCGGATAGTGATGTCGGTAGCAATCAGGAGTTGGGCCATATGCTCATCAACCCAAGGAATAAAACGGCGTCGGACCTCATACCATTTACCACTATCATCTGATGGCTGAATTTCTTCAGACTCAGATTCTTGATACAGAGCTGATGGAGGAATGCCTGGATTTGAATCCCCAGACTCTTCAGCAAGCTCTTGCATCGATTGGTGTGCCATTTGACCGCCAACTAAATCAAAGTGACCTTTAGAGTCATTGCCAAAGCGCTCACGATAGAAGCGGTTCGCAAATAGCAGTGCGCCTGTCTCGATTGAGACGACAGACACGGCTGCATCTAAACCCTCAAGCACAGTAATAAAGCGTTCTTGAGAAGCCGCTAATTCTTCACGGGCTTTAGTAGAGTCAGTAATGTCAATCACTGAGGTGACCCAGCCGGTTTGAACACCTTTTTCATTAACCAGTGGAGCAATAAAGGTTCTGGTGTCGATAGGCGTTCCATCATGCCGAACAATGATTCCACGGATTCCACTTCTCATCGCATCATGATTTTGTGGATCTAGAGCTAAATTCATTTGCTCCTCTTGAGCAGTTTTCTTGTCATCAGGCCAGAAAGGGAAAGGGGGTTTTAGTCCAATCAGATTCTTTTCCTGCCAACCAGTCATCTCACAAAAGGCTTTATTGACGTAGGTAATGCGCCCATCCATATCGTGGCCTCTAATACCTACGGGAGTTGAATCTTCCATTGCATTTCGGAAGTTTGTCTCTAGTCTAAGGTTTGCTTCTGCCTCTTGGCGGACTTGCATTTGTTTTAGGACTGACCACAAGCTCCAAATCACAAAAGCACTCAAGCCCAATACAACACCTACTAGCATTCTGAAGGTGAGATTTGTTGGTGCGGGATAGGTATCAATCCGTAGTGTGAGATTGGGGCTGAGTACACCGATATCTAGACTCGTTTGGTTGCTGAATGATCGCTTAGGCGTATTTCGATCAGAGGAGATCGCTAAGATTCGCTCGTTATCTGTGACCAAGGTAAAACGGTATTGCGCCTTTAACTCCGCAGGAATCATATCGAGTATTCCTTGCGCGCTGTAGAGCACAGCAATTTCTCCAAGGTTTTCATTGCTACCGAAGATTGGAATCACTTGCCAAAATATGACCTTCGTATCAGATGAGACTTTTTCTCCTCCTTGATCATCGAGCGAAATAAACTGACTATAGGCAGGCTGTCCCGTGGCATGGCTCATGTTGATAGTCTTACGGAGCGCCTCCTTAATGCGATTACCTTGTTCACCACTATTAATATCGCTGAGGATTAAATCCCTTTTATTGCGATTGGCTTGCGCAACCCACTGCACTTCATTATTTTTATTTATCCAGATCAGTTTGCTGATTTCATGCTCGTTGCCTAGAAGCGCTTCCGCTTGCTGCAAGATGTTGTTGCGGACTTTGCCTTCATCGCCACTGTTGGCAATGTCTCTACTGATGACTAGTAAGGAATCCGTATTGTTACTAAAGCGGAGTTGGATACGCTGTTTTGCAAAGACCAATTCTCGAAATAAAGCGGCTTCTTGTTGATTTTTCTCTTGTAGCTGCAAAGTTCCTAGGATGATTCCCATCACAGCGGTAAAAATCACAATGGCCAAAAAGGGCGTGAAGACAATCTTGAAGCCCCGTATTTTTCGTATCCAGCGTAGGGGGCCATACAGCCATTGCGACAGTCGTGCTTGTTTTTTCATCTCATAGCCATTTTGCCTCATCGTTCTGTTGTATTAAATCCAGGCTGCATCGCAATATAATTCCGCATTATGAGAAATATTATCATTATGTGGAAAATTGCTTGTTGAACAAATAAACCCCTTCTAGAATCTCAGACATATATAGAGTGTTTAATAGAAGTACAAAAACAAAGAATAGAAGGAGACCATCATGGCGGCTATACCAGATCAAATCTTGGGTTCGACCAAGGCATCTGATCAAGATCCAGCAGAGACGCAAGAGTGGCTACAAGCGCTTGATGGTGTCATTCGTAATGAAGGCGTAGAACGTGCTGCTTTCTTAATAGATCAGCAAATTGCACATGCTCGCGTTAATGGAGTTGAGCAACCATTTCATGCAGAGACCCCCTACATCAACACTATTCCAGTAGAAAAGCAAGCGAGATTGCCTGGTGATCAGAACATTGAACACCGCATTCGTTCTTATACGCGTTGGAATGCGATGGCGATGGTATTACGCGCTAATAAAGATACTAATGTTGGTGGCCACATTTCCTCATTTCAATCAGCTGCAACTTTGTATGACATTGGCTTTAACCATTTCTGGCATGCGCCATCGCCAGAGCATGGCGGTGATTTAGTTTTTGTTCAAGGTCACTCGGCTCCAGGTGTATATGCCCGCGCTTATATGTTAGGGCGCTTATCGGATGAGCAGCTTAATAACTTCCGCCAAGAGGTTGGCGGTAAAGGGATCTCCAGTTACCCCCATCCATGGTTGATGCCAGATTTTTGGCAGTTCCCAACTGTTTCGATGGGCTTAGGCCCGATCATGGCGATTTATCAGGCCCGTTTCATGCGCTACTTGCGCGACCGCGGCTTAGCCAAAACCGATGGACGTAAAGTTTGGGCATTCCTCGGCGATGGTGAGACCGATGAGCCAGAGTCTCTTGGTGCGATTGGTATGGCCGGTCGCGAGAAGTTAGATAACTTGATCTTTGTGATTAACTGCAACTTGCAACGCTTAGATGGACCTGTCCGCGGTAATGGAAAAATCATTCAAGAACTCGAGAGTGAATTCCGTGGCTCCGGTTGGAATGTCATCAAAGTCGTGTGGGGCGGTCAGTGGGATGCCTTATTTGCCCGAGATAAGAAGGGTATCTTGATGCAGCGCCTTGGCGAGATCGTCGACGGGCAGTACCAAACTATGAAATCCAAAAACGGTGCTTACGTACGTGAGACTGTTTTCAATACGCCAGAACTCAAAGCATTGGTAAGTGATTGGAGTGACGAAGAAATTTGGCAACTCAATCGGGGTGGCCATGATCCGCATAAAGTCTATGCAGCCTTTCATGCGGCAGTCAATCATAAAGATGAACCTACTGTGATCTTGGCACACACCATTAAAGGTTACGGTATGGGTGGTTCTGGTGAGGCAATGAATATTGCCCATCAGGCTAAGAAAATGAATCCTGATGACGTTCGTCGTTTCCGTGATCGCTTTGAGATCCCTGTTAAGGATGCCGATCTCGAAGAGATTCCACTGGTAAGCTTTGCTGAGGGAAGCCCTGAATTGGAATACATGAAGGCGCGTCGTCAAGAGTTGGGTGGCTATCTGCCACAGCGCCGCATGAAAGCCGAGAGTCTTCCAGTCCCCAGTTTGGAAGTATTTGCTCCAATGCTGGAAGCCACTTCCGAAGGTCGCGAAATTTCTACTACGATGGCTTTCGTCCGAATTCTCAACACGATTGTGCGTGACAAGACCTTGGGTCAACGGGTCGTACCAATCGTTCCTGATGAATCTCGTACCTTTGGTATGGAGGGCATGTTCCGTCAACTCGGTATTTGGAGTCAGCTCGGACAGCTCTACACACCCGAGGATCACGATCAATTAATGTTCTATAAAGAACACAAGACTGGCCAGATTTTGCAAGAAGGCATTAATGAAGCGGGCGGTATGTGCGATTGGATTGCCGCAGCGACTTCATACTCAACACATGGCGTACCCATGTTGCCTTTCTATATTTTCTATTCGATGTTCGGTTTTCAGCGGATTGGCGATTTAGCCTGGGCGGCGGGCGATATGCGTAGCCGTGGTTTCTTATTAGGCGGTACCGCTGGTAGAACTACTTTGAATGGCGAGGGCTTGCAACATGAAGACGGTCATAGCCAGGTCTGGAGTGCTGCAGTGCCTAACTGCGTTAGCTATGATCCAACATTCTCATTTGAACTTGCGGTAGTGATTCAAGACGGTATGCGTCGTATGCTCGAAGTTCAAGATGACGTGTATTACTACATTACCTTGATGAATGAGAACTATGCCCATCCTGCAATGCCTAAAGGGGCAGAGCAAGACATTATTAAGGGAATGTATAAACTGAAATCAGTTGGAGAGACCAACGCCAAGCTGCGTGTTCAACTCTTAGGCTCTGGCACCATTTTCCGCGAAGTGATCGAGGCTTCAGAAATCTTGCATAAAGATTGGGGCGTTTCCTCGGATTTGTGGGGTTGCCCAAGCTTTACTGAATTAGCGCGCGATTGGAATACAGTGCATCGTCATAACTTACTCAATCCAACCAGCGAACCTTCGCTTTCTCATGTTGAGAAATGTCTCAAAGGTACCACCGGTCCAGTGATTGCTGCAACAGATTATGTTCGTGTCTTTGCTGAGCAGATTCGTCCAGCAATTCAGCACATCGGTCGTCAATATGAAGTACTCGGCACTGATGGTTTCGGTCGATCCGATACCCGCGAGAACTTACGCAACTTCTTTGAAGTGGATCGCCGTTGGGTGGTATTGACTGCTTTACGCTCCTTGGTAGATGCCGGTCAGCTTGATCGTTCGAAATTGGCTGAAGCAATCAAGAAGTATGGAATTGATAGCTCTAAACCCAACCCAATGACAGTCTAAATAAGACACTACATTACAGATCAAGACTATGAGCCAATTAATTGAAGTCAAAGTTCCCGATATTGGGGATTACAAAGCTGTCCCTGTCATCGAGGTGATGGTCAAGCCAGGCGATGTAATTGAAAAAGAACAGTCGATCGTCACTTTGGAATCGGATAAAGCAACGATGGATGTTCCTTCATCCCATTCCGGTGTGGTGAAAGAAGTGAAAGTCAAAGTAGGCGATACGATTTCTGAAGGCACTATTGTTGTGCTCTTAGAAGAGAGTGGCAATGCAATAGCTCCACCTATTCCAGCTACCCAAGCTACAAAAGCAGCACCAGTTGTTCCTGCGGTATCTGCCTCCTCCGCAAAGGCGCCTGCAGTAGAGCCACCAGTCAAATTAGCGCCACCACCTCCACCAGTGAGCAATATTCCTGCACCCACATCAGAAAATATGGGTCATGCTAGTCCATCCGTCCGCAAGTTTGCGCGAGAACTGGGTGTCACGATTACGCAAGTTACTGGATCTGGTCCAAAAGGGCGCATTACTCAAGAGGATGTGCAAGCCTTTGTCAAAGCAGCCATGAGCGGTGGCGGAAGTCCGGCTGCCGCCTCTGGTGGTAGTTTGGGCGGTCTGAATATTATTCCTTGGCCAAAAGTCGATTTCACGAAGTTTGGTGAAGTAGACCGCGTGCCACTAAACCGTATTAAGAAGCTCACAGCAGCGAATCTGGCTCGTAACTGGATCATGATTCCAGCGGTGACCTACCATGAGGATGCGGACATTACCGACTTAGAAGCGTTCCGCGTTGCTACCAATAAAGACAATGAGAAGCAGGGCCTCAAAATTACGATGCTCGCTTTCTTAATGAAGGCTGCTGTTGCTGCACTCAAAAAATACCCAGAGTTCAATAGTTCTTTGGATGGTGATGAGCTGGTATTGAAGAAGTATTTCAATATCGCTTTTGCAGCAGATACTCCGCAAGGCTTAGTGGTTCCTGTAATCCGCGATGCTGATAAAAAAGGAATTGTTGAGATCGCTCGTGAAACTTCAGAGTTAGCCGCCTTAGCCAGAGATGGCAAATTAAAGCCTGAGCAAATGCAGGGCGCTAGTTTCACGATCTCCTCTTTAGGCGGTATCGGCGGCACTTACTTTGCTCCGATCGTGAATGCTCCCGAGGTTGCGATCTTAGGTGTCAGTAAAGCGGCCATGAAACCGGTTTGGGATGGCAAGCAATTTGTCCCTCGCTTAATTTGCCCTCTATCGCTGACTGCAGATCATCGCGTGATCGATGGTGCCTTAGCCACACGTTTCAATGTGTACATGGCTCAATTGCTATCCGACTTCCGTCGTGCCACCTTATAAGAGGGAAGTATGTCTAAGCAAAATATTACCGTTCCTGATATTGGCGACTATAGCGATGTGCCTGTCATTGAAGTATTGGTCAAAGTAGGTGACCTGATTGAAAAAGAGCAAGCGCTCTTAGTTCTGGAGTCTGACAAAGCCACTATGGAAGTGCCAGCAGATCAAGCTGGAAAAATTGTGAGTCTTTCAGTTAAGGTTGGCGATAAAGTAAGTAAGGGCAGCATCATTGCTGAAATCGAAGCCAGCGGTTTAGCAGAACCTAAACCTGCTGCAGCTCAAACATCCACTCCGCAGCCTGCACCTCAGCCAGTAGCTCAGTCAGCTCCGCAATCAGCACCCTCGGCTGGTCAATATAGCGGTAAGGTGGATCACGATTGTGAAGTGCTCGTATTGGGAGCAGGGCCTGGCGGTTATAGCTCAGCCTTTAGAAGTGCTGACCTAGGTTTGAAAACAATCCTCGTGGAACGCTATGCCACTTTAGGTGGCGTTTGCTTAAACGTCGGCTGTATTCCTTCGAAGGCGCTTTTACATACTGCAGCAGTGATGGACGAAGTAAAGACCATGGCAAAGCATGGCATTACCTTTGGCGCCCCCAAGATTGAAATCGATCAACTCAGAGCCTATAAGGATTCCGTCATCGGAAAGTTAACGGGCGGTTTAGCTGGCATGGCTAAAGCGCGTAAGGTCCAAATCGTTCGGGGCTTAGGACATTTCTTGGACGCCAATCATATTGAAGTGGACTTAACGGATGGCACGGGTCAAGACCTCAACGGTAAAAAAGAAGTGATTCGCTTTCAAAAGGCAATCATTGCAGCAGGTAGTCAACCCGTGAGTTTGCCTTTCTTACCTGTTGATCCACGCATTGTCGACAGTACCGGCGCCTTGCTATTGAAGAGCGTGCCGAAACGCATGCTGGTTATTGGTGGCGGCATTATTGGTCTTGAAATGGCAACGGTCTACAGCACGCTGGGTTCGAAAATCGATATCGCTGAGATGATGGATGGTTTGATGGCTGGGGCAGACCGTGATCTAGAAAAAGTTTGGGAAAAATTTAACGCAGGGCGCTTTGAGAAGATCATGCTCAAAACCCGTGCTGCTAAAGCAGAAGTTAAGCCAGACGGAATTCAGGTGAGCTTTGAGGGTGAGAATGCACCGGCAGAACCCCAGACCTATGATTTAGTGTTGGTTGCAGTTGGACGGACTCCGAATGGCAAAAAGATTGATGCGGGTGCGGCAGGCGTTCAGGTTGATGAGCGAGGCTTCATCGCAGTCGACAAGCAAATGCGTACAAATGTTCCCAATATCTTTGCCATTGGCGATATTGTCGGCCAACCTATGCTGGCTCATAAAGCGGTACACGAGGGCCATGTTGCTGCAGAAGCTGCGGCTGGTCATAAATCCTATTTCGATGCCAAACAAATTCCATCAGTTGCCTATACCGATCCTGAGGTAGCTTGGGCTGGATTAACTGAAGAGCAGTGCAAAGCCCAAGGGATCGCTTATGAAAAAGGGCTATTCCCATGGGCAGCGAGCGGCAGAGCCATTGCCAATGGACGCGATGAAGGCTTTACTAAATTGCTGTTTGATGCCAATACCCATCGCATTATTGGTGGCGGTATTGTTGGAACACATGCGGGTGATTTGATTGGAGAAGTCTGTCTTGCGATTGAGATGGGTGCAGACGCTGTGGATATTGGTAAAACCATTCATCCTCACCCAACCTTAGGTGAGTCAGTCGGTTTGGCCGCAGAGGCGGCCGAAGGACATTGCACTGACTTGCCACCAGTTAAGAAAAAATAATTTCAGGCAACATCTTCTCCATAGAAAAAGGCCCCGCGTGGGGCCTTTTGTATTCCTATTACATAAGCTTTATTTCTTTGGCTTACTCATCGAGCTAGCTGCCTTCATTGCATTATCAGTGGCATTACTCATATTATTTTGAGCAATCTCGACAGCATGTTTAACTGCTTTTTGGCTAGATTCAAATACATGGTTCGCAGATGCAATCGCTTGTTTCACAGCTTGAACTGCTGCCTCGGATCCAGCAGGGGCATTCTTTGTCCAGTCTTCAACTAAAGAATTGATCTTTTGTTGACTTGCCTGAAATTCTTTTTCTGCTGATTTAGTGAATGAAGCTTGAGTTTCATGAGCTAATTCATAGAGGTGACGGCTGTAAGCCATCATTTTTTCAGCCATTGGCTTGACAGCTTCGGCTTGATGGGTGAGTAGTTGCTGTATATCTTTTACTTCCATTGCTTTTTTAGCATTGCTCATGCTGTCGCTCAAACTCTGTTTGGCGATATGCATATTGAGTTCAACTAATTTCTCAATACTCTGTAGGGCTTGATTGGTCAGACCGCTAAGGGTTTCTAGATTCGCCTTTTGGGCTGCTGCCATTTGTTCTGGTGTTAAGTTCATTTCAATCCCTTTCATCGGATTTTTTTCCGTTCTCACTATGAGCGTTTTGTTTCAATTTAGCAATTAGGTAAAGATTGTACCCATATTTGGTGCAGTGCAATATAAAGTGATAAAAGGGCCATTCTTAGGGCTTTAATTCAAATCAGCCTAAAATTGACTGAACAAAGCAGTAACTCAATAAAACCCACAATAGGCTGGCATGAATTTCAAGCTCGATAGAGTCATAGCACCCATCTTTGTCTTGCTCTGGAGCACCGGATTCATCATTGCCAAGCTGGCAATGCCCTATGTAGAACCAGCTACATTCTTGTTCTGGAGATTTACCGGGGTTCTGGTGGTGATGGCTTTATTGAACTTCGTTTGGAGAATTGTTTGGCCTAGCAAAGAGCAAATCAAGCATATTGCAATAGCAGGTGCATTTTTACAGTTTGGCTATGTATTTGGAGTTTGGTCTGCTGTGAGATTGGGAATGGGGGCTGGATTAGTGTCAATCATGGTAGGTCTGCAACCTATTTTGACAGCATGGTTTGCCTCCTGGGTTTCAGAGAAAGTTCGACCTAAACAATGGATTGGTCTGGTATTTGGATTTTCAGGAGTAGCTTTAGTTGTTGCTGAAAAAATTGGCTTTACTCATATTCCATTTGCAAGTTACCTCTTCGCATTTGCTGCTTTACTATCAATTACCTTTGGTACTTTGTATCAAAAGAAGCATTGCCCGATATTTGATTTACGAGCAGGCTCTGCTATTCAATTTGGAATTTCTGCCTTCTTAGCCTTTTGGGTCATGTTCTTCTTTGAGTCATCTCAGATGGTTTGGAACCTATCAGTGATAGCCGCATTATTCTGGGCAGTCATCCCACTCTCTATTGGATCTATTAGTTTGTTATTTATGATGATTCGTAAGGGGGCAGCCACTAAAGTCACCAGCCTGCTTTATCTAACTCCTCCAACAACAGCCGCGATTGCTTGGCTGATGTTTGATGAACCATTTAACCTATTGATGGTTCTTGGGTTGGCTATAACGATGACTGGCGTTGTTCTGGTCAATAGCGGTAAGGCCAACACAGTACCGTCTGTCGCAGAATAGTGCTCAAAAAGTCGAGCTCACTCTCCAGATTAATTATCATCAGGGTTGTTGACAGTTTAGGAAGGTATTTGGGGATGTATTTGAATCAATTTGGCCGAGCGTGCTTATGCTGGATATTCCTAGCGGCATTTACGTGCCAAGCTCAATCGACCGCTACTGCTAGCAATGAGAAAAAGTCAAAAGTAAAGACAAAGACAGTAGCGACAGCGAATACTAAAACCAGTAACCCAGCCCCAGTTGCACCAACAGCTAATCCCACCAAAACCGCCTCAAAGACTGCCAAAAAACCCAGAGGGGTGAGGGTAACCGTTACCCGAAACGCAGCTCCTGCCGTAGAGGCAAGACCTTCTTTTGCAACCGCTTTGGGTTTACGTGGCCAACGCGACGAACTAAGCCTCAAATCAAGTGTTGCGATTGTGGTGAACCAAAATACTAAGGAAGTGTATTTTGAGAAAAATTCAAGTGTGAGCCTGCCAATTGCTTCCATTACAAAGTTAATGACAGCGATGGTTGTGCTGGACTCTCAACTGCCTTTGGATGAAAACTTAACGATTAATGCTGATGATGCTTATATTTATAAGCACTCCCGTTTAGCTGAAGGAACCGTACTGAGTCGTGAAGATGCTTTGCATCTTGCTTTAATGTCCTCTGAGAACCGTGCTGCATATACCTTAGGGCGTAATTATCCAGGTGGTATTCCGGCTTTTGTAGATGCCATGAATCGTAAAGCGAAAGAGTTAGGCATGGATCATTCGCATTATGCAGATCCAACCGGTTTACTGAGTGAGAATGTCTCTTCTGCAGAAGATTTGGTTCGAATGCTCAATGCGGCATACCAATACAAAATGATTCGGGAGTTCTCTACTTGGCCCGACCTCACTATGGTCATTCGGAATCGGCCGCAAAAGTTCTTGAACACCAATCGTTTAGTGCGATCAGGTGATATGGACATTGGCCTACAGAAGACCGGTTTTATTAATGCCGCTGGTAAATGTTTGGTAATGCAAGCCCGCGTGAACAATACGCCGCTATTGCTGGTCTTCTTGGATTCGGTAGGAACGCAGTCTCGCTTCGCAGATGCTGTGAGGGTTCGGGATTGGTACTCTCACATTCCGCCTGGAGAGGTCCAACCTATCCGTCGCTTGATGTAAGACTCAAGCTTCTTTATTCATCCCTTTAAAGCCAATACCTTTGGAGATTTGCAGAGCAGTTTCTTGAAGGGCTTTGAGCCAGTCGGACTGAATACGATCGGTTGGCGCGCTCAGAGAAAGACCTGCAACCAGTTTGCCGGTGTCATCAACAATGGCTGCTGCTACACAACTCACGCCGAGCTCTAACTCTTCATTATCTTTTGCGCTACCAAGATCACGTACGCGAGCGAGTTCAGATTCCAGAGTTTTCAAATCGGTGATACTGTTTTTGGTATGTCCTGATAAGCCCGTGCGAGTCACATATGCACGCACTTGGCTCGGGTCATCATGCGATAGAAAGAGTTTGCCAACCGATGTGAGGTGCAGTGGGGCACGACCACCAATTGCGCGAACGACTTGCATACCAGACCGCTCGCTATAGGCTCGGTCAACATAAACGATCTCATCGCCTTGACGAACCGATAAGTTGATTGTTTCACCAGTGAGCTTATGTAATGCCCGCATAGGGCCTTGAGCAGCCTCTCGTACTGACAGGCGGGCTTTAACGAGATTTCCCAGCTCTAATAAACGTAGACCCAGTCGATACGTACCGCCATCACCGCGCTCTACTAATCGGCAAGCGACCATGTCATTCAGAATGCGGTGGGCTGTAGACGGGTGAAGGGCGGTTTTTTCAGCAAGGGCTTTTAAGCTGCTGGATTCTTCATGTTCAGCTAAAGCATCAAGCAGGTTCATCATGCGCTCCACCACTTGGATCGCAGTTTTACCGACTTCACCTGATTTTTTAACGCCCGCTATGGGTTTTTTGATTTCCATAATGCAATTGTAGCGATTCTCAAGCAAATTGCATATTATGAAATATTAATGACAATACCCGCGCTAAAGGTAGAAAAAGTGATGTTTCAGACCAAACTTAATGCTGATTCAAGGCCTTTGCGCTCTCACTAATTAAGATTGGGCCGCGGTAAATGAGGCCCGTATAGATCTGAACCAGACTTGCCCCAGCCTGAATCTTTTCCTGGGCATCTGTTCCAGACATAATGCCGCCAACCCCAATAATGGGTAGTTCATTTTGCAGCCGTGCTTTGAGTTGCTGGATGACGTGGTTGGATTGGTTTTTGACGGGTGTACCAGATAAACCACCAGCTTCATTCCCTGAAGGCAAGCCCTTCACAGCAGAGCGATCGATGGTCGTATTCGTGGCAATGACTGCATCGATTCCAAACTCGACTAATAGGTCAGCTATCAAATGAATATCTGCCTCATCTAAGTCAGGCGCAATCTTTAAGAAAAGGGGTTTGCGAACACCAAAGCAATCACTTAAGCGCTCACGAGCAAGATCTAAGGAGCCCAGCAGATTACGCAACATCGCTTCGCCTTGCAGGTCTCGTAGATTCTGGGTATTTGGGGAAGAGATATTGACTGTGATGTAAGAGGCAACTTCATAAACGGCATTCATGCCTAAAACATAATCATTAGCGGCTTGATCAATCGGTGTCACGGCATTCTTGCCAATGTTCAAACCCACAATGCCACCGTTTTGCCAAAACCGGCTATTACGAACACGATTCACGCAAGCTTCTACACCATCGTTATTAAAACCCATGCGATTGATGAGCGCATTCGCTTCACCAAGTCTAAACATGCGGGGTTTTGGATTACCTGCTTGGGCTAAGGGGGTGACGGTACCGATTTCTAGAAAACCAAAACCTAGATCAGCAAGTGCATCAATGTGCTTGCCATCTTTATCGAGCCCGGCAGCAAGCCCAACAGGATTTGGAAATTGGAGGCCACATAAGGTTCTGGGATCTGGCGCTGGTTTGGATATGAATACTTTTAAGAGGCCGGATTGCTGCGCTTTATCAAGAGAGGCGAGAGTGAGATTGTGCGCTTGCTCGGGATCAAGCGAGAACAGGAGCGGGCGCAGAAGTCGGTAACTATCGATCATGAGTCTCTATTATCCCTCAGAGATTCGCTGCCAATGGTCATCAATCAAGCCTTCAATGGGTTTGTAATTGACCTTGTACGACATTTTTTCACTCTCTTTAATGTAATAGCCTAAATAGAGATAAGGTAGTTTGAGTTTTAAGGCTTGTTTAATCTGCCACAAAATACTGTAACTACCATAGCTTGCGCTGGAGTCAGTCGTATCGTAGAAGGTATAGACCGAGGAAATTCCTTGTTCTAATAAATCAATCATGCTGACCATGCGTAACCGACCAGGATGCGGATCGCTTGGGCCATCTCGAAATTCAACAATACGAGAATTAACGCGACTCTGAATTAAAAACTGCATGTATTGATCTTGATCGTCCTGATCCATCTCGCTACCAGCATGTCGGGTTTGTTGATAGCGTTGGTAGAGCGCGTAATGTTCTTCTTGGTAACCTAGATAGAGGACGTTGACTTGTAAACCTTCGTGTTTTTTGAGTGTTCGGCGTTGACTGCGATTGGGAATGAATTCCTCAACCAAAATACGGGTTGCAATACAGGCCTTGCAGTGATCACAATAAGGGCGATAGGTATAAAGACCGCTCCGACGAAAGCCTGCATTGACGAGCTCGCTGTAGACGTCAGCATGAATCAGGTGAGAAGGCGTGGCGACTTGGGAGCGTGCAGTTTGATTAGGTAGATAGCTGCAGGCATAGGGTGCAGTTGCATAAAACTGCAAAGTGGTTAAGGGTAGTTCTTTAAGCTGCGTCATAGCCAGTGCTGAAGTATCTTTTTAGTAAAAGTCCAAGATAGCTCTATCTTAGTTTGATTTAAGGAGCTCTGCAGTGATTGCAAAAACACCTCTCGTTGGATGGGCGAGGCGCCCAGTGAGCGTAGATGGGCCGTCTCTTGCTGGCAATCGATCATAGGCACGTCATTTTCAGCACAAAAGGCACACAGAGCAGCTAAGGCAATCTTAGAGCTATCGGTTTGTTTGCTGAACATGGATTCACCAAAGACAGCTTTGCCGAAACAAACACAATAAAGACCCCCAATCAAAACATCTTGATCCATGACGGCAATACAGTGGGCTCTACCTTGTTCAAATAGTGCGGTATATGCGTCAACAATTTCATGTGTGATCCAAGTGCCATCTTGGTCTTTTCGCTTACTAGTTGCACAGGCACGAAGCACTGCCGAAAAGTCTTGGTCAACCAGAATGGCTTTTGAAGTATCAGCAATGAAACTGCGTAGGGTTTTCTTGAGAGAGTCACTACACTTAAATTCCGTGGGAACAAGAACCATGCGGGGATCTGGTGACCACCAAAGCACAGGTTGATTATCTGAATACCAGGGAAATAGACCAAGTTGATAAGCAGCTTGTAGTTGACCTGGATAAATCCTCTCGCTAACGGCAAAAAGACCTGGAACAGTTCTGTCAGGGTCGCTAGTCAATAAGGGATTTGGAAAAGCTTCGTTTGGGCCGAGCCAAGGAATGCGATTCATGTAGCCCAGTGCTTAAATTTTTTCACTGCGTACAACATCGCGACAGTGAACAGTAATGGCATCAAGATTGGCGAGGCGTCCAGCAGCACGATCAGCAAAATACCACTCAAGGGTTTGCTTAACAGTGGGGAATGCTAAATCTTGCCAGGGGATATCTTTTTCTAAGAACAAGGCTACCTCCAGGCTTTCAACTCCAGCCTCAAAGTCTGGTGTTTGCATCTGAGCCAAGTAGAAAAGATGTACCTGCTGGGCATGCACTACATTGAGAAGGGAAAATAGGGGTCCAATAGCGACGTTTGCCCCAGCTTCTTCAATGGTTTCCCTTACGGCACCGGCGCTACTGGTTTCACCAATTTCAAGGAAACCTGCAGGTAGGGTCCAAAATCCATAACGGGGTTCTATTGCCCTGCGACACAGCAACACTTGATCGCCATATATCGGAATGCTTCCCACTACATTACGGGGGTTTTCATAATGAATGGTTCCGCATTGCTCGCAGACATAACGCTCACGAGAATCGTCTGCTGGAATTCGCAGAACAAGGGGTGAGGCACATTGTGAGCAAAACTTCATGCAATCTTTCTAGAAATGGGCAGGAACTGCACCGCGTAAGGCATTAGTGATGACTATTTTATCTGCCAGGAGTACGTCTTCTATTGTCAGGTTAGCCTCACGGGCATTCCAGCTCGGATCGCCGAGTAATTGAGCACGCATTACCCCAGGAAGAAGTCCTGCAGTGAGCGGTGGAGTAAGCCACTCAGTTGTATTTGTCTTCTGAATAAAGACACTACTGCGACCACCTTCGGTTACAAAGCCAGCTTCATTGGTAAAGAGGGCATCAAAGCCGCCTTGAGTCTCTGATAACTGCCAGGCCCGGTCATACCAAGTGCGAGAATGGGATTTATGTCGTAATAAGCTATCTTGCGACTGCATTACAGAGTGGGTTGGATCAGGAAGAATGTCTTTTGCCCAAAAGAGCTTGACTGAATCAGGCAGAGAATTGAGTTCTGACAGGTTATGGCTTAATTCGCCAAGTGGGCTTAAATCAATTCGCAGGCGGTATTGGGATGATGGATTTGAAGTCAAGCTATAGTCAATCCAAGTCTCCAAAATATAGTGTTTAGCTCTAGAGCGGTCAAACGGAATGCCCAGATATTGCGCCGAATGCGCAAGTCTGGTGAGATGAGAATCGATTAATTGAACTTCACCATGCTTGACCAAGATGGTCTCAAATAAGCCAACTGCGCTCGGGAGTCCTGTCAGAAAAGCAGATTTAATCGTGCACTCTTGCCATTCTTCATCTGGTTTTGATTCGATGGTGATCCCTGCGCCTACCCCCATTGTTAATGATCCATGATTATGAGCATTGTGATCAATTTCTAAGGTACGGATAGGAACACTCAAAGCAAAACGGTGATCCGGATCTAGCCAGCCAATTGCGCCACAATAGTAATCACGGCTGGGCTCTAGTTCTTGAATAATTTCCATACTTCGCTTCTTAGGAGCGCCAGTGACAGAGCCACATGGAAAAACAGCCCGAAGTATGTCTAGAAATTCAATTCCCTTCTTTAGTTGAGCTTCGACAGTCGAAGTCATTTGTAAGACATCGCCATGCCTAGCTACTTCGAACAATTTGGACACCTTGACTGAGCCAGTTTGGGCTACACGTCCCATGTCATTTCGAAGTAAATCCACAATCATCACGTTTTCAGCTTGATTCTTGGGGTCTTCAGAAAGATCAGTTCCAATGCTATTGAGTGCGCTTGCGGTACCTTTCATTGGCATCGCAGTTAAGGTGTCGCCATTACGTTGAATGAACAACTCAGGTGAGTGCGACAAAATGGATCGACCTGGAGATTGAATGAATGCACCAAAGCGGCCTGGCTGGCGTTTACGTAAGCGACTGTAGAGGGCTAGTGGAGAACCATATACTTGCCCACTGAGACGATAGGTGTGATTGATTTGATAGACATCACCAGCCAAGATCCATTCACGTATCTGATGGAGATCTGATGAAAATTGCTCAAAGTCAATTGAGGCATTGAGATCAGCAACGCCAGCAAAGGTCTCATTTTCAGGTAATTGACTAATGCCCGCTGCCAAGAATTGATCCACCGCTGACTTTGCAAGCTCCTCATAGTTTTGAAACGACCAGGCTTCAATTAAAGGATGATTTGTTACAGGCAGTTTCAGCCCTTGAAAATGTAAACCCAATTCATAAGCAAGTGCAGTAACCAGATATTCACCTCTGGTAGTGGCTTGGGTTAACTCTTTGAAAACCTGCTGTATAGCGGCTTCATTCTCTTCGGGCTGAGCGCTGGGATAAATACACCAATACTGGATTGGATCTTGATATAAGCGACTAGTGGGATTGCTTACCGTGCTTTGCGAATCATCTAGCAGAATCATGGCAAACAATCCCAAACCTATTTAATGGATTAATTACTTCAATATCGTGGCTGACTCAATAGTCACAGTCTTAGTAGGAACATCGCCCATACGGCCCATGCGGGGAGCATTGGCAACCATCGTTGGGATTTGACGAATCGCATCAATGGTTTGTGTTCCAGAGATAACCTTACCAAAGACGGTGTAACCATTACCCATCGCATTGGGATAGTCGAGGCCCTGATTGTCTTTCACGTTAATAAAAAACTGGGCAGTAGCAGAATCGGGATCTGATGTGCGAGCCATGGCGATCGTGTAAGCCTGATTCTTTAAACCATTCTGAGCTTCTGAGGCAACGGGAGGATTGGTGGGCTTTTGCACTAAGTCAGGAGTAAACCCACCACCCTGAATCATGAAACCATCAATCACCCGATGAAAGATCGTGCCATTATAAAAACCACTTTTTACATAGTTTAAAAAGTTCGCTGTGGTCTTTGGTGCTTTATCAGCATCGAGCTCCACAACAAAGTTGCCCATAGTGGTCTTAAATTCAACCTTAGGTCCTGCTAAGGCTACTTGGCTGATGAAGCAGGCGAGAATAAAAATGAAGCTAGTTAGTATTTTGCGCATGATGATTCCTTTGGGGTTCATAAATAAAAAAAGAGTTGATTGAGAGTTTATTTCTTCTTTGCTTCAGTATCGAGTTTACGTAAGAAAGCCATTTTTTCAGCAATCTGGCTCTCTAAGCCCCGATCAACTGGTGCATACCAATTGGGGGCAGCCATTCCTTCTGGAAGGTAGCTTTCACCTGCAGCATATGCATGTGGCTCATCATGGGCATAGCGATAGGCTTTCCCATGACCAAGCTCTTTCATCAGTTGGGTGGGAGCATTGCGCAAATGAACTGGTACTGGCCTAGTTGCATCCTTGGAGACAAAGTCTTTGGCAGCATTAAAGGCTTTATAGCTGGCATTACTTTTTGCTGCCACCGCCAAGTAGACAATAGCCTGACCTAAGGCGAGTTCGCCTTCTGGAGAGCCAAGGCGTTCATAAGTCAGCGCAGCATCGTTAGCCAGTTGAATCGCTCTAGGATCGGCTAAGCCGATATCTTCCCAAGCCATCCGAATAATGCGCCGAGCCAAATACCGTGGATCAGCACCACCATCAATCATGCGGCAGAACCAATAGAGTGAAGCATCAGGATCAGAGCCACGTACTGATTTATGAAGAGCAGAGATTTGATCATAAAACTGATCGCCACCTTTATCGAAGCGTCGAGTTTGCATGCTCAATGCATTGTTAATGAACTCATGATCAATTTTTTGAATCTCTGAGCCAGTTACCGAGCTGGCATTGCGGATTTGCTCCAGTAAATTCAGTAAACGTCGCGCATCACCATCTGCATGGGCAACCAAAGCCTCTAAAGCAGATTCCTCAAACTCGAGGTTTGGCATTGAAGCGGTGCGAGCTCGCTGGATTAATTCGCTTAACTCTGAAGGGGAGAGTGATTTGAGGACATAGACTTGGGCCCGCGATAAGAGTGCTGAATTCACTTCAAATGAAGGGTTTTCCGTAGTGGCGCCAATAAAGGTAAAGAGTCCTGATTCAACATGGGGGAGTAGTGCATCTTGCTGGCTCTTATTAAAGCGATGAATTTCATCTACAAATAAGATGGTTTGTCTGCCGTACTGCGCCATACTTTGCTCAGCTTGTTCAATGGCCTCCCGAATTTCTTTGACACCAGCTAATACTGCAGATAGCGCAATAAATTCTCGATCAAAGGCTTTAGCGGACAAGCGAGCAAGAGTAGTTTTACCCACACCAGGAGGGCCCCACAAAATCATGGAATGGGGCTTGCCAGAGGCAAAGGCAAGGTTGAGTGGCTTCCCAGCTGCTAATAAATGGGTTTGCCCTATAACTTCTTCAATGCTTTGCGGACGCAAAGCTTCAGCTAGAGGTGGCGGTGGATTGCTCTCAAATAGACCGCTCATCAGAATCGGATCAGTTCTGAACAAATAAAATAACCAGCGCTGCCCAAGTCAAACACGCTGCAGCAATATAGCTTAAGCGGGTACGCATAGTTATGAATGCAGAACGCGCATCATCATTTGTAAAGTAATAGGTATAAGTATCTTTATCAATATTGCGTTGAATCACTAGGGTCGCTGCCAGAATGATCAGGCTGACAGGGATATAAATATGTAGTGCGACCCACGCGATAAGCGCGGGAGTGATTCCCCAAATCCAGGCATTACGATCAATCCAGCGATCGCCGCTGGCCGGTTTACCAAGAGTTTGTAAATTAGCACCCCAATGCAGTGCGCCCATAAAGGCGACAATGATGGCGCCGTAGCTCGCAATTGATTCAGCGCTCAGATAATTTATTGGAGTGGGGGCCAGTTGTACCATCAAAGCAAGACCAATAAAGGGTATCAGGCCTGCATAAGCTAGATAGCGAACGACTGGCGGTAGTGGGTTCACAAAGATTCCTTTAGATTCTGATGTTATTGATCATAGGTAAATACGCCGCGACCGGTTTTACGACCAAGATAACCCGCCGCTACCATTTCGCGCAAAAGGGGGCAAGGGCGATACTTGGAGTCACTAAAGTTTTCAAAAAAGACTTCCATAACAGCAAGGCAGGTATCTAAACCGATCAAGTCTGCTAAAGCAAGTGGGCCAATGGGTTGATTGCAACCCAACTTCATACCGGCATCAATATCTTCCGGACTCGCTAAACCCTCCTGCAATACAAAAAAGGCTTCATTAATCATCGGAATCAAAATGCGATTCACCACAAAACCAGGTGAATTCTTGACAGTAATCGGCTCTTTACCAATCCGCTTAGCCATCTCAATGATGGCGCTATGAGTGGCATCGCTGGTTTGCAATCCGCGTATCACTTCTACTAAAGCCATTAAAGGAGGGGGATTAAAGAAGTGCATCCCGATGAAGCGGGCGGGGTCAGAGTTCAGTGCTGCCAGTTTAGTAATAGATAACGAGGAAGTATTCGTTGCAATGATGGTGTCTTTACTGACAATTTCATCAATCTGATGCAGGATTTTTTCTTTGACTGCTTGATTCTCAGTCGCAGCTTCAATAACCAAAGAGAGTCCCTTAAGATCAGCATATGAGGTGCTAGCTTTAATCCGCTTAAGGGCCGCATTTTTATCTTCGGCACTGAGAGTTTCTTTCTTGATTAAACGATCAAGACTCTTGCTGATATGGCTCAAGCCACGCTCCACGGCAGCATCATTAATATCAATCATCACAACATCCAGACCCGCCATGGCACAAACTTGAGCGATGCCATTGCCCATCGTGCCTGCTCCAATAATGCCAACCGATTGAATGCTCATTTCACTTCCTTTTTTGATACTGGCTTGCGCCAAATAAGAGTTCTTTAGCCTTGTCATCCATTAAAGGCTTACGCAGATTGGTCAATACCTCTACGCCGCGTCTGACTGCTGGTCGAGCAGAAATTTTTTCGAACCATTTCTTAAAGTGTGGAAACTCATCGATCTCAATCCCTTGATTTTTCCAATTGCGAGTCCATGGAAAGATCGCGATATCAGCAATGGAATACTCTTTACCAGCTATGAATGGATGATTGCTGAGCTGTTTATCCAAGACGCCATATAAGCGCTTTGCTTCATTGGTATAGCGATTGATTGCGTAATCAATTTTTTCAGGGGCATAAATTCGGAAGTGATGGTTTTGCCCGAGCATTGGACCTAGTCCACCCATTTGAAACATCAACCATTGCAAGACATCATATTTAGCGCGAGTACTCTTCGGTAGAAACTTGCCCGTTTTAGCAGCGAGGTATAGCAAGATTGCGCCTGACTCAAAAATACTAATGGGTTTTCCATCAGGACCATTTGGATCGACGATAGCCGGGATCTTATTGTTAGGACTGATTTTTAAAAAGTCAGGCTCAAATTGATCGCCTGCACCAATATCAATTGGATAGGCGATCCAGTCTTTACCGAGACGATAGCCACATTCCTCGAGCATGATGTGTACCTTGTGCCCATTAGGTGTAGCCCAACTATAGACATCAATCATTTTTGGGGCCTGCTTTTTACTCATATCGTTTTCCTTGGTGTCTAAATAGTCGGTAATGGGGTAGTTTAGGCAGTTACGGGCACTTAGGTTGAGTAATCGCTAGAATGTTATAAATATAGTTAAATTGTGCCATGTTGATCGTCCTCTCCCCAGCAAAATCCCTTGATTACAAGACCCCCGCCAAGGTCAAGTCAACAACCTTGCCTGAATTTGCCGCTGAATCAGCCAAACTGATTGCGGATTTAAAAAAGCTTTCACCCCAACAGCTTGCCAAGCTCATGGGCCTATCAGATCAGTTGGCCGCCTTGAACGTAGGTCGATATCGTGACTGGTCCAAGAAGTTCACGCCCGAGAATAGTAAACCTGCCATTTTTGCCTTCGATGGAGATGTCTATGACGGCTTTGATGTCAAAAGCCTGCCTCCTAAGGCTCTAGAGTTCGCTCAAGACCATATCCGGATTTTGTCTGGCCTCTATGGGGCACTCAGACCCTTAGACCTCATGCAGCCTTATCGACTAGAAATGGGTACCAGCTTTCAGAATGTTAGGGGTAAAGATTTATATGCTTTCTGGGGTAAGCGGGTTACTGATGCTCTCAAAAAGTTACTGGAAAAGGAAAAAGAGCCGACTCTACTCAATTTGGCTTCTGAGGAATACTTTAAAGTCTTGCAAGCCAAGGAGCTGGGTTGTTCGGTGATTTCACCAGTCTTTCAAGATGCTAAAGACGGTAAGTACAAAATGATCTCGTTTTATGCCAAGCGTGCTCGTGGATTAATGGCACGTTATGTGGTTGAGAATCGATTGACAAAGCCAGCAGATCTCAAAGGATTTAACTTAGACGGTTATAAGTATTGTGCCAGTGAGTCAAAACCAGATAAGCCAGTATTTCGACGTGCGGAGAAAAAATAAGCATGGCTATTCATCGCAGTAAAAGTTCTCAAAGAAGTTCGCCTGAAGTAGAGCGCTTAGTTGCCGACTCGATTTCCCTAGCGGCATCAGGAAGCCAAGTAGAGGACCGTTTCTGGGAAGGGCGACTAGATGAGAGATTACTTCGTTTATTGAAAAGTCAAAATCAGAACGTGATTGATGCTGCGCTCGATCAAACCTTTCGTATTAATACCATTGCATTTGAAGTTCTAGCAGATACTGCAGAAACCTTGGCGGAGTCTATACGTATTGAGCACGATGGCCAGCAATGGGATGCTTTATTGCTAGCGATACCAATCGTGGCCCACACGCGCTATCAAATACCTTCAGGCCCACTGCCAACTTCAGTTGTTGAAGCTACTGCACTAGCGCTTCACAACACCGTAACTGCAGTAGATTCACGCTTAGCCATTGTTCCTTGGCTCTATAGCATTGATCAAATGCCCCAATCGCATTGCCAAACACGAGTATTAACAGAGACGCTTGCTATGGCTGCTGTGACGGCTAGCGATATTAAGCTCGAACTGCGTGATATGTCAGAGACTATTGCCGTCCTCGCTGATCCTCGCTTCATCGTTGCTGTAGTTGCAGCGCCAACAGGATCTCCATTATTTCGTTGGCAAGCAGAAACACCATTACGTCAAGAGCGGGGCGTTAGTCTGATTGGTTGGCAAAACGCGATGCACGATCCGATTGCTTCTTTGCTGCCAGGTTGTGAGTTTGAGCTTCTATTACCGGAGGCTTACTTTACGAATTGTCGTTTAGCAGATAAGCATGTTCGGCCATTGAGCATTCGAGCCGCTGTTAACTTTCTAGAATCCACTATAGGCGTTCTACCAGCCGGTCTGTCATCGGTAGTCGGTGCTTTTGGTGAAGAGCAAGCTGATGAATATCGAATCTCGTTCAGCATTAAGGGCTCTTCTGAAATTAATTACGGCGTGATTTGGCCACTATATGACCGAGAGAGCGTTGCTAATGATGCGCTCAATGATTTGTCAGACGATGAGAGCCCCATCAAACGTATCTGCGATGCTTTGCATGATGCTGGGGTAGAAGATGTCTTCCGTCATGCGATGCTCTTCGATCCTGAGCTTTGTGATGATTGCGGGGCACCCCTTTTTCCTGATCGATTGGGTGAGCAGGTCCATGCAGAGATGCCAGAGGATACGCCATCTCAACAACCTCTGTTTCATTAAAAGAAAAGGCCGAGAATTCTCGGCCTTTTGTATTTTTATACTCAGTCTTATGCTTACTTGCCTGGTGTGAATGGCTCCGCATCGGCAAAAAGATGAGGCATCTTTCCAGAACGCATATCAGCTGTCTGACAAGAGTCGGCCATCCGTATTCCAGAGCGAATATTAAAAAGCATCGCTTTGTTTGGAAGCACCACTAAGTCAAAACCAGAATTTGTGTTTTTATAACGCAAGCTGCCTGGTAAAGAATTTTCTCTACGCATTTCATAGGTCTTGGAGTCCCAAATCAGCACTAAATTTTCAGTTCCCCCAGTGGTCTTGAACTGGCGATTGTCACCGCAGCTCCAAGCAAAGGCGTCGTCAGCAGCTTGGGCCAAAGCACAAGATCCGAGTGCAGCGATCACCAAGGAAATTTTCAGTAATTTACTTTTCATCATTTAGAAAACTTTCTTAAGAAAGTAAATGTTTTACGCCTGCTTGTTCTTCAAGAAGTTCATTGAGGGTATGGTCCATACGCTCACGGGAGAACTCATCGATCTCTAAGCCTTCAACAATTTTGTACTCGCCATTTTCACAAGTGACAGGGAAGCCGTAAATCACGTCTTTGGGGATGCCATATTCCCCATTGGATGGAACACCCATGGTGACCCACTTACCGTTAGTGCCTAGCACCCAATCATGCATGTGATCGATAGCCGCATTTGCTGCAGATGCCGCAGAAGAGAGACCGCGAGCTTCAATGATGGCAGCACCACGTTTACCAACAGTAGGAATATGAACTTCTTTATTCCAAACGGGATCATTGATGAGAGTCTTCACAGACTCGCCGCCAACGGTTGCAAAGCGATGATCGGGATACATGGTGGGACTGTGATTACCCCAAACAACCAGTTTTTGGATATCACCAACAGGCTTGCCCATTTTGGCAGCCAGTTGCGATAGTGCGCGATTGTGATCCAAGCGCAGCATGGCTGTGAAATTCTTGGCTGGCAAGTCAGGAGCGGATTTCATGGCAATGTACGCGTTGGTGTTAGCTGGGTTACCTACTACCAAAACTTTTACTGTGCGTTTTGCAACCGCATTGAGTGCTTTACCTTGTGCGGTAAAGATTTGTGCGTTTGCTGCCAACAAGTCTTTGCGTTCCATGCCAGGACCACGAGGGCGTGCGCCAACTAAAAAGGCGATATCTATATCTTTGAAAGCAGTCATTGGATCAGAGTGTGCTGTCATGCCAACGAGTAATGGAAAAGCGCAGTCCTCAAGCTCCATCATGACGCCTTGGAGGGCTTTTTGGGCTTTTTCGTCTGGAATCTCAAGTAACTGCAATATCACTGGCTGATCTTTGCCAAGGACGTCGCCATTGGCGATGCGGAATAGGAGGGAATATCCAATTTGACCGGCTGCACCGGTCACGGCGACACGCATTGGGGCTTTTGCCATTACTTTTAACTCCAAAGGAAGGTTAACTGAGGGTTTATTTAAATCCGAAAACTTTTCTATTATCCATTCAAGTGAATTGACTTTAGATTTACACTATTGTGGATGTCTTATATAAGACTTCGACATCGTGAGATTTTAGCGAATTCAAGTGTGAAATTGGAGATCTTGTGCCTGAAGTATTAACCGCGAGTGCGTCGTTTAGCCCCCTCTATCAGCAAATTAAGGCGCTGATTCTGGCAAGCTTGCAGGCTGCCGAGTGGCTGCCAGGCGCCCTGATTCCCAGTGAAATGGAGCTAGCAGCCCGTTTTTCGGTAAGCCAGGGCACGGTTCGTAAGGCAATTGACGAATTAGCCGCTCAAAATCTCTTAGTCAGAAGGCAGGGTAAGGGTACTTTTGTAGCTACTCATCATGAAGAAGACTGGCAATACCGTTTTTTACACCTCGTACCCGATGAAGGGCAAAAATTTCCCCTAATTAGTCAGTTTTTGGCTTGTAAAAAGATTAAGGCCAATGCAACTGATGCCCATTTGCTCAAATTAAAAGCAGGTGATGCGCTGATCAAAGTAAACAGAGTTCAGAGCTTTGCAGGCAAACCCATTGTTTTTGAAGAAATTTTACTTCCAGCAGCTCGATTCAAAGAGCTCGATTTAGAGATGCTGGCTGAGTGGGCTGGGCCGGTTTATGCCCTTTATGAAACTCGTTTTGCTACCCATATGGTCAGAGCAGAAGAAAAAATTAAGGCTATCGCCATCGATGAGCTGTTGAGCACCCATCTTCACCTGCCTGTTGGGCATCCTGTTTTACTGGTTGAGCGCCTAGCTTTTACATATGGAAATAAGCCGGTAGAAATTCGTAGAGCCCGCTATGACACAACACAGCAACATTACCAAAATATGCTCAATTAGCAGAGTCACAATGTCAGTAAAAACCATTAAACCCCTTATTTCACCTAAAATACCCACACTTTCTAAGGTTTCCAATAGAATATGTTGCAACACAGCAAGACTGAACTTAACCTCCACCTATATATTGAGATAGCCCATGGTTGAAGCACAGCAGGATGTTAAAAAAGATAAGCCCGAATTTCGGAACATTGGCTTAGCCCAACTGATTCACTATCGGCTCCCTTGGGCGGGTAAGGTGTCGATTCTTCATCGCATTAGTGGAGCAGTCTTATTTCTGTTGCTTCCATTTATTTTGTATTTGTTAGATCAGAGCCTTGCCTCTGAACAAACTTACCAAGCTTTTCAAGGCTTGACGAGCAATGTCTTAGTAAAAATCATTTGCTTGGGTTTGATCTGGTGTTTTCTTCATCATTTTTGCGCTGGCATACGCTATCTGTTGCTCGATCTTGAGATCGGTATTAGCAAGCCTGAATCGAACCGCTCTGCAATTATTGTTTTTTTCCTCGGCTTGGGCTTAACGGCAATCGTTGGTCTCAAGATGTTTGCTCTCTACTAAGGAAATCTCATGCCTATTTATCAAATCGGTCCTAAGCGCTTAGTAGTCGGTGCGCATTACGGCCTGAAAGAGTGGATTATTCAGCGTATCACTGCCATCGTGATGGTGGTTTTCACTGTCGTTCTATTGATTGATTACTGCGTCACCGGCGGAACTGGTTATGCAGCATGGTCAGGTCTCTTTAGTAATCAATTCATGAAGTTGCTCACCTTGGTAGCTTTTTTGAGCCTGTTCTATCACGCTTGGATTGGTATCCGGGATATTTGGATGGACTATATCAAGCCTGTCAGTATTCGCTTGGGCTTACAGGTCTTAACCGTTCTCTATTTAGTAGCTTGCGCTGCATACGCTGTACAAATTTTGTGGAAAGTGTAATTCGATGACCGAGATTAAAAAATCTTTGCCACGTCGCCGCTTTGATGCTGTCATTGTTGGTGCGGGTGGTTCTGGTATGCGTGCCTCTTTACAGCTTGCTGAAGCAGGTTTGAACGTTGCCGTTTTGAGTAAGGTATTTCCAACACGTTCACATACTGTTGCAGCGCAGGGCGGAATTGGTGCAGCACTCGGCAATATGAATGAAGACAATTGGCACTATCACTTCTATGACACCATCAAAGGCTCTGACTGGCTTGGTGACCAAGACGTGATCGAGTTTATGTGCCGTGAAGCACCAAAAGTAGTCTACGAGTTAGAGCACTTTGGCATGCCGTTTGACCGCAACCCCGACGGTACGATTTATCAACGTCCATTTGGCGGACATACAGCAAACTATGGTGAGAAAGCGGTGCAACGCGCTTGCGCAGCAGCAGACCGAACCGGTCATGCTATGTTGCACACTCTGTATCAGCGCAATGTGCGCGCCAAGACCAATTTCTTTGTCGAATGGTTGGCTTTGGATTTAATTCGCAATGAAGAGGGTGATGTTGTTGGTGTAACTGCTCTCGAAATGGAAACTGGTCAGGTCTACATTTTGGAAGCCAAAGTGGTGATGCTGGCTACTGGTGGCGCTGGCCGTATTTGGGCTGCTTCAACCAATGCCTTTATTAATACAGGTGATGGCATGGGCTTAGCAGCTCGTGCTGGTATTCCACTCGAAGATATGGAGTTCTGGCAGTTCCACCCAACCGGTGTTGCTGGTGCTGGTGTGCTCTTGACCGAAGGTTGTCGTGGTGAGGGCGCTATCTTGCGTAATAAAGACGGCGAGCGCTTTATGGAGCGTTATGCACCAACCTATAAAGATTTAGCACCACGTGATTTCGTATCACGCTGTATGGACCAAGAGATTAAAGAAGGTCGCGGTTGTGGACCTAATGGTGATTATGTTGAGCTCGATCTGACTCACCTCGGCGCCGATACCATTATGAAACGATTGCCATCGGTTTATGAGATCGGCATTAACTTTGCGAACGTCGACGTTACCAAGCAACACATCCCTGTAGTACCAACTATTCACTATCAAATGGGTGGCATACCTACCAATATCAATGGTCAAGTAGTTGTGCCTAAGAATGGCAAGCCTAATGAGATTGTTCATGGGCTATATGCCATCGGCGAATGCTCTTGCGTATCAGTACACGGCGCCAACCGTTTAGGTACCAACTCTTTATTAGACCTCTTGGTATTTGGTCGTGCTGCAGGCAATCATATTGTTGCAGCTGATCTGAAGAAGCAGGAGTTCAAACCATTACCTGCAAATGCGGGTGAACAGACTCTTGCGCGCATTGCTAAATTAGATAACTCCTCATCAGGCGAGTATGCACAAGATGTTGCTAATGACATTCGTAAGACCATGCAGACCTATGCTGGTGTGTTCCGTAACCAAGAGTTGATGGACGAGGGCGTTCGTCAAATGGCTCAACTCACTGAGCGTGCTAACCACATCTGGCTTAAAGATAAGTCAGAGATTTTTAACACTGCGCGTATCGAAGCCTTAGAAGTGGCGAACTTGATTGAAACGGCAAATGCCACGATGACATCAGCCGCCGCTCGCAAAGAAAGTCGCGGCGCACATTCGCATGATGACCATCCCCATCGTGATGATGATCACTGGATGAAACATACCCTTTGGTACAGCGAAGGCAATCGTCTGGATTACAAAGCTGTGGTACTGAAGCCATTAACGGTTGAATCTATTCCACCAAAAGAACGTACTTTCTAAGCTAGAGATCGATAAGAGAGATAAAAGATGAGTGATACCCGGATTTTTGAAATTTATCGTTACGACCCAGAAGTCGATGCTGCGCCACGCATGCAACGCTATGAGCTTGAGTTAACTGGTGAGCGTATGTTGCTCGATGCCCTGATCTCTTTGAAGAAGCAAGATGAGAGTATTTCTTATCGTCGCTCCTGTCGTGAAGGCGTTTGCGGATCCGATGCCATGAACATTAACGGCAAAAATGGTTTGGCTTGCTTAACCAATATGTTGACTTTGCCTAAAGTCATTACTTTGCGTCCATTACCTGGCTTACCAGTTGTGCGTGATTTGATTGTCGATATGACTTTGTTCTTCAAACAATACTTGTCGATCAAGCCTTATTTAGTGAATGACAATCCAGCGCCTGAGAAAGAGCGCTTGCAGAGCCCTGAAGAGCGTGAGGAGCTCAATGGTTTATATGAGTGCATTTTGTGTGCCTCTTGCTCTACTTCATGCCCATCCTTCTGGTGGAATCCAGATAAGTTCGTTGGCCCAGCTGGTTTGCTACAAGCCTATCGCTTTATTGCTGATAGCCGTGATGAAGATACCGCTCAGCGTTTAGATAATTTGGAAGACCCCTATCGCTTATTCCGTTGCCATACGATTATGAATTGCGTGGATGTCTGTCCTAAGCATTTGAATCCAACTAAGGCCATTGGAAAGATTAAAGAGTTAATGGTTCGTAGGGCTGTCTAAGCTCATGAACTTGAGTAATGCAGAGCTTTACCGTTTGAAGAGTGATGCCCGCAGGGGATTATTGGAAAACGATTTAATTCTGCAACGGTTTTTTGATCGTCATGCTGCAGATCTCAGTGTAGAAGATGGTCAGGTATTAAAGCAGTTGCTGGCACTAGATGACAATGATTTGATGGACTTGTTGCTGGGTCGCAAAGAAGAATTAGAGGTGTTGAAGGAAGTTTCTCTTCTCCCTTCTTATCCGAAGTTAATGATGCAGTTAAGAGCTAAATAGGTTTTACTATTTGGGTTGTACTTCAAAATTTTGAACCACTAAAGATTGAAAGATTAGAGGCTAGACATGAATGAATCGAATATCAAAGCAAAGCTATCGTTTTCAGATGGTTCGCCAGACATTGATTTGCCAATCTATCAAGGTAGCGTTGGCCCCGATGTGATCGATATCCGTAAACTCTACGGTCAGACTGGAAAATTCACATACGACTCCGGTTTCTTGTCTACTGCTTCTTGTAATAGCAAAATCACTTATATCGATGGCGATAAGGGCGAACTTCTTTATCGTGGTTACCCGATCGAAGACTTAGCGGGCAAATGTGATTTCTTAGAAGTTTGCTTTCTCCTGATTCATGGCAATCTGCCAAACAAAACACAAGATTCTAATTTCAAAGAAATGATCATGCATCACACGATGGTGCATGAGCAGATGCAATTTTTCTTGCGCGGTTTCCGTCGCGATGCACACCCTATGGCCGTCTTAACCGGTTTAGTCGGTGCGATGGCGGCTTTCTATCATGATCAGATTGATTACACCGATCCAAAAGCCCGCGAAATTGCTCAGATCCGCTTGATTGCCAAGATGCCAACATTAGTAGCAATGGCCTATAAGTATTCTGTTGGCCAGCCTTTTATCTACCCTGACAATAATTTGTCTTATACCGCTAACTTTATGCGGATGATGTTTGCTACACCTTGTGAAGAGTACAAAGTTAACCCTGTATTAGTTCGTGCCTTAGATCGCATTTTCATTTTGCATGCTGATCATGAGCAAAATGCCTCAACTTCTACAGTACGCTTGTGTGGCTCGTCAGGTACCAATCCTTTTGCTGCTATTTCTGCAGGTATTGCTTGCTTATGGGGCCCAGCTCACGGCGGTGCAAATGAAGCATGCTTGCAAATGCTCAATGAGATTCAAGCCAATGGCGGTGTTGAGAAAATCGGTGAGTTTATTGCTCAGGTTAAAGATAAGAACTCTAGTGTTCGTTTGATGGGCTTTGGTCATCGTGTCTACAAGAACTTTGATCCACGTGCCAAACTGATGCGTGAAACCTGTTATGAGGTCTTGAAAGAATTGGGATTGCAAGACGATCCCTTATTTAAGTTAGCAATGACCCTAGAAAAAATCGCTCTGGAAGACGAGTACTTTGTTAGTCGCAAACTCTATCCAAACGTTGACTTCTACTCAGGCATTGTTCAGCGTGCATTAGGCATCCCAACTGAAATGTTTACCTGTATCTTTGCACTAGCAAGAACGGTGGGTTGGATTGCGCAGTGGGAAGAAATGATTACCGATCCTGAGTACAAGATTGGTCGCCCACGCCAACTGTATACCGGTGAGACTTCACGCAAAGTACCATTGATGGCGGAGCGCAAATAAGGAATCTATGTCACGTACGCTTTACGATAAGTTATGGGATGACCATGTCATTTACTCGGAAGAGGATGGCACTGCGACAATCTATATCGATCGTCAGTTATTGCATGAAGTCACTAGTCCTCAAGCATTTGAGGGCTTAAATTTAGCTGCTCGTCCGGTTTGGCGGATTTCTGCAAATCTTGCTGTTTCTGACCACAACGTTCCAACAACGGACCGTTCTCAGGGTATTTCTGACCCAATATCTAAATTGCAGGTTGATACCCTAGATCAAAACTGTGATGCCTTTGGGATTACGCAATACAAGATGAATGACACCCGTCAGGGCATCGTTCATGTGATTGGTCCAGAGCAGGGCGCAACCTTGCCAGGCATGACAGTAGTGTGTGGCGATTCTCATACGAGTACCCATGGTGCATTCGGCGCTTTAGCATTTGGTATTGGAACTTCTGAGGTTGAGCACGTCCTAGCAACGCAAACTTTGCTCATGAAGAAGAGCAAGAACATGCTGGTGCGTGTTGATGGACGCCTACAACCTGGTAGCACTGCAAAAGATATTGTTCTGGCAGTAATCGGCAAGATCGGTACTGCTGGTGGAACAGGTTACACAATCGAGTTTGCTGGTGAGGCTATCCGCAATCTATCGATGGAAGGTCGCATGACCATCTGCAATATGGCAATTGAAGCAGGCGCTCGAGCAGGTTTAGTCGCGGTAGATGAAACAACCATTGAGTACCTCCAAGGCCGCCCCTATGCACCCAAAGGTGATGCTCTCCGTCACGCTATGCAATATTGGCGTACTTTGCACTCTGATCCAGACGCTAAATTTGATTTAGTTGTGGAATTGCGTGCTGAAGAGATTGCTCCACAAGTTACTTGGGGTACATCACCAGAAATGGTTTTACCAATCAGTGATCGCGTACCTGACCCAGAAAAAGAGCGTGATACTAATAAGCGAGATGCAATGGAACGTGCATTGCAATATATGAACTTGACTCCCAATACACCGCTGAGCAACATCATGGTGGATAAAGTCTTCATTGGCTCGTGTACTAATAGCCGTATTGAGGACTTACGCGCAGCAGCGAAAATCGTTGATCGCATTGGTAAAAAGATTGCACCCAATATTAAGTTGGCCCTCGTTGTGCCAGGATCTGGCTTGGTAAAAGCCCAAGCAGAGCGCGAAGGTCTTGACCGTGTATTTAAAGCTGCTGGATTTGAATGGCGCGAGCCTGGCTGCTCGATGTGTCTTGCTATGAATGCTGATCGTCTCGAACCTGGTGAGCGCTGTGCTTCAACATCAAACCGAAACTTTGAGGGTCGTCAAGGTAATGGTGGTAGGACGCACTTAGTAAGTCCAGCAATGGCTGCTGCTGCAGCGATTGAAGGTCACTTTGTCGATATTCGGAAAATCTCTTGAGCGTGAATCTGATGCGTAGAACTTCATTAATTATTAAACTAATAATCGTTGGCCTATTGGGCATGATCTTGGCTGCTTGTGCTAACACCATGGAGGGTGTTGGTAAAGATTTGCAGAATGTGGGCACTTCAATGGACTCTAAATCTTCTACTAATAATTCTTCCCAAACCAAAGGGAAAGATGTTGTCGTGACCCCAGTGAAATAATTATGGATAAATTTACGGTATATCAAGGATTGGTTGCTCCTCTCAATCGGGAGAATGTGGACACCGATGCCATTATTCCGAAGCAGTTTCTGAAGTCGATTAAGAAAACCGGTTTTGGTCAGAACTTATTTGATGAGTGGCGCTATCTTGATCATGGCGAACCCGGTCAAGATTGCACGAACCGTCCAATCAACCCAGACTTTGTGCTAAATCAGTCACGCTACAAAGGTGCTGGAATTTTGTTGGCCCGTAAGAACTTTGGTTGCGGTAGCTCACGTGAGCATGCACCCTGGGCTTTATCGCAATTTGGCTTTAGAGCCCTCATTGCCCCCAGTTTTGCTGACATTTTTTATAACAATTGCTTCAAAAATGGTCTTTTACCGATCGTTCTTTCGGAAATTCAAGTAGATCACTTATTTAATGAAACCCAGGCTTTCAATGGTTACCAGCTCACTATCGATCTGGAAAGCCAGCAGGTAATCCTTCCTGGCGGTACTAGCTACGCATTTGAAGTAGCCCCCTTCAGAAAGTACTGCCTTCTCAATGGTTTGGACGATATTGGGCTAACCCTGCGCCATGCAGATAAAATCAAGGCTTACGAAGCTGAGCGCATTCTCAAGATGCCTTGGCTTGCAACCCAACTGCCGTAGTTTTATTGAGTTAAAGGCCTTTCATGAAAATTGCAGTCTTACCGGGCGATGGTATCGGCTCGGAAATCGTTGCTGAAGCCGTCAAGGTTCTCAATGCTTTAGTACCTCAGTTAAGCCTTGAGGAAGCTCCCGTCGGTGGTGCAGCATATGACCTGCATGGTCATCCTTTGCCTCCGGCTACCTTAGAGTTAGCTAAACAGGCTGATGCCATTTTGTTTGGAGCGGTTGGTGACTGGAAATATGACTCTCTGGCACGTGAGCTTCGTCCTGAGCAAGCAATTCTGGGTTTGCGTAAACATTTAGAACTCTTTGCAAACTTTCGTCCAGCGATTTGCTATGCCGAACTCACTGCCGCATCGAGCTTAAAACCTGAAATTGTAGGTGGCTTAGATATTTTGATCGTTCGTGAACTAAACGGCGATATTTATTTTGGACAGCCTCGCGGTATTCGCACCTCTGAGCTAGCTTTATTTAAAGGTGCGCGTGAAGGTTTTGACACCATGCATTACAGCGAACCTGAAGTAGAGCGTATTGGTCGGGTTGCATTTGAGGCGGCCCGTAAGCGCAGTAAAAAAGTATGCAGTGTAGATAAAGCTAACGTTTTGGAAACTTCACAACTGTGGCGTGAAGTCATGATTCGGGTTGCAAAAGAGTATCCAGATGTAGAGCTCTCCCATATGTATGTGGACAATGCGGCGATGCAGTTAGTTAAAGCACCAAAAGCATTTGATGTGGTCGTCACTGGCAATCTTTTTGGCGACATTCTCTCAGATGAGGCAGCCATGTTGACCGGTTCCATTGGTATGTTGCCATCAGCTTCTTTAGATAAAAACAATAAAGGGTTATATGAACCTAGCCACGGATCTGCGCCGGATATCGCTGGCAAAGGCATCGCCAATCCTTTGGCAACCATTCTTTCGGCAGCAATGATGCTGCGCTACTCATTGGGTATGCCTGAGCAGGCCGATACGATTGAAGCTGCAGTCCAAAAAGTTTTGTCGCAAGGTCTACGAACAGCTGATATTTATACCGCAGGCACCACTAAAGTTTCCACCAAACAAATGGGTGACGCTGTCGTTGCAGCCCTTCCTTAACTTTATCAATCACTCAATACATCAGTAGCTTATATGGGAAATCAAAATACACCGGTAGTTGGACTCGTTGGCTGGCGCGGTATGGTTGGCAGCGTCCTTATGGAAAGAATGCTGGCCGAGAAAGATTTTGATCTGATTGAGCCAGTATTTTTTAGTACCAGCCAAGCCGGCGGCGAGGTACCAGCTTTAAATGGTCAAAAAGTTACAAAGTCTGAGACCAAGTTACAGGATGCAAACGATATTGCCGCACTTGGGCGCTGCGACATTATCTTGACTTGCCAGGGTGGCGACTATACCAATGCTATTTTCCCTGCGTTACGCACTTCTGGTTGGCAAGGCCACTGGATTGACGCTGCTAGCGCTTTGCGTATGAAAGATGATGCCGTCTTGATTTTGGATCCCGTCAATCGTCCTGTGATTGATCGTGCCTTGGCTGCTGGTGGAAAAAATTGGATTGGCAGTAACTGCACAGTTAGCTTAATGATGATGGCAATGGGCGGCTTAGTCAAAGCGGACCTAGTCGAGTGGATTAGCGCTATGACGTATCAGGCGGCATCAGGTGCTGGCGCTCAAAACATGCGTGAATTATTGCTACAAATGGGTGCATTACGGGACAGCGTAGCCACGGAACTTGCTGATCCAAGTTCCTGGATCTTGGATATTGATCGCAAGGTCACTGCTACCTTACGGTCAGCTGATTTTCCTAAACAGAACTTCCGCAATACAGCTCTAGCTGGTAGTTTGATTCCATGGATTGATGTGCCAGTTGAAAATGGACAGACTAAAGAAGAGTGGAAGGGTGGTGCTGAGTTCAATAAGATCTTAGGTAAACCTGCCTTTCGTACGCCTGGCAGCATTCCTATTGATGGTCTCTGTGTTCGCGTAGGCGCAATGCGCTGCCATTCTCAAGGCTTAACCGTCAAGCTCAAAAAAGATATTCCACTCAAAGAAATCGAGAGCATATTGTCTAACGATAATCAGTGGGTCAAGGTAGTGCCCAATGATCGTGAGACTACTGAACGCGAACTTTCTCCAGCTGCTATCAGCGGAACGCTGACTGTTCCCATTGGACGCCTTCATAAATTGGCGATGGGACCAGAGTATTTAGGTGCCTTCACCGTTGGCGATCAGTTGCTATGGGGTGCTGCTGAACCTTTGCGTCGTATGTTACGCATTCTGTTAGATCGCTAAGGATCATCAGTGCGACCTTCAAGAGGGATTTTTATCCAGTTTGCTTGTATTTTTTTACTGAGCTGGTCTTGTGTTGCTAGTGCAATCTCCTTAGGTTCGCCCCAAGTTCAATCCCAAGTTGGACAACCCTTACGCGTTGAGATTCCTATTCGTGTGTCTGCACAAGAGCAGGATCTATTAGAGAGTCTTAAAGTTCAAGTTCCCAGCGCTTCCGATTACTCACGCCTTGGAATATCTGGCAAGGTTTTGAATTTCAATATGCAATCAATGGTCTACCGCAATAAAGACGAACGCTTAATGGTTCTCGTTGAAACGGTTGACCCTATCCCTGTCAGCGACGATCCTTTTGTTGATCTTCTGATTCAATTGAATTGGTCAACCGGTAGTCTGAGCAAGGCCTACACCTTACTACTCGGCGATGCTCAAAAAATCATTGTCAAACCCGGTCAAAATCTTTCTGAAATTGCAGCGCAAATGGCTCCCTATTTAGAGGGTGCGAGCCTGGATCAAACCATGATGGCTTTATTTAAAGCCAATCCTGATGCCTTTGCGAGCGGCTCAATTAATCTGCTTGCAGCTGGAGCAGAGCTTAATAAACCGAGTCAAGCACTCTTGAGATCGATTAGTCCAGCAGAGGCTAGTCGATTTGTAGCGGAGGCAAATGCTGAGTGGCATGCTAGCAAACAAGACCGGGCAGGTAATTCCAGTGCCAACCAAAATGCTGATAACAAGAATCAAAACGCTAAAGAAGTTAATAAAGATCGTTTGAAAATTGGTTCTAGTGCAAGTGATGCCCAAGAGAAAGCATATGCGGAAGAGCTGGTGGCAAAAGAGAAAGTCTTAGAACAGACCCGTGCAAAGATTGTTGAGCTTGAAAAGAATATTTCTGAATTACAAAAGCTGGTTGACCAATCCAAAGGTAAAAAGTCAACCGAGAATAATTATGGCTTGGGCGGGTTTGGTCCTGCATTGATTGGATTAGGTCTGATAGCCTTGACTGGCCTAATGCTTTGGGCTTTAGCTCGCAATGCTCGTAAGTCTGAAACAGTCTCCGTCAGTTCTGATACGGCTAAGGCTAAGATAGTCATGCCGGTTCCTGATCGAGCAAAGTCGCTTTTTGCAGGAATTAATTTAGACCTAGATGCGCCAGTTAAGGCAGACTCGCAAGTAAACGTGCTTGCTGATACATTGCGGGTTAAGCTCAATTTAGCTCGTGCCTATATGACCATTGAGGACTATGCTGCAGCCAGAAAATCTTTAGAAGAGATCGTACTCATTAGTCATTCCGTTGATCCTTTGATCACTATTGAGGCTCAAGGATTATTAGCCGAGATTGCTCAACGCCATGCCTAGGAAATTGCTGTGAGAATTGCACTGGGTTTGCAATATGAGGGTAGCCAGTTTTCTGGTTGGCAAACCCAAGCATCACCCATTCGATCTGTTCAAGCTGAATTAGAAAAAGCTATTGAATTATTTATTGGCAATGAGGGTGTGGCTAATAATCCAGTCAAGACCATTACTGCAGGCCGAACTGACACCGGCGTTCATGCCCTAGGTCAAGTAGTGCACTTTGATACTGCTATAGAACGATCAGATTGGTCTTGGGTCAGGGGAATCAATGCATTTTTGCCACCTGATATCGTGATCAATTGGGCTAAACCCGTTTCTGAAGAATTCAGCGCACGATTTTCAGCTTTTGAGAGAACGTATATCTATGCAGTGCATGCCAGTCCTTGCAGAGCTCCATTACTTGCAAGTCGGGCTGGTTTCTATATGTTGCCTCCCGATACTTGGTTTGATATACCTGCAATGAAAAAAGCAGCAGAGTGCTTAATTGGAGAACATGATTTCAGCTCTTTTCGTTCTGCTGAATGCCAAAGTAAAACACCAATTAAAACGATGTACTCGATCGATATAGTTTCAGAGCAACCCTGGCTATATTTTCGGATTCGAGGTAATGCCTTTTTACATCATATGGTACGGAATTTGGTTGGCAGTTTCCTGATGATTGGGGTTGGGAAGCAAGGACCTGAGTGGATGCAAGAAGTCTTAGAAGCCAAGAATCGGAGTTTGGCAGCACCGACCTTTGCCCCCGATGGCCTTTATTTAGCCAAAATTGCCTATCCAAAGGAATTCCAGATCCCAGGCCCCTGGCTACAAAATTCTTTTCTTCCGAGCCAGCTCCTCAAGAATTAAGCTATCTCAGGGCTTATCATTCATTTATGGGCTTACTTCATTTCACTCCTGGCCATACCAGGGTCAAAATCTGCGGTTTACGAACCGAGGCAGATGTCGATGCAGCGGTGCAAGCCGGTGCTGATGCAGTTGGTTTTGTCTTCTATCCGCCAAGCCCCAGAGCAGTTACCCCAAAAACAGTTGCCCAGCTTATCAAGCGCTTACCAGCCGGCGTCGATGCTGTTGCTTTGCTTGTAAACCCCACCCAAGCTCAGGTCGATGAGATTCGCTCAACTGCCCCAATTACCCTCTGGCAATTTCATGGGGATGAGTCTCCATTGGCTTGTTCTCAATTTGCCGCGGGTGAACCCTGGATCAAAGCCGCCAGAATAGGGCCTAAGTTCGCTTTTGAGGAATTTTCTCTACAATATGAGGCTGCTGATGCTTTTCTCCTCGATGCCTTAGTTGAGGGTTATGGAGGAGGGGGCATCCCTTTTGATTGGCAAGGAATTCCGCAAACATGGCTAAGCGTAAACGGGCCTCGGGTCGTTTTGAGTGGTGGGTTGAATGCGCACAACGTCGGCGAGGCGATTGCTCGTCTACATCCTTGCGCGGTTGACATCTCTAGTGGGGTTGAAATCAGCAAGGGCGTAAAAGATCCTGCACTGATCACCCAATTTATTCAAGCGGTCCGTGCAGCAGACGCGAAGCTGTCATCCCCCTAATTGCTGTAATTTGATTTAAGAGGTAGCCATGTACGACAAACCCGATGCAAGAGGACACTTTGGTCCCTACGGTGGTGTGTTTGTTTCTGAAACGTTGATGTTTGCTTTGGATGAACTCAAAGCAGCGTATGCACAATATCAAAATGATCCCCAATTTCTGGCTGAGTTTCACAGTGAGCTAAAACATTTTGTTGGACGCCCATCGCCGATTTACCATGCCAAACGCATGAGTGAGATCCACGGTGGTGCTCAGATTTATTTTAAGCGAGAAGATCTTAACCATACCGGTGCTCACAAAATAAATAACGTCATTGGTCAGGCTATGCTGGCTAAGCGGATGGGCAAACCTCGCATCATTGCTGAAACTGGAGCGGGGCAGCATGGTGTGGCTACCGCCACAATTTGCGCTCGTTTTGGTTTGGATTGCACTGTTTACCAAGGTTCTGTAGATGTTGCGCGACAAGCGCAAAACGTTTATCGCATGAAGCTGCTTGGTGCCAAGGTAGTGCCAGTAGAGTCTGGCACCAAAACCTTAAAAGATGCCCTGAATGAAGCGATGCGTGACTGGGTTACTAATGTTGAGGATACCTTCTACATTATTGGTACCGTTGCTGGACCACATCCTTACCCGATGATGGTTAGGGATTTTCAGAGTGTGATTGGCGAAGAGTGCAAAATTCAGATGCCAGTGATGACTGGACGTCAGCCAGATTATGTTTTGGCTTGTGTTGGCGGTGGTTCTAATGCAATGGGTATTTTCTATCCCTACATTGATTATCCCGAAGTCAAACTCGTTGGTGTAGAGGCTGCTGGACATGGCTTGATGAGTGGTCTTCACTCCGCTGCTCTTTGTGCTGGTAAGCCCGGTGTCTTGCATGGTAATCGTACTTATCTCCTACAAGATGAGAATGGTCAGATTGCAGAGACTCACTCGGTATCAGCAGGCATGGATTACCCTGGAGTAGGTCCTGAGCATGCTTGGTTAAAAGACTCCGGTCGTGCTGGATATGTCGCAATTGATGATAAAGAAGCATTGCAAGCTTTCCATGATTGTTGTCGTATTGAAGGCATCATTCCCGCACTGGAGTCTGCTCATGCAATTGCATACGCCTGTAAATTGGCAGCGACTCTCGGAAAAGATAAGACTATTCTGGTCAATCTATCAGGACGTGGTGATAAAGACATGCATACCGTTGCGCAAGCTACGGGATCTGAAGGCTAAAGTTCATGTCCAAAATTACTGCCGTTTTTCAGGAACTCAGAGCTACCGGTAAAAAGGGATTAATTCCTTTTATTACCGCAGGTGATCCTCATCCAAATCAAACCGTTGAACTGATGCACGCATTAGTGCGCGGTGGTGCGAACGTCATTGAATTGGGAGTTCCTTTTTCAGATCCTATGGCTGATGGACCCGTTATTCAACGATCCTCTGAAAGAGCCTTGTCTCATAAAGTCAGCTTGCTAAGTTGTATTGCGATGGTGAAGACTTTTCGTGAGAAAGATCAAAAGACTCCTGTAGTTTTAATGGGCTACGCAAACCCTGTTGAACAAATGGGAGCGGAGCGTTTTGCTCGTGAAGCGAAAGTCGCTGGAGTAGACGGTGTTTTGGTAGTGGACTACCCACCTGAAGAATGTACGGAGTTTGCTGCGCTTATGAAAGCGGCTGGTGTTGATCCTATTTTCTTATTGGCACCAACTTCTTCACAGGCCCGTATTAAAGAGGCAGCCAAGATTGCATCTGGCTATATTTATTACGTATCGTTACGTGGTGTTACTGGCGCTTCTAATCTGAACACTCAAGATGTTGCCAGCATCATTCCGCAAATTCGGGAAGTGAGTGACATTCCGATTGCTGTGGGTTTTGGTATCCATGATGCCGCTAGTGCTAAAGCGGTTTCGCAAACTGCAGATGCGGTTGTGATAGGTAGCCGTATCATCCGCCTCTTAGAAGAGGCTCCAGAAGGTGAGGCGGTACAATCCCTAGAGCGCTTCATACATGAAATTCGGACAGCCCTAGACAGTTGATATCAATATGAGTTGGATCGATAAGTTACTACCGCCCCAAATTCAGCAAACAGATCCTGCCAATCGCAAGTCTGTGCCTGAGGGCCTTTGGGTTAAATGTCCCGCTTGTGAAGCTGTACTCTACAGCACTGATATTGAAGCTAACTTATCCGTCTGTCCAAAGTGCAGTCACCATATGCGGATTTCTGCACGCCAGCGTTTGGATAGCCTCTTAGACCCTAAGGGTCGTTATGAAATCGGTGCCGATATATTTCCAGTTGATGCACTCAAATTTAAAGACTCTAAAAAATATCCTGATCGTCTTAAGGAGGCTGCCGATGCCTCCGGTGAATCTGAAGCGCTGATTGTGTTGGGTGGAAAAATTGAGACTATTCCAGCAGTTGTTGCCTGCTTTGAATTTCAATTTATGGGTGGCTCGATGGGTTCTGTAGTGGGGGAGCGTTTTACCCGCGGTGTACAAGAAGCTATCGATAAAAAATGCGCCTTTATTTCAATCACTGCTACTGGTGGTGCCCGTATGCAAGAGAGTCTGCTCTCTTTATTTCAGATGGCTAAAACCAATTCCATGCTGACATTGCTTTCAAAAAAAGGTTTGCCTTACATTAGCATCTTGACTGACCCCACTATGGGCGGTATTTCTGCTAGCTTTGCATTTATGGGCGATGTAGTGATTGCTGAACCAAAGGCCTTAATCGGCTTTGCTGGACCCCGCGTGATTGAGCAAACAGTGCGCGAGAAACTCCCCGAAGGTTTTCAGCGGTCTGAGTTTCTGATGCAAAAAGGCGGTGTCGATATGATCGTGGATCGTCGTCAACTTCGCTCTGAAGTAGCTCGCTTGCTAGCTTTGCTTCAGCAAATGCCTGAGCCGGATAGCTCTAGCTCCCACTGAGCTGTCTACCATCCTGCCAAAACCTGCTGCATTTGTCTAACACTCAAGATCCAACACTGTTTACTAGCCTCTCGGCTTGGCTAGCTTATCTTGAAACAGCTCATCCGGTTGGAATCGATATGGGCCTCGATCGCATCAACCGAGTCAAGGCTGCTTTAAATCTTCAGTTTCACTGTCCCGTTATTACAGTTGCTGGTACGAATGGCAAGGGGTCTACCTGCGCCTATTTGGAGGCTATTTTATTGGCAGCTGGATATCGAGTGGCAATGCATACGTCACCCCATTTACTGCGTTTCAATGAACGCGCAAGAGTGAATGGTGTCGAAGTATCTGATGAGCTCTTATTAGAGTATTTTGCAAAAGTTGAACAGGCAAGGGTTAGCCTCATAGACGCTCCAACATTGACGTACTTTGAGTTCACAACGCTGGCTATCATGTTGCTGTTCTCTGAAACACCTTTAGATGCGGTCATTCTGGAAGTGGGTATGGGTGGGCGTTTAGATGCCGTGAACTGCGTTGATGCAGACTGTGCGATCGTTACCAGCATTGATATTGACCATACTGATTTCTTGGGAAGCACTCGAGAAGCTATTGCCCTAGAAAAGGCAGGCATATTTCGTCAAGGAAGACCAGCCATTTGCGCTGATCCCGTACCACCTCAATCCTTAATTGACCATGCTGAAAAACTGCAATGTGATCTATGGCTGCAAGGCCGAGACTTTCAGTTTCTGGGAGATAAGCAGCAGTGGGGTTGGAGCGGAAAAGGAAAGCGATTTAGTGGTTTAGGCTACCCAGCCTTAAGAGGTGCCAATCAGATTCTCAATGCCAGCGGAGTCATTGCTGCCTTAATGGCTCTTCACCAGCGCTTACCCGTGAGCGCCCAGGATATTCGCAATGGCTTTGCCTTAGTTGAATTGCCCGGACGCTTTCAGGTTCTTCCTGGGCAGCCAACAGTGGTTTTGGATGTGGCTCACAACCCCCATGCTGCAGCCACTTTGGCGCAGGGCCTGGATAAGATGGGTTACCACCCCTATACCTATGCCATATTTGGCGCCATGGCAGACAAGGATATCGCTGGCGTGATTAAGCCTTTTCTGGGTATTGTGGATTTTTGGTATTGCACCGATCTGCCCACCCCCCGAGCCGCCAGTGCGCAGGCTTTAGGCATCCAGCTGGAACAGCTGGGGGTACAGGTTAAAAATGGTCAAGATGGGGGTATTGAAATCTTCCAAAATCCTGCTTTAGCCTATCAAAAAGCCCTTTCTGAGGCTGGAGAGGGTGATAGAATTATCATCTTCGGATCCTTCTATACCGTTGCAGGCGTAATGGCTTATCGAAACAACCAGGCGCATTGATCCATGATTCGTTTACCGAAGCTTTTTAAGCGAAACTCGCAGTCTGATGACCTTCAAAGAGGGTCAGCTGGAATACGTCGCACTCCTAAAAAAAACACAGCCCGCGCCTTCATTCGTGCTCAAGAAAATGAAGAGCCTGCCTTAACTGAAGACCCTGAAATTCAACGCGCACGCCATCGCTTAATTGGTGCAAGTGTTTTAGTTATATTAGCCTTTATTGCCTTGCCCCGAATTCTGGACAGTAAGCCCAAGTCAGTGAACAATGATATTGCTGTAAACATTGTTACGAGTCTGCCAGTCCCAGGTATGAATCCTGAGACAGTCGCTGCACCTAAACCCAATAGTGCAACTGTGCAATCAACTCCATCCTCTGCAACACCGGTTGCTCCAACGCTTGCACCAACAACGCCCAGCAATAAAGTTGAGACGAAGCCTGACGCCAATCCAAGTCCAAGCCAAACTCAGATTCCAGCAAGCGCAACGGACATAAAACCGGCCACCCCATCAGTTCCTGCTAAATCTGCAGCTTTAGGATTGGCAGCAGGAGAAGAGGTGATTGC
>DAISKI010000001.1:0-54719 GCA_036821065.1 Polynucleobacter sp. | reverse complement strand
CAAACCCTCATCAGTAATGGTGGGGGTTTTGTTTTTTGAGCATTACTTTAAGTGTGGACTTTACTTATTCGCATGCGGGATCAAATCAGCTGCGCCTTGAGCTATCAAATCTTTTGCAACGGAAAGTCCGAGAGCTTCAGCCTCTGCTACAGATTGAACTACTGCATTACCGCTAGCCAAGCAAATGGCTTTGCCATCCACGCTTGCTACAAAAGAGCGAATTTGCATTTGGCTCTGGTCCCATACGGCATGTGCCGCTAGAGGTACCTCGCAAGACCCTCCGAGCTGGCGAGAAACCATGCGCTCGGCAGATACTGCATATAAGGTTGGCAAGTCATTTAGTGGAGACAGCCATTGCCTTATGTTGGGATGCTTACTTAATGTTTCGATCCCAAGCGCACCTTGACCAGCAGCAGGTGTATATGGATCATAAGGGAGAAGTGCTCGAATACGACTCTCTAAACCTAGGCGCTTTAGTCCAGCAGCCGCCAAAATAATGGCCTGATATTCACCACGATCGAGCTTACTCATGCGGGTATCTAAGTTCCCACGTAGGGGTTGAATTTCTAGGTGAGGAAATTTAGCGCGCAATACTGACTCGCGGCGCAAGCTAGAAGTTCCTACTATTGCACCCTTTGGTAGATCCTCAAGGCTAGCGTAATCATTCGAGACAAAAGCATCTCTAGCATCCTCTCTTGCCATTACGCAAGCTAGATCAAATCCCTCGGGCATGATCATAGGCACATCTTTTAAGGAATGCACTGCTAGATCAGCGCGACCATCTTCCAGGGCCGCCTCTAGCTCTTTAACAAAAAGACCTTTGCCGCCCACCTTAGAGAGGGCTCGATCTAGAATCTGATCCCCCCGTGTGGTCATTCCTAGAATCTGAACATCGCAGTCTGGGTAGAGTTTTTTGAGGCAATCTCGCACATGTTCGGCTTGCCACATCGCCAGACGACTTTCGCGAGAGGCGATAACTAGGCGCTTTGGGGCAGCCAAAACTGGAGAGAGAGGGTTAAAACTCAGGGTTTGCGACATGGCAATCTGCTTAAAGCCTTATTAACATCTGGTTAAACTGAGCTAAATTTAACCTATATTTTAATTTGAATGATTTTTGTAAGACAACAATGACCATCAACTTCCCCTTTACTGCAATTGTTGCGCAATCAGAAATGAAGCTAGCAATTGCCCTTTGTACGATTGATCCCTCATTAGGTGGCGTTCTTATCTTCGGGGATCGCGGAACAGGTAAGTCCACCACTATTAGATCCCTAGCATCTTTGCTTCCATCAATGAAATCGGTAGTTGGCTGTAACTATCATTGTGACCCGGAAGCAAAAAGCCTTTGTCCTGAGTGTGAGCTCAAAAAGAGTCAAGGGCAGAAACTAAGGTCTGAAAATATTTCTGTCCCGGTAGTAGATTTACCGCTTGGGGCTACAGAAGATAGGGTTGTTGGAGCTTTGGATATTGAGAAAGCTTTGACCCAAGGCATCAAGTCCTTTGAGCCTGGTTTGCTTGCAAAGGCTAATCGTGGTTATCTCTATATCGATGAGGTTAATTTACTTGAAGACCATTTAGTGGATTTATTAATTGATGTGGCTGCCTCAGGAGAAAATATTATTGAACGTGAGGGCTTGAGTATTCGACATCCAGCTCGATTTGTACTTATTGGCAGCGGCAACCCAGAAGAGGGGGAGCTGCGCCCGCAAATGCTTGACCGTTTTGGATTATCAATAGAGGTAAGAACACCAACGGATTTCAAAGAGCGGATTGAGATTATTAAAAGGCGTGATGAGTTTGAGCGAAATCCAGAGAAATTTATTGCTAAGTGGGAAGAGTCAGAGGAAGACTTTAAGAAGCAGATCATTAAATCAAAGAAGCTTCTGGACAAAGTAGAGGTAGAAGATCAATTGCTTGAGGCTGCTACTAAGCTTTGTGCTCATCTTGGAACTGATGGCTTAAGGGGTGAGCTTACCTTGCTGAGAGGTATCAGAGCGTTGGCTGCTTTTGAGGGTAAGAAAAAAGCAAATCTAAACCACTTAAAAAAAATTGCACCAATTGCCCTTGGCCATAGGTTGCGTCGCAATCCGCTTGACGATAGCAATTCAACCATTCGGATTGAGCGTGCCATGCAAGAATTTTTTGCTACTGCTGAAAAGTGAATCCAGTACAACAAGCTTGGTTTGATGCAAACTTAGTTGCCATTCTTTTGGCGATTAACCCGCGTGGATTAAACGGGGTTTCGATAAGGGGCCAGTTTGGTCCTGTCAGAGATTCTTGGCTTCATTATTTTGAAAGCCTCTTACCTTCAGATAGCAAAGTCATTAAAGCCCCAGCAAATTTATCTCCCGAGCAATTATTTGGCTCATTAGATATTGAAAGTGCCCTTTTATCTGGAAAATTCAGAGTGAGTCAGGGTCTTCTGGAAAAGCTGGGCGGGCAATACCTTCTCTTGCCGATGGCCGAGAGAATGAATTTGCAGGCGATGACTCATATTTCTCAGGCTTTAGATCAAAAGAATCTATTCAACCATCCCCATACGGTCAAGGATGGTCACTTTGGGGTAGTTGTCTTTGATGAGTCTGATCCCCAGGAAGAAGGCGTCAATCTTCGTTTATTAGATAGGCTAGCTTTTACGATTTATCTCGATCGCTTTTCAATTGGCGATATCAAACAGTCGCTAGAAGTTACTCCGTCTGATATTGAGGCTGCTAAAGTCTTAATGCCATCTGTAACTTGCCCGCAAGATTTGGTTGAGGTGCTGGTTAAAGCAGGCCTGAGCCTGGGAATTCCATCTTTAAGAGCCAATCAATTTGCAATAGAGGCTGCTAAATCTCTAGCGGCGCTCAGGGGGTTAACTGTAGTGGGCCAAGAGGAGGTAATTGATGCTGCGCGGCTTGTCTACGCCCATCTCAAGAGTATGCAGGCATTACCTGAGGAAGAGTCAAGCAGTCAGTCTGAAAGAGATGTTGATAATAATGAGGAAGATCAACATCACTCAGAAAATGAAACGTCAAAAGATTCGGAAGCTTCTGATTTGCAGAATGAAGATCCCTCATCCCCTAATGATGAATTAGAGGAATTGGTGGTTGAGGCTGTAAAGACCTCGATGCCGCCAAAATTGATGTTGCAGATGAACCAGTCTCTAAAGACTACTAAGACTAAAGCGAGTATTGCGGGTAAATCAGGATCAATTGAGAAAAGCCATCTAAGCGGTAGACCTCATGGGGCACGAAAAGGGTCTCCCGGTAATGGTAAACGTCTCGATATCTTGAAAAGTATTCGATCTGCTATTCCATGGCAAAGGTTGCGTATCCAGAATGGCGATGTATCTATAAAGTCAGGCATTGGAAGTAAGATTCGTTTCAGAGCTGAGGATTTGCATACCAAGCAATATTTGAAACGACGAGGCACGATCACGATATTTTTGGTTGATGCCTCGGGTTCATCGGCAACTCAACGATTATCTGAAGCAAAGGGCGCTCTAGAGGAGTTATTAGGCCAATGCTATATTCGGCGTGATGAAGTAGCCATGCTATCGATGAGAGGCTCCAAGGTAGAGATAGTTTTACCGCCGACAAGATCACTGGTTAGGGCAAGAAGAAATTTAGCAACTTTACCCGGGGGTGGTGGTACTCCTCTTGCATCAGGACTACGGTCTGCAAATGAAATGGCAATCTCACTAGAGCGTAAGGGATTAACACCAATCATTGTGATCATGACGGATGGTAAGGCGAATGTAAATTTAAATGGCGTCGGTGGTAGAGTCGGGGCTCACCATGATGCACTTGCGACTGCAAAAGAGTTGCGCATGAAAAATCATCGCATTTTATTTGTAGATACCTCACCTCAGCCAGAAAAATTAGCCCAAGAGTTGGCTAACGCAATGGCAGCACAATATTTTCCTCTGCCATATGCGGGGTCAAGAAAAAAAATTACAGAGGCGGCTGTTCGGCTGGCAAGTTTCTAGCATAGGATTTATCTCGAATTTTTCGGAGAACCTTTTTGCCTTTGAAGTAAGCATTTAAAAATAGCGCAAGACCAGTAGCAATAAAGACAAGCAGTATTACGTTACTAAGAGTTGACATTCATCCCTCCTTCATCATTTAGGGCATTCTGAATTAAGTTAAGAGCCGTCACTTCATCGCCTTCGTGAAATAAGTGGCCGCCTTTCATCTCGATAACTTTGGCATTATCAAAATATTTTCTGATCACATCGCGTAAATTTTTAATTGGTATCCAACCATCATCCTCAGTGAGAATGAAGATTAGTTTTGATTTAATTGCTTTGCATTTCTCTAGCAAACTAGGTATGTCAGCTCCCGCCATGAAGTTCATAGAGCCATTAAGATGCTCTGCGCTATTAAACAAAGTCTTATACAGAGCCCTTTTTTCTTGGCTTAAAGTTGTTTTCGTGGAATCTAAAAGACTATCAATGATCTTGGTGTGCGGTAATAAGTCGCTCAAAATGGCAGTGAAAAATGACGAGGTGACGATTGGATTTAATAGCGGAGCTACAAAATGATGATAGAAGCTAGGTAAGCTAATTAGGGAGGGGTTGAGCCCGATGATTTTTTTGGGTTGCTCATTAACGAGTGCGTAACTTAATCCAAGAGTCGCACCGGCTGAATGGCCAATAATGTAATCGAAATACTCAATACTCAAAGCATCCTTTAAAAGTGTTAGTTGGACAGCAAGCTCATCTAGGCTAAAAGATTTTTTGTTGAGACTCGTAGTAAAGCCATGGCCTGGTAAATCAGGCGCAATTACAGTGTATTTTTTTGCTAACTCTGTAAAGATGTCTCCCCACGTATGGGCTGAAGAGCCGGTTCCATGAAGCAGCAGGATGTGTTTTGGCGAATTACCTCCAACTTGAACATGCCAAGATAGATCCTCAGTCTTGATTTCTTGGCTGAAAGAATGATTTGGCCAATGCTTGGGGATGTTTTTCATTTGCTCCAAAACTTCATGCTAATTAAGGGTAAACCCGAATAAATAAGTTTGACAGCTTGATCAATAGTGTCTATATTTTTTTACATATTAAATTGTATTTTAAATTAGACAAAGCAATTTCCTTCATGGGAGCAGGATCATGTCACCAATCAAGCATATCGATCGCGCGTTAGAGCAGGCTTTGAAATCGCATGAGTCCATAAAGGGTCCACCTTCGCTAAGTAAGGCTATCAGACATGCAATCTTTCCCGGTGGCGCTCGAATTAGACCTCAATTGACTTTGGCTGTGGCGCAAGCTTGTGGAAATGATGATCCTCAACTATCGATGGCTAGTGCCATTGCCATTGAAATGATTCACTGCGCTTCTTTAGTACATGATGATCTACCTTGTTTTGATAATGCAGATATGCGACGAGGCCAGACATCAGTCCATAAAGAATATGGCGAAAGGTTGGCAGTCTTAACAGGTGATGCATTGATTGTCATGGCCTATGAAACAGTGGCTGCTGCCTCGCGAAGATCTTCTCAGCGCTTGGCACCAATCATCAAAACCATTTCACAAGGTGTTGGGGCGCCATTTGGAATTATTGCTGGCCAGTCTTGGGAGTGTGAGATACAAGCGAATCTTGGCGACTATCAAAGAGCTAAAACTGGTGCTTTGTTTGCAGCTGCAACCTCAAGTGGTGCACAGGCTGCTGGAGCCGATGCTGAGACTTGGAAGGGCTTAGGTGAATGGCTTGGTGAGGCATATCAAATTGCAGACGATATACGAGATGTATTGGGGGATACGCAATTTTTAGGAAAGCCTGCAGGGCAAGATCAGGAACATCATCGTCCCAGTTCTGCAAAAGAGCTGGGATTGAATGGAGCTGTTGAGCATTTTGATTTATTAGTTGGTAAAGCAGTAGCTTCTATTCCAAGTTGCTCAGGAGATAAGGCCCTGAAAAAATTAGTCGCATTTGAGGCTGAGAGATTATTGCCTTCATCATGGTTCGAGCGAGGTGAAAGACACATTGCAATTGAAACCCTTCGCCAGGCTGCATAGCACGCTGAGTTACAGTGTCTCAAGTCCGCACAATTCCGCTTGAACAAGACCAAAGTGATTATGGTCTATTAGATAGACTGCATATCTACAAAGACAAGCTCATTGCAAATTCACGGTTTCAAAATACTGTTGCAAAAATTCCATTTTTACGGAGTATCGCAAAAAAAAGAGCCAACCAATTATTTGATGTGATGGCCGGGTTTGTGTATTCACAAATTCTTTTGGCGTGTATAAGGCTAAATATTTTTAATTACCTCAAGGATGGACCTTTAAGCCTAGAGGCAATAAAAAATGAATGTGGTCTTGAACGTGCACCTCTAAAACAATTACTGGATGCCGCTGTATCAATTCATCTATTAGAAATTCGTACTAATCACAGATATGGTTTGGGGAAGTTAGGTGCTCCGCTAGTTGAAAATTCCGCTCTAGCGGCCATGATAGAACACCATAGCGTTTTATATGAAGACTTGAGGGATCCCCTGCTTTTGTTATCAGGAAAACTCAAAAGTAAGAAATTAGAAAAATTTTGGCCTTATGTTTCCAATGATCTTGAAGACCAAGAGTCTCTTAAAGATCAGGATCGAGTTAAAGACTATTCAGACTTAATGTCTGCATCGCTCCCATTAGTTGCAGATCAAGTATTGGGTGCCTATGATTTTTCAAGGCATCACTGCTTATTGGATATTGGAGGGGGGCAAGGTACTTTTCTAAAAAGAGTGCATCTTCAATCACCACGCTTGGAGAGAATGCTTTTTGACTTACCAGGCGTTGCGAATCTTGCCGCGGAAAATTTCTCGGCTAATTCAGAGAATCAATCGATCAAAGTTTTCGGTGGCGATTTCTTTAAGGATGAGCTGCCCAGTGGAGCCGACTTAATTACGTTGATTCGTGTCATCTTTGATCATGACGATGAGCGGGTAAAAATTTTATTAGGATCAATTTTTAGGGCGCTTTCTCCAGGTGGAAAGTTATTGATTGCTGAGCCTATGGCTGAAACGCCAGATCATCCCCCAATGGGGCATGCCTATTTTGGGTTTTATTTAATGGCGATGGGAAGGGGGCGGCCCAGAACGGTCGATGAGATTGGTCAGCTAGCCCTTCAGGCTGGCTTTAAAAGCGTGGAAATACTGCCATCGGATATGCCTATAAATGCCCAAGTTTTGCTAATAAGTACGTAATTAAGGGTAAATACTAATAGCTAGTATTTTATAAGTGTATAAATTAGTTTACATAAAGTAGAGTAAATATAAATAGACATATGCAAAGTCAGCTTCATTCCACAGCAGTGCTTCTGGAGTCTCCAAAAGAGCTCCGGTTGAAACGACTTTTGCTTGATGAGCCCAATGACACTGATGTTGTTGTGCAAATAGAGTGGAGTGGAATTAGTACTGGAACTGAAAAATTACTCTGGAATGGAACCATGCCAGATTTTCCTGGAATGGGATATCCGCTCGTGCCTGGATATGAATCAGTGGGAAGAGTTACCCGAGTAGGGAAGTCATCTCACTTGAGTGTTAATAAAAGAGTTTTTGTTCCTGGCGCTAAATGTTTTGGAGATGTCAAAGGTTTGTTCGGAGGAGCCTCGTCACATGTTGTCGTCCCATCAGATAGGGTTATTGAACTCCCCGAAGAAATTGGTGAAGAGGGGATTTTGCTTGCTCTGGCCGCTACCGCATATCACGTGACCCAAGGTAAGAAATCATTACAACCTGATCTGATTGTGGGGCATGGTGTTTTAGGAAGATTGATCGCTCGAATTGCAGTCATGCTTGGTCACCAGCCAGTTGTCTGGGAGATTGATGCAGATCGTATGAGTGGAGCTGAGGGCTACACCGTTCTTCATCCTTGTGATGATCAAGTAAATAACTATAAAAACATTTGCGATGCAAGCGGGCAGGTGAGTGTATTAAATAAATTAGTTAGTCAACTTCAGATTGGCGGAGAAATCACGCTTGCTGGTTTTTATGACAAAGATATTCAATTTAACTTTCCTAGAGCATTCATGAAGGAAGCTAAATTTCGGATTGCTGCACAGTGGGCGCCTCAGGATTTAAAAGATGTTAAGCAGCTCATATCAAAAGGCATATTAAATCTCGATGGATTGATAACGCATCATCGTAAGCCCTCTTCAATTAGTGATGCATATCGCACTGCATTTGAAGATCCTAACTGTCTCAAAATGGTAGTTGATTGGAGAGAAGCATTATGAATGCCCCAAGCGTCCCAAAAGAAATAACAATTCAATTTGCGCAATTGAAAAAAGAGGCCGCTATTGAGCCTGATCAAGTTCATACAGGCGAGATTAAAAAAGAAACCCAGATCATTGCAATTTATGGCAAAGGTGGAATCGGGAAAAGCTTTACCCTAGCAAACTTGTCTTACATGATGGCTCAGCAGGGTAAAAAAGTATTGCTGATTGGCTGTGATCCTAAAAGCGACACTACTTCATTATTGTTTGGCGGCAAAGCTTGCCCAACCATTATTGAAACTTCTTCCAAAAAGAAGTTGGCGGGTGAGGAAGTCAAGATTGGAGACGTTTGTTTCAAGCGAGATGGTGTTTATGCCATGGAGCTAGGCGGCCCTGAAGTTGGAAGAGGATGCGGTGGCCGAGGAATCATTCACGGCTTTGAGACACTTGAGAAGCTTGGTTTTCATGACTGGGGCTTTGATTACGTATTGCTAGATTTTTTGGGCGACGTAGTCTGCGGAGGTTTTGGATTACCCATTGCCAGGGATATGTGCCAGAAGGTCATTGTTGTTGCTAGTAATGATCTCCAATCTCTTTATGTTGCGAATAATGTGTGCTCTGCTGTCGAATACTTCCGCAAATTAGGCGGCAATGTCGGGGTGGCTGGCATGGTAATTAATAGAGATGATGGCACTGGTGAGGCAACCGCTTTTGCTGAACAAGTGGGCATTCCAATCCTTTCAGTTATTCCGGCGAATGACGATATTAGAAGGAAAAGTGCTAGTTACGAAATCATTGGTAAGCCAGATTCGCAATGGGGCCCTCTCTTTGCAGGCTTAGCAAGCAATGTTGCTGAGGCTCCTCCAGTCCGACCAAAGCCAATGGCACCAGATGATTTACTGGGTTTATTTTCAGCTAGTCAAGTTGGTAGAGACATCGTTCTTGAGCCTGCGACTATTTTTGATATGGTTGGCAAGAATGAGGTAACTAAGCCAACACTTGAAGTGATTTACGACAAAGCCTAAAGACCGGAGCTATTGTGAAATCATCTAAAGTTATCCCAATACAGTCTCAGAATACTGCTGAGACTGGGATAACTTGTCATTCAGGTGCAGAAGAATTGCTGGCGGCTGCTAAGTCGGCCAATAAAAGTGAAATCTTGGGTCAATACGCAAAGGATTACCCTAAAGGTCCTCATGATCAGCCGCAAAGTATGTGCCCAGCCTTTGGTTCTTTACGGGTCGGTTTGAGAATGCGTAGGACGGCTACGATTCTGTCGGGTTCAGCCTGTTGTGTATATGGACTTACGTTTACTTCCCACTTTTATGGTGCACGCCGTAGTGTTGGATATGTACCATTTAACTCTGAATCTCTTGTTACTGGAAAGTTATTCGAAGATATTCGTGATGCGGTTTACAAAGAAGCGAATCCCGATCTTTATGACGCCATAGTCATTATTAATTTATGCGTTCCAACTGCCAGCGGCGTTCCATTGCAATTATTACCAAAGGAAATCAATGGTGTTCGCATCATCGGTATCGATGTTCCTGGATTTGGAGTGCCTACTCATGCTGAGGCAAAAGATGTTCTAGCAAGTGCAATGTTGCGCTACGCCCGTACTGAAATTATGAATGGCCCTGTTTCTGCGCCACGAAATGGCTTATCTGATAAACCTACTGTTACCTTATTGGGTGAAATGTTCCCGGTAGATCCGATCAGTATTGGCATGATGTTAGAGCCAATGGGTTTGGGTGTCGGACCAGTTGTACCAACTAGAGAGTGGCGCGAGCTATATCAAGCTTTAGATTCCAAGGTTGTCGCAGCAATTCATCCGTTTTACACAGCAAGTATTCGTGAATTTGAAAATGCTGGTCGGACTATTGTGGGATCGGCTCCGGTAGGTTATGACGGTACGGCAAATTGGTTGGAGCAAATCGGCGCTGCCAATGGCGTCAGCCAAGAAAAAATTGGCCATGCAAAAAATCAGTTTTTACCAATGATTCAATCTGCCTTAAAAGCAAAGCCCATCAAAGGAAGGATCACTATTAGTGGTTATGAGGGCTCTGAATTACTAGTGGCACGCTTATTAGTAGAGAGTGGTGCTGATGTACGTTACGTAGGAAGTGCATGTCCAAAAACGGCATGGAGTAGTGGTGATTTAGACTGGCTTGAAAGCCGTGGCGTGCATGTCGAGTATCGCGCATCACTAGAGCAAGACCTGGCAGCGATGAAAGAGTTTTCACCTGATTTGGTGATTGGTACAACACCAGTGGTGCAAAAGGCCAAAGAGTTGGCTATCCCAGCTTTGTACTTTACTAACCTGATTTCAGCTAGACCATTAATGGGTGCTGCAGGTGCAGGATCACTTGCGCAAGTCGTAAATGCCGCATTAGCTAATCAAGATCGATTCAATAGTATGAATTCGTTCTTTGAGGGTGTTGGTAAAGATCATGCCACAGGCGTATGGGAATCAGTACCAGTTGATCGCCCAGAATTTAAAGCTGATGTAAAGCGTCGCCTAGAAAAAGCGATGGCCAAACAAAAAGCAGAGGAGATTGGTTGATGCTAGTACTAGACCATGATCGCGCTGGAGGATATTGGGGGGCTGTATATGTATTTACAGCTGTAAAGGGGCTGCAGGTCGTGATCGACGGACCAGTTGGCTGTGAAAACTTGCCGGTGACATCAGTATTGCATTACACGGATGCCTTGCCCCCTCATGAGCTGCCTATCGTGGTGACAGGTTTGGCTGAAGAGCAATTAGGTAGAGAAGGTACTGAAGAGTCGATGAAACGTGCTCATAAGGTACTTGATCCTGATTTGCCTGCAGTGGTAGTCACTGGTTCTATTGCGGAGATGATTGGTGGTGGCGTAACTCCCGAGGGAACTGGTATCAAGCGCTTCTTGCCACGGACGATTGACGAGGATCAATGGCAGTGTGCAAATAGGGCAATGAATTGGTTATGGACTGAGTATGGTCTTAAAAAAATTCCCCCACGCAAAAGAAGCGCAGATACAAAACCGAGGGTCAATATTATTGGACCCTCTTACGGTAGCTTCAATTTATACAGTGATTTAGCAGAAATTAGACGATTGGTCGAGGGAGTTGGCGCAGAAGTCAATTTAGTATTCCCCTTGGGAACGCACCTTGCTGACATTCCAAAGCTTATTGATGCAGATGTCAATATCTGCATGTATCGAGAGTATGGACGACTCTTGTGCGAGACGCTTGAGCGGCCTTACTTGCAAGCCCCCATTGGAATGCAATCTACGACTGCCTTTCTCAGAAAACTTGGGGAGTTGTGTGAGCTCGATGTGGAGCCCTTTATTGAAAAAGAAAAGCACACAACATTAAAGCCAATCTGGGATTTATGGCGCTCTGTTACGCAAGACTTTTTTGGAACAGCCAGTTTTGCCATCGTGGCTAGCGAAACCTACACCAGAGGCGTTAGAAACTTCCTCGAAGAGGAAATGGGTCTTCCATGCAACTTTGCAGTTTCTAGACTGCCTGGAAATAAGACAAATAATGTAGAAATCAGAGAGCTGGTTCAGAAGAAAGCTCCACTAGTAATGTTCGGAAGCTATAACGAGAGAATGTACGGTAGTGAAGTCAGCGCCCGTTTTTCTTTTATACCCGCCTCTTTCCCTGGAGCAATTATTCGCAGACATACCGGTACCCCGTACATGGGGTATTCCGGAGCGGTCTATTTGATTCAGGAAGTTTGTAATTCACTATTCGATGCATTGTTCAATATTTTGCCTTTGGGTACTGAGATGGATAAAGTTGATCCAACCCCAGCAAAATTACAAAGCTCTATTCAGGCTATGCCATGGGAGCAAGAGGCTCAAGAATTATTAAATAAATTAATTAGTAAGCAGCCTGTACTCACTCAAATATCAGCGGCAAAAAAGATCCGTGATGAGGCTGAATTTGAAGCACGCAAACAAAATATTGAAAAAGTAACTGTAGCTTGTTTACAGAAGTCATCTTTCTCTTTGGTTGAAGGGGAAACTGCATGACATACATTCAAAAAAATTGCTCAAGTAAAGAGCTAAACCAATATGGTGTAGTTAGGCCATATCCTCAAATCTACAGGGGTGATGTAGAAAAGACCGCAAGGTCAGTTTCAAGGAGTAGTCATCATGAGTGAAAACAGATCTATATCTGGGCTTACCGATGCAGAGGCTAAAGAATTCCATACATTTTATATGCAAGGTCTTCTTGGGTTTGTTGCAATCGCTGTCGTCGCGCACATACTTGTATGGGCATGGCGTCCATGGTTCTTTTGATGCAGTAGTAAGTACATAGTAAACGTAGTTAATTAGAGGGAGTGTTTTTATGAAGACCAATACGGATTTAATGCATAAACATGTTTTGTATGACACCTTGTCATTCAAAATTATTTTTTTGATTAGTTACGTGGTGCTCTTTGTTGTAGCGCTTTTTTTAATTATCTTGCCTGCTTCCCAGAAAAGTTGGTTATTTTCTGGAACTGACGGAGGTTCATTCTTTAAGTCAGTTGAATCAGGTGTTTACAGTTTTATGTCTTACTTAAATTAGGAGAAATATTATGTGGAGAATTTGGAAACTATACGACCCACTACGTGCGATGGTTGCACAGGGCGTTTTTCTCTTTGCTTTGGCAGCAATGATTCATCTCATTTTATTGAGCACAGTTCAATACAAATGGTTGGATGGTATGAGTCAAGAGCAGTACAAAGCAGCTATATCAGCAGCGAAGAAGTAGTTAGATGTGTAAACCGTAGGCGAATTTCTAGAAATAGTGATTCGTCTACGCAAGATTAATTTAATGTGAGAAGAATTCTCACTGTGTAAGGAGCGCTAAATGGCCATGCTCAACTTTGAAAAAAAATACCGCGTGCGCGGTGGGACCCTAATAGGAGGAGATCTTTTTGATTTCTGGGTAGGCCCTTTCTACGTCGGGTTTTTTGGGGTCACCACTCTATTTTTTGCGTTCCTCGGAACTGCAATGATTTTTTGGGGCACCTCCCAGGCAGGCGTCTTTAATCCCTGGCAAATTAATATTGCCCCTCCGGATATCAAATATGGTTTGGGCGTAGCTCCTTTGATGGAGGGCGGATTGTGGCAAATCATCACTATCTGCGCCTTGGGAGCCTTCGGATCATGGGCCCTACGTGAAGTAGAAATTTCTCGTAAATTGGGTATGGGTCTTCATGTACCGGTTGCTTTTAGTATGGCAATCTTCGCGTACTTTTCTTTAGTAGTGATTCGCCCAGTTTTAATGGGCGCATGGGGCTATGGCTTTCCTTACGGCATCTTAAGTCACTTGGATTGGGTATCAAATACGGGCTATCAGTATCTTCATTTCCACTACAACCCAGCCCACATGATTGCAGTAACGCTATTTTTTACTACTACTTTAGCGCTTGCACTTCATGGAGCTTTGATCCTATCTTCTACCAATCCACAGCCTGGACAGCCGGTCAAAACTCCTGAGCATGAAGATACTTTTTTTAGAGACATCATTGGATATTCCGTTGGAACATTGGGTATTCATCGCCTCGGATTATTTTTAGCCTTGGCGGCGGTATTTTGGAGTGCTGTTTGTATTGTTATTAGTGGCCCTTTTTGGACAAAGGGTTGGCCTGAATGGTGGACATGGTGGTTGAATTTACCAATCTGGGGTTAGTTTTCGGCTAAATTGAAAATGCGGAGAGCATTATGGAATATCAAAATCTATTTACACAAACACAAGTAACTGGTCCAGCAAGTCGTGGCGTTCCAATCAACGACTACGATATGCGTGAGCGAACTCGCTCTATTGGATTTAGTCATCTTATGGGTCGACTCGGCAATGCGCAGCTCGGGCCGGTATATCTTGGTAGGTTAGGGGTTGCTTCCCTAATATTTGGTATGACAGCATTTTTTATTATTGGCATGAATATGCTGGCTCAAGTGGGATGGAACCCACTCCAGTTTGTGCGAAAACTGTTTTGGCTCTCTTTAGATGCCCCAGCGCCTAAATATGGATTGACCTTTCCGCCAATGAATGAGGGCGGATGGTGGTTAATCGTAGGTTTATTTTCAACCATCTCAATCATGCTGTGGTGGTTGAGAACTTTCCGTAGGGCTCAGGCTCTCGGAATGGGTACTCATGTACCTTGGGCATTCGCCTCAGCAATATGGCTATTTTTAGTATTAGGCCTCATCCGTCCAGTGTTGATGGGTAGTTGGAGTGAGGGCGTACCTTTCGGGATCTTTTCCCACCTAGACTGGACATCTGCTCTTTCAATACGCTACGGAAATCTCTTTTACAACCCATTCCATATGCTCTCGATTGTGTTCCTGTATGGTTCAGTGCTCTTGTTCGCAATGCACGGCGCAACCATCCTGGCAGTGAGTCGTTTTGGTGGCGAAAGGGAGATTGAGCAGATCGTTGATCGTGGCACTGCATCCGAGCGCGCTGCTTTATTCTGGAGATGGACCATGGGCTTTAACGCTACGATGGAGTCTATTCACCGTTGGGCCTGGTGGTTTGCAGTGCTTACCCCACTGACAGGCGGAATTGGAATATTGCTAACTGGTACGGTTGTTGATAACTGGTATCTGTGGGGTGTTAAGCACAATATGGCGCCTAGTTACCCTGCAATTTATGGGACTGTTTCTGATCCTGCTTTAAAAGCACCATCAGCTCCAGTAGCAACAGGGGAGAAAAAATGAAAAATATTCGCCAAAAAATTGCCATTGCACTGAGCGTTTTGGCAATCCTTACGCTCACTGCTTGTGAGCGTCCACCAGTTGCCTCAAAGCAAACGGGTTACCGTGGCACTGGTATGGATCAAGTTAATAATCCCAGAACACAGGAGCAGCTAGCCAAGATTAATCAGATACCTGCGGGTATACCGGCTTCTCCAGATGGCCCAAAAGCCGGCGCAGTTTATCAAAATGTCAAAGTTTTAGGCAATTTGAGTACCGCACAGTTTGGTACGTTCATGGTTTCAATGACCTCTTGGGTTGCGCCTAATCAGGGTTGCGCTTTCTGTCATAACTTGCAAAACTTTGCTGACGATTCACTTTATACAAAAACAGTCGCCAGAAGAATGATTCAGATGAATCAAAATATTAATGGTAACTGGGGTGATCATGTGAAGGTAACAGGTGTGACTTGCTATACCTGCCACCGTGGCAATAATATTCCACAAAACGTATGGTTTAATCCAGTCGAGAAACAAGGCGGCGGTATGCTTGGTAATAAGAATGGTCAAAATGATCCATTGGTAGGTAGTGCTTATGCTTCGTTACCCAATAACACGTTTAGTAGCTACTTTGTTGCAAATGCCTCTGCCGCTCGTATACAAGGTGGTACTGCCTTACCCACAGGGCATGAAGCCTCTTTACAAAGTACCGAAAGTGTCTACGGTGTCATGTCGCACATGGCGCATTCTCTTGGAGTTAACTGCACATTCTGTCATAACAGTCGCGCGTTTAGTAGTTGGGAAGAAAGTACGCCGCAACGTGTTCAGGCTTGGTACGGGATTCAGATGTTAAAGGATGTCAATACTAACTATATGGACTCCTTAGTTGCTGTCTTTCCTGCCAATCGCAAAGGAAAAGATGGGGATGTTGCAAAAGCAAATTGCGCTACATGTCACCAAGGTGTTAATAAGCCACTTTTAGGCCAGAGTATGTTGAAAGATTATCCATATCTCGCTCCAAATCGAGATATGCCAAAGGATAGTTTGCATAGTACAGCGCAGTAGCTTGATCAACCCCTTTGATAGAACATATCAAAGGGGTATTTAAATAAAGGATGTCTGATGGACCGACAGGTCGATCAATTTAAAATCCCCGAAAACATTGCGGCAGCTAGTGATGTAAGTGCTTCTGAACGTGCTCTTGTAATTGGTGCGGGTTTTGGTGGTCTTGCTGCAGCGATTCGCTTGGCTGTAAAAGGGTATGACGTTCAGGTTTTAGAAAGGCTGGGAGACGCCGGAGGTAGAGCTTACGTTCATAGAAGGAATGGCTTTACATTTGATGCTGGTCCCACGATTATTACCGCTCCTTTTCTATTAGAAGAGTTATGGAGTTTGTGCGGCAAAAAAATGTCTAATGATGTTGATTTGCGCGCTATGGATCCGTTCTATCAAATCCGCTTTGCAGACGGCCGCATATTTAACTACACCGGTGATTTAGAGCGTATGAAGCAAGAAATTGCTAAATTTAGTCCTAATGATCTACCGGGTTACCTGCGCTTTTTAGAAGAGGCAGAGTACTGCTACAAACTCGGATTTGAAGAGCTAGGAGATGTTGCATTTGACAGCTTGAAAGATTTAGCAAAGGCGTTTCCCAGTCTCGTCAAGATGCGGGCTTGGAATAATCTATATAGCCTGGTTGCAAAGCACATTAAAGATCCGCAGCTTAGAGAGGTGATGAGCTTTCATCCATTATTAATTGGCGGCAATCCTTTTTCAGTGACCTCTGTATACGCATTAATTAATTCCTTAGAGCGTAAATGGGGAGTCCATTCTGCAATGGGTGGAACAGGATCCATTATCAAGGGGCTGGTTGGTTTACTAAATGGCCTTGGCGTCAGAATTCGTTACGCAAGCACTGTTAAAAAAATTAATATCGTTGACAGTAAGGTTAGAGGAGTAACTTTAGAGAATGGTGATGTTTTATATGCCAATAAAGTGGTGTGTAATGCAGATACTGCATGGACCTACAAAAATTTGATTGATCCCGAGCATCGCAAAATATGGACTGATAAAAAAATTGAGAATGGCAAGTACTCAATGAGTTTATTTGTATGGTACTTTGGTACAAAAAAGCAATATCCTAAAATACCGCACCATATGATGCTTTTAGGAAAGCGTTACAAAGCACTTTTAGATGATATTTTTAAGCGCCATCATTTAGCTAAAGATTTCAGCTTATATTTACATCGCCCTACGGCAACAGATCCTTTTTTAGCTCCTCCAGGATGTGATACCTTTTACGTTCTCTCCCCAGTTCCGCACCTAGATAGTGGTACAGATTGGAAGCAAGAGGCTGAGCCCTATAGAAAAGCAATCGCAAAGATGCTTGAAGAGACCATCCTGCCTGGGCTGCAAGAGAATTTGGTGGAATCATTTGTCATGACCCCAGAAGATTTTAAAGACAGACTGCTCTCTTATAAAGGCGCTGCTTTTGGTTTAGAGCCACTGCTTACTCAAAGTGCTTGGTTTAGACCACATAATCGTAGTGAAGATATCGAGGGTCTCTACATGGTTGGTGCGAGCACCCATCCAGGCGCTGGAATTCCTGGAGTTTTGTCTTCCGCAAAAGCTTTAGACTCATTAATCACCCCCGCTAAAACCCTCTCTCAAAATGCACGATAGAGCAATTACAGCGGAGTACGGATTTCAGCTCGATCTACTCTCTTGTGAGAATTTGATGCGAGATGGATCGAAATCTTTTTTCTCTGCATCCAGGATTCTGCCTTCTAATATTCGAGATTCTGCTATCGCGTTGTATGCTTTTTGTCGTTTGCTAGATGATATGGTGGATGATCAAAATGCTTCTGATAATGTCATCGAACAGATTGAATATCGATTAGATCGCATTTATGCGCAAAATCCTTTAGATATCCCAGCTGATAGGGCATTGGCGCTAGTAGTTGAGCGATTTTTGATCCCTCGAGACCTCTTAGAGGCTTTGGTAGAGGGATTTAAATGGGATCGTACTGGCCGTCAATATCAAACTATAGAAGAGTTATGTGACTATGCTGCTAGAGTGGCCTCAACAGTTGGCGTCATGATGACGCTGATTATGGGAATCAGAGATCGAGCAGTGCTCGAGCGTGCATGTGAGCTTGGCCTAGCAATGCAACTGACTAATATTGCGCGCGATGTTGGGGAGGATGCCCGTAATCAGCGTCTTTATCTGCCCAGAGCTTGGCTCCAAGAAGAAAATATAGATCCCGATCAGTGGCTTAAAAATCCAGTTTTTAATGATGGCATCTTACGCGTCAATCAAAGGCTGATTAAGTATGCAGATGATTTATATGAGCGTTCTGCATATGGATTTTCAGGCTTGCCAAGAAATTGTCGTTCAGCAATAGCGGCTGCTAGTTTGATTTATTCTGAAATTGGAAGACAAATTGAGCGGCAGGGGATGGATTCAATTAGTAAAAGAGCTGTTGTATCTAAGAAAAGAAAAGTTCTATTGCTTCTGAAATCTTTAGGAGCAGCAATTTACAGCGTAAAGCCAACCCAAAAATTAGATACTATTCCTGCGGTCCAGTTTTTAGTTGATACAGTCGAACCAGAAGAGCAGTACGCTCATTACAGCGGATCAGTGGAGGATAGGCTCATTTGGGTTGTTAGCCTTTTGGAGAAGGTAGAGCATAGAAAAATTGACGCATATCATTCTCTTGCTCGGCACTAGTAAATACGCGTTGGATTCCTAGGCATCCTCCAAGGCAGCATGAATTGCACAATGTTGGATTCAAGGCGTTTTACATTCAATGTCTCATGCATCGAGACAACATCTTCCCCTAGCAGCTTTGATGCAATCATCGAGCGAGCATAAAAGGGTGTGTCTTCCAAAGTATTGATTACTGAGACTTTTTGATCTGGTTCAGAACGCATATTGCGCTGAATTCTCCAGCCGGTTTTGCGAAGTTCAAACCTCTTTGGTGCTAAAAAATCTTCAGTGCTACCGTCAACATTAAATTTGGTTGCCAATACTTTTTCTGCCCCGTTCTTTTGCCGAACATCATAAATTACGGCAGTGCTTCCATCCTTTAAGTGAGCCCGTGACCAGTCCCACTCGCTAAAAGGTTTATTGATAGCCTCATCTCCTTCATTAGAGTCAAAGTAAGCATTACCTTGCCAATGTAGATCGGGTTTATTGAAAGATACTTCGACTCTCGAAGACGGGGCAATTGGACCCCAGCGATGCTTCTGGCGATCATCAAGGCTTACTACGTGATTAAAAAGTTGTTCTGTATGGACCTTGATACTTCCTTGAACTCTTTGACCAAGTAAAGGAACTCTTTCATTAATGGTGATCGTCAGAGTGTCATTCTGCCAACTCAATTGGCTGGGGCCGATAGTGAACTGGTCAGCTGTGCGATGAATGGCATTTCTGCCTCGCTCAGTCATCGTCCAATATTTTTTAGTAGGGGTATAAAGCGCTACATTAATAGCGCAAAAGTTATCAGCTTGAGCGGGTGCACTTTTATTAGCCCAAGCATAATAGGGCGAGAAGACACTGCCAACAAAAGCAATGATGCTAAATCCGTATAGTCCATCATCGCTAAGACCATCTACATACCACCAGAGATAGTTGCCTGGATCTACTGCTTGGTCAAACCTAGGTGATCCATCAGGGTTGCGGCCGCCAATCGTCCTGACATGGCTGCCATTGGAACTCCTGGACCCGGATGAGTGCTGCCCCCCGCTAGCAGGAGGTTCTTGATTTGTGATTGAGAACCTAGTCTGTGAAATGAGCTCATCCATCCATGGGTTGCTTGGCCGTATAGTGCGCCCCCTCGACCCGGAAATAGTGCTGAAAAATCCTGAGGGGTCGTTCGGGTAATCTGAGCTTCCTCCAGATTGAGCCCATATTGACGCATGAGTAAAAATGCTTTTTGTTCGCATTGATCGATTTCCTCATTGTTATAAGGTTTGTTTGAACCATTCGCTGGGGCATTCACTAAACACAGCAGTCTTTCAAACTGCTTATTCTCAAGTGCTAAATCATTTCTATCTTGAGCACAGATATAGACAGTCGGGTTGAGTGGTAGGCGCTGCTTTTCAAAAATATCAGAAAATTCACTCTGATAGGGTTGATTGAAAAATACGTTGTGCCGTACTAACGGAAACCCAGAAGTTTTTACCTTCATTGACCAGGTTACCGCTGAAAGGGAATCTGCTTGTTTTAGATTAGCGGGTATTGCGGTACTTGCCTTCTCGCCTACTAAATGATTTTTGAGGGCATTTATATCACCATTAAAAATGAGGTAATCGCACTCCAGAGATTCGCCATTCTTTAGATTTACGCCGCTAATTTTCGAGCCGTTTATTTGAAGAGAATGAACCTCCGATCCGTAACGGAATTGGCAACCTTTTTTTTGCGCTAGTCTGGCTATCACCTCAGGTATCTTTGCCATACCACCTTTAATTGACCAAACTCCATCCATTTCTACTTGGGCAATTAGCATTAAGGTTGCTGGTGCCAAATAGGGTGATGAACCACAGTAGGTTGCATAACGTCCGAAGAGTTGGTGCATACGTGGATCTGGAAAGTATTTTTCAAGGGCGGACCAAAGACTACTAAATGGACCGATGTCCCATAATATTTTACTTTTCTGAATCCCTAATGCGCTCATCATTCCAAGCATGCTAGGACGTTGAGATTCTATAAAAGGTTTTCTTAAAGATTCATAAACCTTTTTAGCAGTACTACAAAACTCTAAAAATAATTTTGCTTGCTGAGGATTGGAAAACTGAGCGATAGCATCCGCACTCTTTTTCTTATCAGCATATAAGTCTAGATAGTTATCGCCCCAGCTGTGCCGGGCAAGGATATCGAGAGCTTCTAGGTCAAATTCAGAAGCAAAATTTTCGTCGCAATCATCAAATAATTTCTCAAAAACCCAGCGCATTGTAAATACGGTAGGTCCTGAGTCTATGAGTGCACCATCAACATCGATTTGACGAATTTTCCCGCCAGGATAAGCATTCTTTTCAAGAACTGTGACATCAAGACCATGATGAGCTAGCTCTAGGGCCGCGGTAAGGCCTGCAATTCCGGCACCAACAACGATGACTTTAGGGGATTTGGACATGTTTTCCTTGCCAAATCCCGCTGGCTGAACCGACCTTAAAGCGAGTGAACATAGACTCCGAAAAGTAATCCTCGCCATACGCCGCTTTTATAGCAGAGAGATGTGCGCCAGATTGAGCATACTCATCAATAGACTTAAGATTTTCCCAAATAGTAAATGTGGCCTGACGAAAGTAAGGTGCCTCCCCAAGTCCGGCTGTCAAAATTGCTCCAGCCGCTTCTTTGATAGCCTGTTCTGCTGGTTTTGCTTTGGCCCAAAATTGCATGGCCTTAAAAGGTCTGATTGATGCTCTGGTAAGAGAGGCTATCGGCTCATTTACAGGGGGAAGACTTAACCTGTCCATCGAAAAACCAGACCATGATCCTCGACTGGAATACGGATAAAGAGTAGCTACGAAGAACTCATTAGCATGGGAGCTGTAAGCTTTTACGATGGGGGCTGATTGCTGAAAAATCTCAGCATTTTGACTAGTATCAAACACACAGAAGAACCCCTGTTTTGTAAGGCTTGGTTTTGTGCTGAAGCCACCTTCAAAACCGGATCCCAGAACTTTGCAAAAGACTAGCCCAGGAATATTTTTAAAAGGAAATTTTCCAAGGATATAGCGGCTAAAGCCCCACAATCGAGATCCAGACGCAATATCTATTAAAACCAATACTGCCGTCTGCGTACTCATGAAATTTTATGAATCTAAATCATCGCTAGCATTGCTATCGACAATGCCAAAACGTCTCATCTTGATATAAAGACCTTGGCGCGATAATCCAAGTAACTCAGCTGCTGAAGCCCTATTAGACATAGTGAGATCAAGGGCTGCTAGGATGCAAAGTTTTTCAATAATGTCAGTTGTCTCAGTGACGATTTGCTTAAGAGGCACTTTGCCAACCAATTGAGTCAGCTCTTTTGCATTTTTGCCTAAGTTATCTGATTTACTGGCTGGTTCACGAGTAGTTATTGATAGTTGATGGATGCCAATAGCTACAGCTGATAATTTTCCAGCATTAAAGTTTGTTGCCGAGATCATTACATTTAGTGGTGAGCTACCATCATCGGTGGTGATAGTTGTTGCATAGTCTTTAATTACCCCATGCTCACGTACAGTGCCTAGAATAATCTTTAGATCAATACTGGCACGGCCAAGCCATAGCTCAAAAGATTTACCTAGAATATTATCTTTCTGGGTAGATTGTGACATCGAAAGGAAGGCGTTATTCGCGGTCAAGATAACACCATTAGCGCTGCAAATGATGAAACCATCTTGAAAATCTTCAACTGCCTGCGAGACTAAAACACTTTGATCGCTTGCATTGCCAATTTGAATGCCATTAGCCTTGGGCTTAATTGTCGCTAGACATATATTTCGATTACCTTCACGTAGAAGCACGCTAGAAATTTCTACATCTTCCTTGAGATTCTCAAGTGTCGTATGAATCGAGGACTGCATGATCCCCGACTTTGAGCCGGCAAGATATTCTTGTATCGCAATATGATCCTTAGGTGGAAAAAGATTGGTGAAAAGTTTGCCTTGAATCTTTTTAAGATCACCCACTAAAAATCCAGCAGATTTATTTACCTCTAAAATTTTCAGCGTCATGCTGTCAATAATTAGGTAGGCCTGATCAATACTATTAAATAATTGTAGGTAGCGATTTTCAATTGCATGAAGACTAGCGTAGTCGCGCTCAATTTCTTGTTGAGATTGAACCAATTTTTGCTGCAGAGTAGAGAGACTACTAAGATCTTTTCCAATAGCAATGAGTTTATTTTGCTTTTCAAAAAAGAGCGTGCTGAATTGAATTGGAATAGATGAAGAGTCACCCATCTCTTGGTTTACTTGACGCCAATTTTGCTCTTCACTATTAGCGGTAGTTTTAAGCAGCGCGTTTACTTTCGGCTGACTATCAATCGCAACAGTATCGATCCATTTTTTCCCAAGTAATGACTGTGTCTTGGGGTGAACAGGCTTAGAGCCATCGATGACCTGTTCAATCATTCCAGATTGGTCAATGACTAATACGAGATCAACAGAATGGGCAAGCAGTGAAGCTGCTAGGTTTGTACTTAATGTATTTAGTTCGGGTGAGGCTAAATTCACAATTTCTTTCTACTTATGCATCTAAGTATTTTTTTCTAGTAAGCTGAGATGCTGATCTAACTTTTGTACAGATTCTTCAGGTGTAAAAGCTTTGACATCTGCCTGAATATGATTAAATTTTTCAGGCGATTTATTATAGAGCGGACCCCCAATAAGAACAATGATTTGAGGGTTATTAGATTTTTCTTTGAGTAACTGAATTAAGCTTGGAAGCTGTTGAAGTTGTTCATAGGTAGAAATCGATATACCCAGCACATCATGATGCTTTGCTTCAATTTCATGAATGATTGAATGAAGGCTATTGTTTGTCGGCCGATAAACCTGCCATCCAGAGTGGGTAAAGAAATTAGACAGAATCAAGGTTCCCAGAGAGTGCTGCGAGTCTGGAAAGGAAGAAATCACGATTGATTTATTCTGTCGCTTTTCTAATTGGGAGGCTTGGAATAAATAATCTAGCTTATGTATTGCTCGCTCTAGCTTGCTAACCCCAATGGATACCTCAGCAAAGCTTAATGTGTCCTCTTCCCATTGTTTGCCCAGTTTTTTAGCAATTTCAGGAATAAGCTCCAGCACAATATAGTTGATTGATGCCCCATGAGTTTTGAGTACGGTAATTGCAAGCTCGAACGCACCTTCTTCCGTATCTAGTAATAGCTGGGTAATTCTGTTGATTTCTTCTTCATCAAGCACATCTTTTTGTGAGCGATGACTTTGTGCTGTTAGGTGCCAGTTTCCATTCGAGGAGGGTCCAAAAGGGGATTTATCAACCTTACGCTCAATCTCTTGAACCAACCTGGGCAATTGAGTGCTGAATACTTCTCTGATGAGTTCTTTTTTGACCAGTGAATCCATCAATAGCTCCGAGGATAAGGTTGCCTAAAAATGCTACTTATATGTAAAATAATTATTACACTTATGGATTAAATAAAGCAATTATTTTCATTAAATAAGGGTTTATACTAGTATTACTAGGGGTAAGTACTAGTTCTAGTAAGATATATTTGGCGTAAAGTTTTGTTTACACAAAGCCAATAAGGCAACGCCAAAAAATGAAGATTAGTAAGCCACTTTACAGCCAAGAGCAGCGTGCAAAACGCGACGCGACTGTGTGGACCTTGGTTCAAGGAATCTTGGCGCCAATTCAATTCCTAGTTTGCTTAATTAGCCTCTCTTTAGTGCTCCGTTATCTCATTAGTGGTGAGGGATACGAAATGGCAACTATCTCAGTCATAGTAAAAACGATCTTCCTATATCTGATCATGCTGACTGGGAGTATTTGGGAAAAAGTTGTTTTTGGAAAGTACCTCTTTGCTGAAAGCTTCTTTTGGGAAGATGTATTTAGTATGCTCGTGATTTCTTTGCATACTTTGTACCTCTATTTCCTCTTCATTGGGGGAATGAGCAAGCAGGGCTTAATGTATCTCGCATTAGCTGCTTACACCTCTTACTTTATTAATGCTGGGCAATTTATTTACAAGCTCAGAATGGCCCGCCTACAAATGAATAATCGGGTGGCTGCATGAACGCGATTGTTGATTTACCACAAGATCACATCAATAAATTAGGGAAAAATATCCCAATTTATAAAGAGCGCGGCCAAAGAGAAGTATTTTGCGGTCTGACCGGAATTATTTGGCTGCATCGCAAGATTCAAGATGCTTTTTTCTTAGTGGTAGGTTCTCGTACATGCGCTCACTTGGTGCAATCTGCGGCCGGGGTCATGATTTTTGCTGAGCCTCGCTTTGCCACGGCGATTATTGATGATCGTGATCTAGCGGGCTTAGCTGATGCGCATGAGGAGTTAGATCGTGTCGTGAAAGCCCTGCTGGCTAGGCGTCCAGATATCAAGATGCTTTTTTTGGTCGGCTCTTGCCCATCTGAAGTCATTAAATTGGATCTATCTCGTGCTGCTCAGCGATTAAGCAAAGAGTTTGTCAGTCAATGTCGTATCTTAAGTTATTCCGGCAGTGGTATCGAGACAACTTTTACACAGGGTGAAGACACTTGCTTGGCCTCACTTATTAATGACACCCCTAAGCAAATAGCTACGAATGATAAGAATTTATTGATTGTGGGTTGCTTGCCGGACGTGGTTGAGGATCAATTTAAACGACTTTTTACAGAGCTCGGTATCGAAAATGTCTCTTTCTTCCCACCTAAAAACTCGCAACAATCACTGGAAATACATAGCAATACACAATATTTATTAGCTCAACCATTTTTAGCTGAAACAGCTAGATTGATTGAAGAACGCGGCGCAAAAAGAATAGCCGCACCTTTCCCCTTTGGTATTGAAGGAACAACTGCCTGGTTAAAGGCTGCTGCTAATTTGTGGGGGATTACACCTCAACACTTTGAGAATGTAACGCAGGGAAAAATTGAGCGTGCTAAGAAAAGTCTGGCACGCTACCTGCCAGTGCTAGAAAACAAGCGTATTTCTTTTTTTCCTGATTCTCAATTAGAAATTCCCTTGGCGCGCTTTTTATCTCGTGAGTGCGGTATGAAGGTACTCGAAATCGGTACACCTTATCTTCATAAGCAGCATTTGGAGTGCGAGCTCGATTTATTGTCAGAGGGCGTAAAAATCGTAGAAGGGCAAGACCTTGAGCGTCAATTAGAACGCTGTCGTGCTGATAATCCCGACATTGTCGTTTGTGGTCTTGGACTGGCAAATCCCTTGGAAGCAGAGGGAATTACTACAAAGTGGTCGATTGAGTTGGTATTTAGCCCCGTGCATGGATATGAGCAAGCCGCAGATTTGGCAGAGCTTTTTGCACGTCCTTTAAATCGCAGCATGAAGTTAGCGGCATAGGGAATAGGGCCATGCAACTAACGCTATGGACTTATGAAGGCCCTCCACATATTGGTGCAATGCGGATTGCAGCTTCCATGACTGATTTGCATTATGTTTTGCATTCTCCCCAAGGGGATACTTATGCAGATCTGCTCTTCACGATGATTGGCAGATCCCGCAAGCGTCCCCCGGTTACTTACACTACATTTCAGGCAAGGGATCTAGGCGGCGACACTGCACAGCTGTTCAAGGATTCTGTGAATAATGCTTATCAGCGTTTTCAACCTAAGGCGATGATTGTTGGAGCATCTTGCACAGCCGAGTTAATTCAAGATGATCCAGGTGGTCTAGCTAGAGCACTTACTCTACCGATTCCAGTAATTCCTCTCGAGTTACCTTCGTATCAGAAAAAAGAAAACTGGGGTGCGTCGGAAACTTTTTATCATATCGTGCGTGCTCTAGTTCCATTTGATAAGTCTATATCAGCGGAGCAGTATCAAGCCCAGCGGTTGGAAAATAACGGCGCCCAACAAAAGCCTAGTTGCAATATCTTGGGGCCTACAGCATTAGGGTTCAGAAATCGTGATGATGTAAAAGAAATCCAAGGCTTGTTAGAGGCGATGGGTATTGAAGTCAGGGTGGTCGCGCCTCTTGATGCATCTGTATTAGATTTAAGCAAGATTCCTGAGGCAGATTTCAACGTGTCGTTATATCCCGAAATCAGTCAACTCACTTGCACTTGGTTGAATAAAACTTTTGGTCAGCCATTTACAAAGACAATTCCAATTGGTACTAAAGCGACTAAAGCATTTATTGAGGAGGTAGCGCAGCTTGCGAAGCTGAATCCCGAGATTATCTTGGCTAGTCAAGAGGAGCGGGCGCGCTGGTATGCAAAATCAGTTGATTCAACTTATTTAACCGACAAACGGGTCTTTATTTTCGGTGATGCAAGCCATGCGATTGCTGCAGCTAAGGTTGCCGCAGAAGAAATTGGTTTCAAGGTAGTCGGTTTAGGAACTTATAGTCGTGAATTTGCCCGTGAAGTTCGTGAGGCAGCAAAATCGTATGGCATCGAAGCGCTGATTACTGATGATTATTTAGAGGTTGAGCAAAAGGTATCTGAATTAGCTCCAGATCTGGTGCTAGGTACTCAAATGGAACGCCATATTGCCAAGAGACTGGGTGTTCCTTGTGCAGTCATTTCGGCTCCAGTTCATGTCCAGGACTTTCCAGCACGCTATTCACCTCAAATGGGTTTTGAGGGCGCCAATGTTCTATTTGATACATGGATTCACCCTCTGATGATGGGACTTGAAGAACATCTAATCATGATGTTCCGGGATGATTTTGAATTTAGTGCTAATGCATCCTCATCTCATCTGGGCCATGGAAGCCCAAGCGCAAAAGAACATACTCGGGTTTCGACTCCCGCTGAAGATGCTGTTATTGCTCAAGTAGCTCAAGTCAACGCTGAAGTTTTTAGTGGCGATACACCAACCAATCTTTGGGATGCTGCTGCTGAAAAAGAATTGGGCAAGATTCCATTTTTTGTCCGAGGAAAAGCACGTCGCAATACAGAAAAATTTGCAGTTGAGCATAGTATTAGTCGTATCACCATCGAAACTCTCTATGATGCAAAGGCTCACTATGGTCGATAAGCATATTGCGATGAGAGTGACGATTATCACCATGGATACGCACTTGTCGAGTGCGACAGAGAGAGCCCGTTACGCTCTTAAAAAGAAAATACCAGGCCTAGAATTATCTATTCATGCTGCTTCAAGTTGGACTGTCGATAGCAAAGCTTTAGATAGCTGTATTCATGATATTGAGACAGCCGACATTCTTGTTGTAACGATGCTCTTTATGGAGGATCACTACAAACCAGTGTTTGAGGCCTTAAAAGCTCGGCGCAATGACTGTGACGCTATGGTTTGTGCAATGTCAGCAGGAGAAATTGTAGGTTTAACTCGCATGGGCGGCTTTGATATGGGCAAGCCTGCAAGCGGTTTGATTGGCTTGCTAAAACGCTTAAGGGGTAATAAAGAAAAGTCTCAGACAGGTGGCGCTGCACAAATGCGGATGTTGCGTCGTTTGCCAAAAATTTTGCGCTTTATTCCTGGTAACGCCCAAGATGTCAGAGTATATTTTTTAACCTTGCAATATTGGTTAGGTGGATCAGAAGAAAATCTGTATCACATGGTGATGAATTTAGTCAATCGCTATGCTGCCGGTGAAAGAGCGGCCCTCAAAACGAAAGAAAAATTGGTGGAGCCATTGATCTATCCAGATAATGGTATTTACCACCCGCGTTTAAAAGGACGTATGAGTGAGTCCTTATCAGACTTACCAAAGTTGGTCAGTGATAAGAACTCTAAAGGTCGCGTAGGGCTATTACTTCTAAGATCCTACATATTGGCCGGTAACACTTTGCACTATGACTCAGTAATTGCCTCACTTGAAGCACAAGGTCTTCAGGTCCTACCTATTTTTGCAGTTGGGCTTGATGCAAGACCTGCAATAGATCAATTTTTCTATCAGAACGGCAAGAATATCGTTGATGCAGTAGTTTCTTTAACTGGATTCTCATTAGTTGGCGGCCCTGCCTATAACGATGCAAAAGCTGCAGAAGAAGTATTGGCATCCCTTGATGTTCCTTACATTGCTGCGCAGCCACTAGAGTTCCAAACATTAAATGAATGGGGTAGCTCTGATCGCGGATTGCTCCCAGTTGAAAATACCTTGATGATTGCCATACCAGAATTAGATGGCGCAATTGTGCCAATGGTATTTGGCGGACGCGCAGGTGATGCCGATGTGCAATGTAAGGGATGTCATAAGGGCTGTGTATTTGAGGCTAGCATCAATCGCCATGATATGCATACTTGTGTCGAGCGAACCGCAATGTTGGCTGCGAGGGTCAGTAAGCTGGTTGCCTTGCGTAAATCCGAGAAGGCAAATCGTAAAGTTGCGCTAGTCATGTTTAACTTCCCTCCAAATGCGGGCAGGGTAGGAACAGCTGCTCATTTGAGTGTATTTGAGTCTGTTTTCAATACATTAAGTAGCTTAAAGGCAGAGGGCTACACCGTTGATGTGCCAAATTCCGTAGATGAATTTAGGAATCAAATATTGGCGGGGAACTCTAAAGAATTTGGCACTGATGCAAATGTACATGCTCAAGTGGATACAAATGACCATATCAAACGTGAACCTTGGTTGAAAGAGATTGAATCTCAATGGGGTCCTGCCCCAGGTACATTCTTATCGAACGGATCCTCAATATTTATTCTTGGAAAGCAGTTTGGAAATGTTTTTGTAGCACTTCAACCTGGATTTGGGTATGAGGGCGATCCAATGCGCTTGTTGTATGAAAAAGGATTCGCTCCTACGCACGCTTTTTCAGCTTTCTATCGCTATATTCGAGAAGACTTTGCCGCGTCAGCAGTACTTCACTTCGGCACGCATGGTGCGCTTGAGTTTATGCCTGGTAAGCAATCAGGCATGTCTGGTGCATGCTGGCCTGATCGCCTGATTCATGATTTACCAAATCTTTATATATATGCATCAAATAATCCTTCTGAGGGTGCAATTGCAAAAAGACGTGCTGGAGCAACATTAATTAGCTATTTAACTCCGCCTGTTTCTCAAGCCGGCCTATATCAAGGGCTTGTTGAGTTTAAAGAGGCGGTTGAGCATTGGCGTAAATCAGCCCCAATCGGTATCGATACATCCTGGGATACAAACCAAGTAGAGCTATTGGATTCATTGCAAGAGCAAGCAGTGAGTTTGGAGTTTTCACTTGCCGAGCCTCAATGGAAAACTTTAGATCCAAATACCGTAAATACAATTGTTCTGCGTCTTAGCGAGCAGATTCTTGAATTAGAGTACGCACTAATTCCATACGGACTCCATGTTTTGGGAGCACCTGTTAATTTTGAGCAAAGTATTGAGATGCTGCTGAGTTACTTATCAGTTCAAGAGGGTGAGCTTAAAAATATTAGTAAAGAGGCTGTGGCTGAATTAGTTCAAAGCGGCAATATTGAGCTATTTGCAAAAAAACAGAACCTTTCACTTAGTGAAAGCCTGAGGAATGAGTTGAACCAAGTATTAGCTATGTACCGCGAGCTTCAGTCTGATAGTGAGATGCAGGGAATATTTAAAGCCTTAGATGGTCGTTACATCAGACCGGCGCCCGGTGGAGATGTATTACGAAATCCCCAAGTCCTTCCTACTGGACGAAATGTCCACGGCTTTGATCCATTTCGTATTCCTAGTAAGTTCGCCATGAAAGATGGTCAATATCAGGCAAATAAGCTATTAGAGCGTTATCAGGCAGATGGTAATTCATTGCCAGAGTCGATTGCCATGGTCTTGTGGGGGACTGATAATTTAAAGACAGAGGGCGGCCCAATTGCACAAATATTTGCTTTGATGGGTGCCTTACCTCGTTTTGATAGTTTTGGTAGGTTGGCAGGGGCCCAACTAATATCCTTGGAAGAATTAGGCCGTCCAAGAATAGATGTGATGGTATCGATTTCAGGGATCTTTAGAGACCTAATGCCTTTGCAGATTCGTATTCTTGCAGAGGCCGCGTATTTAGCTGCATCAGCTGACGAACCCTTAGAGCAAAACTTTATTCGTAAACATGCGCTCGCATATCAAGAATTGAATCACTGCGATTTAGAGACTGCATCTTTGCGGGTATTTGGTAATGCTGAAAGTGCCTATGGCGCGAATGTCAACATGATGATTGACAATGGCTTATGGCAAGACGAAAACGAGTTAGCGGAGACATATACACGCCGTAAGAGCTTTGCCTATGGAAGAACTGGTACTCCTGTACTGCAGTCTGAGCTTCTCAACAACATTCTTGCTGATGTCGAGTTGACTTACCAAAATCTCGACTCTATTGAATTGGGCGTGACAACAATTGATACCTACTTTGATACCTTGGGCGGTGTTAGCAGGGCTGTTCGTAGAGCTAAGGGCGGTAAAGTCGCCCCTGTTTACATTGGTGATCAAACGAAGGGTGATGCAGTAGTCAGATCATTAAATGAGCAGGTCTCTCTAGAAACACGCTCGCGCATGCTAAATCCAAAGTGGTATGAAGGAATGCTCAAACATGGTTATGAGGGCGTGCGTCAATTAGAGAGCCACCTCACCAATACAGTGGGTTGGTCAGCAACCACCGGCCAGGTTGAGCCTTGGGTGTATCAGCACCTCACACAGACATTCATATTAGACCCAGAAATGCGCGAGCGTTTAATGAGTCTTAATCCTGCATCATCCGCGAAAGTAGCAAGTCGCTTATTAGAGGCTTCTGAAAGAAATTATTGGAAGCCAGAACCATCCGTATTGGAAACGTTACGTCGTGTAGCCAATGATTTTGAAGATCGACTTGAAGGTGTCTATGAAGGAGTACCTATTTAATGAACACAGTTAGTGTCCCAGTTTCATCCATCGGTACTAAAACAAAGCCATTAGATGGCGAGGGTAGTTTGCAGGTACACCTTGATCCTAATGAAAAAATTGGCAATGCTAAGGTATTCGCTATTTATGGCAAAGGAGGAATAGGTAAAAGTACAACGTCCTCAAACTTATCTGCAGCCTTCTCTCTATTAGGAAAGCGAGTAATACAGATTGGCTGCGACCCTAAACATGATTCTACTTTTACATTAACTAAAAAGCTCGTTCCGACAGTAATTGATATTTTGGAAACAGTAGATTTTCACTCTGAAGAATTAAGGGTTGAAGATTTTGTGTACGAGGGCTTTAATGGGGTGATGTGCGTAGAGGCTGGAGGGCCTCCTGCAGGAACGGGATGTGGTGGCTATGTTGTTGGTCAAACTGTTAAATTGTTAAAAGAGCACCATTTACTTGAAGACACAGATATTGTGATTTTCGATGTCTTGGGAGACGTTGTTTGTGGTGGATTTGCTGCTCCATTGCAACATGCTGATCGCGCTTTAATTGTTGCTGCTAATGATTTTGATTCTATTTTTGCAATGAATCGAATTGTTCAGGCAATCAGTGCCAAGGCAAAAAATTACAATGTCAGACTAGGCGGTGTAATCGCAAACCGCAGTCAAGACACAGATCAAATTGATAAATTTAATGAGCGCGTTGGTCTCAAAAAGATGGCGCACTTTCCTGACCTTGACGCTATTCGTAAAAGTCGTTTGAAGAAGTGCACCATTTTTGAAATGGAGTCTACGCCAGAAATCGAGAAGGTTAAAGAAGAGTACCTTCGCTTGGCAGCTAGCTTACTGTTAGATGACGATCCATTAATTATGGAATCACTCAAAGACCGTGAAATTTTTGACTTGCTAGGGTTCGATTAATCATGGATGCTATTTCATACTTAAGTAGACGCGGTAAGTTACAAGATTATTTTGATCGAACCGCTCTCGACGCCTGGGCGAAACTAACATCGGATGTACCGGTAAGTGGAATTAGGGCAACCGTGAGAGCAGGCAGAGACGAAATGCGCAATAGCATTATTAGCCGGCTACCAGAAAATCTTCATGGCAAAAGAGTGCTTGATGCGGGATGTGGTACGGGCGCTTTAGCTCTTGAATTGGCAAAAAAAGGTGCCCAGGTAAGCGCTGTTGATTTATCACCCAAGCTTATTAAATTAGCAAAGGACAGAATTCCGGAGTGTGATCGCCAAAATATTCAGTTTCATGCTGGAGATATGCTGGATGAGGCTTTAGGAGAATTTGATTATGTTGTGGGGATGGATTCAATGATTCACTATTGCGCTAGCGACATGCTAGTAGTTCTAGAGAAGTTATCCCCTCGCGTTAAAGATAAGATCTTATTCACATTTGCACCAAGTACATTGCCACTAGAAGTCATGATTCGAGTTGGACGTCTGTTTCCAAGAAAAAATAGAGCTCCTTTTATTGAGCCTATAAGCCAACTCAAGCTTCAAAAACTGATCTCTGAATCTCCATGGTTCTTTGACTGGAGCGTTCCCTTTACAAATTTGGTATCGAGTGGTTTTTATAAGTCGCAATTGATGGAGTTGCAAAAAAATCATGCTTAAGTTATCCAAGATGGCTAAGACCTGGATGCGGGTAGATCCGCGGTTTTTGCCTTTTGCTGATGTAGCTACGCCTAATCTACCTTTGAGTAGACTCTTGCGCTTGTCTTTATTCCAGGTCACAGTTGGAATGGCTACTTCATTGTTGGTTGGCACTTTGAACCGTGTCATGATTGTCGAATTGGGTATGGAAGCATGGCTAGTTGCGTTGATGGTAGCGCTCCCTCTCATTTTTGCCCCTTTCAGAGCGCTGATTGGCCATAAGTCTGATGTTCATCGGTCAATATTGGGTTGGAAAAGAGTTCCCTATATTTGGATTGGAACTTGGCTGCAATTTGGCGGTCTTTCAATCATGCCTTTTGCGTTAATTATTCTCTCCGGAGATACTCATTGGCCTATTTGGTTTAGTTACCTAGGCAGTGGCGTTGCTTTCCTATTGGTTGGTGCTGGTATGCAGACAACTCAAACGGCAGGCTTGGCCCTTGCAACAGATTTGGCAGATGAAAAAAATAGACCAAGAGTAGTAGCAATGATGTATGTCATGTTGCTAGTAGGTATGGTGCTTAGTGGAATTTTATTTAGCATGTTTTTAAAGCCCTTTAGTCCACTACAACTTGTAAAAGTTATTCAGGGGGTAGCTCTAGCGACCTTATTACTAAATATATTTGCACTTTGGAAACAAGAGGCAAGACAGCCAAAAAATACATCCCCCTCAATTCCTCAGCCTACATTTAGTCAGAGTTGGCAGGACTTTATTAAAGCACCACATGTAAGCCGATTTTTGATCATGCTGGGACTTGGTACTACTGCTTTTAGCATGCAGGACATCATCTTAGAGCCATATGGCGGAGAAATCCTAAAACTAGATGTGTCTGCTACCAGTTTCTTGACTGCCTTGATTGCTTGTGGATCATTAGCTGCTTTTACTCTCTCAGCGCGTTGGTTGGGTCGAGGATATAACGCATACAGAATAGCTTCTGTTGGCCTCCTGCTCGGTTTGATTGCATTTACCTTAGTCATTTTTTCAGAACCTATGAATTCGCCAAATTTATTCAGGGCAGGGGCCTTGCTGATTGGCTTTGGTGGTGGCTTATTTGCCGTGAGCACATTAACTATTGCAATGAGCATGGATAAAGAAAACATGGGCGGAATGGTCATTGGTGCTTGGGGCGCAGTTACAGCAACCTGCTCTGGTATTGGGATGTCATTAGGAGGAGTGGTGCGCGACGTAGTGGCTGATTTGGCAATGAATGGAGTGATTGGCTCTGCACTCATCAGTCCGGCGACTGGCTATAGCTTCGTTTATCACATAGAAATTTATTTGTTGTTTATTACTTTGGTTGCTCTAGGTCCATTGGTTAACAAAAACTCCAATAAGGCCAGTTCAAAAATGAGTAAGTTTGGTCTAGCTGATTTTCCAGGCTAGTTTTTTAAAAGAAGGAGAGTGAAATGGGTACAGGTGCAATTACACAATACGTAGATCTAGCTCAGGTTGTGGTTTACCTTTTTTTGTTTTTCTTTGTTGGATTGGTTATCTATCTAACATTGGAAAGTAAGAGAGAAGGATTTCCATTGGAGACTGAGCGTTTTGGGCAGATTCGTCGCGAGGATGGAATTCTCGGCATGCCACGAATCAAAAAATTTGTTACAGAATTTGGCAAGACTTATTTCGCCCCATTGGCAAGTCCGCCTGATACTCAAAAAGTCTCAGCAGAACCCATTCATCCATGGAATGGCGCCCCTTTAACACCAGTTGGCAACCCGCTCTTGGCTGGCGTTGGACCAGGCTCCTACGCAAATAGAGCTGATCATGTTGATTATGACTTAGAAGGCCATGCTCGCATTCGTCCATTGCGCAAATTGCATGAAATATCGATATCTACGATTGATACTAATCCTATCGGCTTAGCTGTTATTGCTGCGGATGGTGAAAAGGCTGGAACTGTAACTGATGTCTGGGTTGATCATATGGAAATGTTGATTCGCTATCTAGAGGTAGATGTCGGCGGTACTAAAACACTATTACCAATCAATTTTTCTAAGATTGGTAAGCGTGATATCAAAGTTCAGTCAATTCTTGCGGATCAATTCAAGCAGGTTCCTAAAACTAAGCATCCGGAAGAAGTTACTTTGCTTGAGGAAGAAAAAATCATGGCTTACTTTGGAGCTGGTACTTTGTATGCCACACCAAATCGTCAGGAACCACTCCTATGAGTTTAAATATTCATAGCAGCCCTGAGCATGAGTTTGAGGCAGAATTAGGGCTTCCTGAAAAACTTCCGCAAGGGGAGAAAGTATTATGGCAAGGCTCTCCTGATCTGAAAACTTTGCTACTTAAAGTTTTTCATATGAAGGGTCTTGTCTTATATTTTGGCTTACTGCTAGCGTATCGAATCATTAGTGGTGCACTCGATGGCGAAGCCCTATACCCAATACTCCTCTCGGCATTACAAATCATCATCTTCTCAAGTTTAGGGCTCGGCTTAATTGGCTTATTAGGCTATCTCATGGCTTCAACAGCTGTTTACACCATTACTAATAAACGGGTGGTGATGCGGATTGGGATTGTGTTGAATATGACTTTTAACTTCCCACTCAAGCAGATTGAATCAGCTGATTGCGGACTTACTAAAGATGGCTGTGGAGATATCTATTTGAAGTTGAATAAGGGTACGAAGATCGCTATTTTCCATCTTTGGCCCCATGCAAGACCAGCTAAATGGGCTGTTCCGCAGCCCAGTTTGAGATGTATTAAAAATTGTGCTGAAGTTGCACAAATTTTAGTTGATGCTTGGTCTTTACAAAACAATGTGATTTCGCGTTCTGTGAAGATTAACAACGCCGAATCAGGGGAGTCTAAAAGCCATTTCACAGGAGTTGAAACAGCATGATTCTTCAGATGACTACTGCGCGTAAGCAAAATTACATTGGTTTGATAATTTTTGCAGCCTTAGCGATGGTAGTTATGGGTGTGGGTAGCTTTATGAAGGCTGGAGTCATAGAGCGTCAGGCCGATGCAAGTGTTTTAGTTCAAAAAGATCTCTACTTTAGGGATCTACCGGATGGATCAGTTGGGGTTATTTCAGCTAATAATGGTGACGTAGTTGCAAAAGTAACAGGTCAGGCTGGATTTGTGAGGGGTATTCTAAGGGCAATGGCGCGTGAGCGCCGTATTCGTCACATTACTAGTGATGATGCATTTAGCTTAATTAGTCACTCTGATGGAAGGTTAACTTTAGTAGATCCTGCTACTCAAAATCGAATTGATTTAGAGTCATTTGGAAAAGATAACGCAGCCGAGTTTGCTGCATTTTTAAATAGTTCGAGGTAGTGATGTCAAAACAGCTAGTGAATTGTCATATTGATATGTCGAATACATCTGAGTTTTTGTATGCTCACGTTGATCTTAATGGAGTCAAGGTGGGGCCAGGGGATGCAGTATTAGTTCATAACCCGATCGTAGACATTGAGTTTGGAGAGATTCTTAGCTATAGCAGAACAGCAACTGTTTCTAAAGCGGGCATATTCTCTCGCCTATGGGTCTATCTGACGGCAAGATTAGAAATTACGATGTTGTACGAAGTAAGTTTTTCTACCACTCGATTCAGTAAGGCCAAGAGATATCCAAGGCCAGATATGAAAAAAGAAATGAGCCCAATTATTTTGCATGAAGGAGTAAAGGTATGAGTGCATCTCCTATTGGCATGAATTCTGCTCGCCCAATTAATGAATCAACGGATAGGGCTTTAGAAAATACCATTCTCAGCCCCCGCTTTTATACAACCGATTTTGATGAGATGGATCGATTTGACGTCTCCTCTGTGAGGCCCGAGTGGGATAGGTTGATGAAAGAGTTCGATCAAGATATTAATCAGACCCATTTTCAGCGCCCTGAAGACATGTCTAAGGATTATTCGCATTTACCAGACGGCCTGTATCAAGAATTTTTAGATTTCTTAATTAGCTCTATTACTTCTGAATTTTCTGGTTGCGTTCTTTACTCTGAAATTAAAAAATCGATCAATAATCCAGATCTCAAAAGCCTTTTTACATATATGGCCCGTGATGAAAGTCGGCATGCTGGTTTTATTAACCAGTGGCTCAAGGATTTCGGTATTGGCGTAGATTTGGGTTTTTTGGCGCGGACCAAAAAATATACATTCTTTAAGCCAAAATTTATTTTTTACGCTACCTATCTATCAGAAAAGATTGGGTACGCAAGATATATTACGATTTATCGAATAATTCAAAACAAGCCTGAATTACGTTTCCATCCAATCTTTCTCTGGTTTGAAAAGTGGTGCAATGATGAGTTTCGTCATGGAGAGGCATTTGCTTTATTGATGCGCTCAAGCCCCAATCTCCTCAGTGGAGTTAATAAACTCTGGATTCGCTTCTTCTTATTGGCTGTATATGCAACGATGTACGTCAGGGACCATTCTCGCCCAGAGTTTCACAAAGCACTCGGCGTTTCCCCGTCAGACTATGACCGCAAGGTATTGCAAATTACTTCAGATATTACTAAGCAAGTATTTCCTTTCACCATTGATTTAGATAATCAAAGACTTTGGGAGGGGTTCGATAAATTAAGAAGGATCTCAGATGAGGTTGAGGAATTAAAGCAGACCGGAGGAGCTCTATCTTTGGTTAAACGTGGTTTCCTAGCAGCTTCAGCAATGATTACATTTCTGAGAATTTATACCTTACCAGTTGTTCCAAATGAACTTCCTCAAGACATACGTCTTGTACCAGTTTGGTAGATAAAAAATGTATTTTTGGATCAGCCCTCTCATCTTCACCATTTTTATATGGTGGTTTAGTACGGGGCTGATTCTTAAAATTAATAGCCTGCCAAGACGTTTTTATAGAGCAATATTTATTATTTCTATTGGGATCCTGATGTTGGCATTTTGGGGTCTACATATATCTGGCCAGGCATTAACTATTGCTGGCGCTTACTGCTCATTTACTTGTGCCATCATCATTTGGGGCTGGCAAGAGCTAGCATTTTTGTTCGGCTACATTACGGGTTCTAGGCGCTCAGACTGTCCTGCTGATATAGGAGGGATGCGTCGAGCTTGGTATGCATTCCAAACGATCAATTATCACGAGTTAACTTTATTAGTCTTGGGTCTAATCCTTTTTTTGATTAATCTTGAATCTGTTAATCAAACTGGTTTTTGGACTTACGTTATTTTGTGGGGAATGAGACAAAGCACCAAAGTAAATATCTATCTGGGTGTCTTAAATTTTAATGAAGCTTTTTTACCTCAGCACTTAAAGTATCTAATTACATACTTTAGACGTAGGGCGATGAATTTATTAATGCCTATCTCTATACTTGCATCTTTACTTTTTCTTATTCCGATCTGGACTCGAGCAGCATCTGAGTCTTCATTATATGAAATGACATCCTCTGTCTTGCTGGGTACATTATTGGCGCTTGGACTGTTGGAGCATCTATTTCTTGTACTTCCATTTCCAAATGAATGGCTATGGAAGTGGGGCTATAAGAATAACGGTTAGAGAGCATTTATATGATCTCATCTAAGACTATTTATCTTGCTCAACCTCGAGGTTTTTGTGCTGGTGTTGAAAGAGCAATTCTTATTGTTGAAGAATCTTTAAAAAAATTTGGGGCTCCCATCTACGTAAGACATGAAATTATTCATAATGCTTATGTAGTTAAAGATTTCGAAAGTAGGGGAGTTATTTTTGTAAATGATTTATCTCTAGTTCCAAAAGGGGCGATCCTAATATTTAGCGCACACGGGGTATCCAAAGCAGTGAGGTATGCGGCTGATGAGTATGAGCTCACTGTGTTTGATGCGACTTGCCCTTTAGTAGCCAAGGTACATGCTGAAGTAGTGCGCCTAAAAGAGCGTGGTTATCAAATTATTATGATTGGTCACCATGGACATCCTGAGGTAGAGGGGACTATGGGTCAGATTGATGACTCCATTTATCTCATTGAGCGCGTATCAGATGTTGCTAACCTAAACTTTAGTGAGAGTGACTTATTGGCTTACGTTACGCAAACGACTTTATCGATTGATGAAACTCGTGAAATTACAGCTGCATTAGTTCAAAGGTATCCCCAGATACATGCACCCAAGCGGCAAGATATTTGCTATGCAACTCAAAATCGTCAGGATGCTGTGAAAAAAATGGCTCCTCATGTCGATGTCGTTATCGTAGTCGGTAGTCAAAATAGCTCTAATTCCAAGCGACTTCAAGAATTAGCTAGCAGTTTGCATATTCCCGCTTATTTGGTTGATAACCCAAACCAAATCCAAAATAAATGGTTTAAAGGGGCAGCTAATATTGGTATTACGGCTGGTGCATCAGCTCCCGAGGCATTAACCGCCAAAATTATCGAGGCAGTGGGCGTGATTTGTCAGGCCAGAATACTGGCCATGGATGGCATTGAAGAGGGTGTCAATTTCTCTTTACCAAAGGCTTTGCTAGAGGCAGCCTAGACCCTAAAAATTCGCTTTCTTATTGATATATAAGGGTTTTCACTGGTAAAAACAGGCTATAAAAGTGTCAAATTTAATTGACACTTTAAAATGTCAATGACAAAATCATTTACATGAATCTGCCAGAGCCTAGAGCAATTTTGACGCTTTTGAAGCCCATCACTTGGTTTCCTCCAATGTGGGCGTTTGCTTGCGGCTCCATCACCGGTAGTGAAGCTATCAAACAAAATTTACCCATATTTTTCTTGGGCTTGCTTTTAACGGGCCCACTTGTTTGCGCCTCAAGTCAGGCAGTAAATGACTGGTATGACCGTCATGTTGATGCTATCAATGAGCCTGATAGACCAATACCATCAGGCAGGATTCCTGGGCGCTGGGGCTTATACATCGCCATTATTTGGTCATTGATTTCACTGTATGTAGCTAGCTACTTGGGCGTGATCGGATTTTTAGCAACTGTCTTGGCTTTGATATTAGCTTGGCTATATAGCATGCCACCTATTCGATTTAAAAATAATGGCTGGATTGGAAATCTTGCTTGTGGTGTCAGCTATGAAGGCTTGGCTTGGATAACAGGTGCAACATTGTTATCGGGTGGATCAATACCAAATAAACCATCGCTATTGCTCGCGGGTCTTTATAGTGCAAGTGCTCATGGGATTATGACCTTGAATGATTTCAAGGCAATTGAGGGAGATCGTCAAATGGGCGTGCGCTCCTTGCCTGTTCAGCTTGGAGCAAAAAGAGCGGCTCAATTTTCTGCAGCGTTTATGTTAATCCCACAGATCTTTGTACTGATATTACTGTTGTACTGGGGCAAGGAGAGTTATGCCATTGTGATTGGCGGACTAATGCTTGGTCAGATATTCCTATTGATTGATTTCCTCAAAAGACCCATACAAAAAGCACTTTTCTATAGTGGCTTTGGGGTTCCATTATTGGTATCAGGAATGATGGTTGCAGCATTTGCAGTCAAAGGTATGGAGATAGCATCGTGAGTATTGCAATTACTCAACCCCTCATTCGTCATTCCACCTTTGGATGGCTCCGAATCGTGCGATTAGGTCTTGTCCAGGCCTCAATAGGCGCAATTGTTGTCATGACAACCTCAACACTCAACCGCATCATGGTCGTTGAATTGGCTCTACCAGCTAGCCTTCCTGGGCTTTTGGTTGCTATTCATTATTTTGTACAGGTTATTAGGCCGCGGATGGGATTTGAATCTGATAGTGGCTCAAAGAAAACCCCGTGGATTATCGGCGGTGTTGCATTACTAGCATTAGGTGGATTCGGTGCTGCAATTGCAACGACACTGATGGGCATTAATTTAATCGTCGGAATACTCGGTGCCATTGTGGCCTTCTTCCTAATTGGTATTGGCGTCAGTATGAGTGGCACATCCTTGCTCGCGTTATTAGCAAAAGGAGTCAGTGATGAACGTAGGGCGGCCGCTGCTACAACTGTATGGCTGATGATGATCTTTGGTTTTGCATTAACTAGCGGGCTAGCAGGGAAATTTTTAGATCCTTATACCCCCGAAAAGGTGATTCTGATTTCGGGGATCATCTCATTAGTCGCTATTGCACTTACATCCTCAGCTCTTTACAAACTAGAGGGAGCTGATCTTGAAAATAGAATATCAAATACCAAAGAAAAGGTCCCTTTTAAGATCGCGCTCAGAGAGATCCTAGCTGATCCCGATGCTAAAAGATTCACCATTTTTATCTTTTTGTCGATGTTAGCTTTTAGTGCGCAGGACTTAATTTTGGAGCCCTTCGCAGGAATCATTTTCAAATACACCTTGGGAGAGACAACCAGCCTATCAGGAATTCAACATTCTGGAGTTTTAACAGGCATGCTATTGGTTGCCGTTTGTGGATCAAGTAGATTGAGACGCTATTTTGGATCTCTGAGGTCATGGATGATTTATGGTTGCCTTGCATCAGCGCTAGCAATGTTTGGATTGGTCTTAGCTGGGATGTTGGAAGGTGAATGGCCATTAAAGCTGAATGTCTATATTTTGGGGCTTGCAAATGGCGCATTTTCAATTGCTGCAATTGCATCAATGATGCGTTTAGCAGTAGTTGGCGGTAGCGGAAAAGAGGGCGTCAGAATTGGGCTTTGGGGTGGTGCCCAAGCGATCGCATTTGGTCTAGGTGGACTTCTAGGAGCAGCAGCAAGCGATCTGGCTCGCTCACTATTTACGAATGCTGCCTGGGCCTATGCCAGTGTATTTTTTATAGAGGCAGTTTTATTTATTGCCTCTGCCTATATGGCATCTTTGGTTGAGCGTAAATCCTCTAATGAATACAAAGCGGGGTAAAACATGACAACAGAATTTATTTATGACGCAGTGGTTGTTGGGGGTGGACCCGCAGGCGCTACTGCAGCTCAAACGCTTGCTCAAAAGGGTAAGCATGTCTTGCTATTAGATAAACGCGGACGTATTAAGCCGTGCGGTGGAGCTATCCCTCCGCGTTTAATCAAAGATTTTCAGATTCCAGATGAGCTATTGGTAGCAAAAGCAAAATCCGCTCGAATGGTTTCACCTCTTGGGAAAACGGTTGACATCCCTATTGAGAATGGTTTTGTAGGGATGGTTGATCGTGCCCAGTTTGATGAATGGCTAAGAAAGCGTGCAGTTGCAGCAGGGGCAGTTCGTGAGGATGGATTATTTGAAACCCTTAAACGAGAGGGTGCCAATGTACGCATTTACTATCGCACACGAGGAGCGCTTGAGAGTGGCCAAGATGCGCTAAAGAGTGTTTTAGCAAAATCTGTGGTTGGTGCCGATGGAGCTAAATCACAGGTAGGAAGAAGTGCGGGTGTTAAGGGTTGCGCTGAGGCGAATTATGTTTTTGCTTATCACGAGATTATTAAAACGCCTAAAGACAGTCCAAGCTCATTTGATGCAAGTCGATGCGATGTGTTGTATCAACAGCCGGTATCGCCTGACTTTTATGGTTGGGTGTTTCCCCATGGCGATACGATCAGTATTGGTACTGGTAGCGCTGATAAGGGTTTTTCGCTCCGTAATGCAGTAGGTCAATTGAGGAAAGATATTGGACTAGAGCACGCAGAGCTAGTTCGACATGAGGGCGCGCCGCTCCCTATGAAGCCATTAAAAAAATGGGATGATGGAAAGCAGGTTGTACTTGCTGGAGATGCTGCAGGAGTAGTAGCTCCAGCGTCTGGTGAAGGAATTTATTACGCCATGCTTGGCGGTCAATTAGCGGGTGAGGCTATTGCTGAGTTTGTAGAAACCCAAGACCCCGCCAAACTACAGCTCGCAAGAAAAAGATTTATGAAAGAGCATCGCATGACATTTCTGGTGCTTGGAATCATGCAGTATTTTTGGTACTCAACCGATAAGCGCCGTGAGAGCTTTGTCAAAATGTGCGAAGACAAAGATGTTCAAAGATTGACATTTGAGTCGTATATGAACAAGAAGCTAGTGCGTAAAAAGCCTATGGCTCATCTCAAGATCTTTATCAAAGATATGGGACATCTTTTAGGATTAGCCAAGGTATGAAGTTCTTTTTTCAACATAAGTACCTTTGGATGATTGCAGCCTGGATGGTTGCAACATCATTCTTGGGTGGCATGGCTACAAAGCTAGGTCCTTGGTACTTCTCCTTAATACAGCCTCCCTGGAAACCACCAGATTGGTCGTTTGGAGTCATTTGGACAATTATTTTTATTTTGTCTGCGCTTGCCTGGATGATTGCCTTTAATAACCATCCAACACAATCTCAGAAAAATAAAATCACCTTCCTTTTTGGGTTGAATGGATTTCTAAATGTGCTCTGGAGTATTTTCTACTTTAGGATGCAGCATCCTGATTGGTCGTTTATAGAGGCATTTTTCCTCTGGGGTTCAGTGCTAGCGATTATTTTAGTAATGTGGCCGATAAGAAAATTGGCTGCATCCCTGATGTTGCCTTACTTAATATGGGTCACTATCGCAATGTGCTTGAATTGGGAAACGATGGCCTTAAATCCAGGAGCTTACTAAGAGCATGTCAGGGATGAAGCTATTAAATCTCGGTGTTAATCACCATACAGCGCCAGTCGATATTCGAGAAAGCGTTGCTGTCTCGCCCGAGGTTTTGCAGGACTCATTGATAGATTTGCGTAAATATTTGCAAGGAACTGACTCTGGCAATAAGCCAGAGGTGGCCATATTGTCTACATGCAATCGTATGGAGATTTATTGTGCAGCAAATGATATTGAATATACCGAGAACCATCTAGAGGATCGTGCCTTTGAGTGGTTAGCAGCACAAAATAATGTTCAAAAAGATGAGTTACGTCCTTACATCTACTCGGCAAAAGAAAGTGATGCTGTAAAACATGCATTTAGGGTGGGGAGTGGTTTGGATTCAATGGTCTTGGGTGAGACGCAAATCCTTGGGCAAATGAAAAAAGCAATAGAGAATGCTAATCAAGTCGGTACTTTGGGGACTTATTTAAAGCCCTTATTTAGTAAAACATTTTCAGTAGCTAAGGTTGTTCGCGGCAATACCCAAATTGGAGCACACTCGATATCAATAGCGGGCGCCTCCATTAAGTTGGTTGAGCGTATTTTTGGCAAAGTCAGTGAATGCAATATTTTATTCATTGGTGCCGGGGAAATGATTGGACTTTGCGCAAATCACTTTGCAGGAAAAAATCCGAAAAAGATTGCTATCTCAAATAGAACTGTTGACCGAGGCAATGACTTAATTAAAACTTTCTCTGATAAGAATCTAGAAACTGAAGTGTTTCCATTGATTGACTTGCCGAAGCAGTTACATAAATACGATGTTGTTGTTTCTTGCACTGCTAGTTCGCTTCCTATCATCGGTATGGGAATGGTAAAAACAGCACTGAAAGCTAGGCAATCTCGCCCCATAGTCCTGATAGATTTAGCGGTTCCAAGAGATTTTGAGTCTGAAATTAAGAGTCTTAAAAACGCCTATCTTTACTCAATCGACGATCTTGGTGAGATAGTCAGTGCGGGTAAGGCTAATCGTCAAGATTGTATTGGCGATGCAGAAAAGATCATTGAGAGAGGTGTTATTGAGTTTTATGAAACCCTAGAGAAAAGGGCTGTTGTACCAATCATTAAATCAATTCAGAACGTCGGTGAGCAATACCAAAAAATTGAGCTCGAAAAAGCAAGCAGAAGGATTGCGAATGGCGATGACCCTATGGTCGTTCTTTCGCATATGGCAATAGCGCTCGCTAATAAGTTTATGCATGCACCAATTCATGCTTTAAAGCAGTCTTCCGATGCGAATTTGGAAGAATATAAACAAATCATTTCTAAAATCTATTCATCTAAATGAGTTGGCTATGCTAAAAATGACTAACCTACTCGAGACCATATCAAGCCCAGATGATCTCCGGGCTTATGAGGCATCTAAGCTTCCTCAAGTAGCAAAAGAGCTTAGAAATTTTATATTGAGCTCTGTTTCAAGTACGGGTGGACATCTTTCCTCAAACCTAGGAACCGTAGAGCTTGCAATCGCGCTGCATTATGTATTTGATACTCCTTATGATCGTCTGATCTGGGATGTAGGCCATCAAAGCTATGCTCATAAAGTACTTACAGGCCGCAGGGAGGCCATGTCGGGCTTAAGACAGTTCGGCGGTATTTCAGGGTTTCCTAAGCGCAGCGAGAGTGAATATGATGCATTTGGCACTGCCCATTCATCTACCAGTATTTCTGCAGCTTTGGGAATGGCTGTCGCTGCTAAAACAAAAAATGAGAAGCGTAATGTAGTCGCAATTATTGGCGATGGTGCAATGAGTGCTGGTATGGCATTTGAGGCAATGAATAATGCTGGCGTGAATAAAAAAGTTCCACTTATTGTCATTCTTAATGATAACGAGATGTCAATTTCACCGGCGGTAGGTGCAATGAATCGCTATCTAGTGAAGTTAATTTCTGGATCAATGTATGCCGCCACCAAGAGGGGAATCGATAAGGTGCTCTCTGTGGCCCCACCCATTCGTGAATTTGCAAAAAGATTGGAGGGTCATGCAAAGGGAATGGTTGGACCTGCGACTATTTTTGAAGAGTTCGGGTTTGATTATTACGGCCCAATAGATGGCCATGATTTGGAAGTATTAATTTCCACCCTACAAAACGTTAAAACCCTTGCTCAAACTGAAGGGCCACAGTTTCTTCATATTGTTACTAAAAAAGGTAAAGGATACTCATTAGCTGAGCTTGACCCCATTGCCTATCATGGCCCAAGCCCATTTGATCCGATAGCAGGAATTGTGACAAAGCCTGTGCTTAAGAAAACCTATACCCAAGTATTTGGTGAGTGGTTATGCGATATGGCACAGGTGGATGAGCGCTTGATCGCTATTACCCCTGCCATGCGAGAGGGCTCCGGATTAGTCGAGTTTGAGAAGCGTTTTCCTGATCGCTACTACGATGTAGGAATAGCAGAGCAACATGCCGTTACCTTCGCGGCTGGAATTGCCTGTGAGGGACTAAAGCCAGTGGTTGCAATTTATTCGACATTCTTGCAGCGTGGCTATGATCAACTCATACATGATGTGACTTTGCAGAACCTACCAATCGTATTTGCTATTGATCGTGCAGGTATGGTGGGGGCCGATGGGGCAACGCATGCTGGAGTATTTGACATTGCTTTTTTACGCTGCTTACCAAATTTAGTTCTGATGACACCATCCAATGAACAGGAATGTCGGGCGATGCTAACAACTGCTTTTCATCATGATGGTCCTACGGCTGTGCGCTATCCGCGTGGCTCCGGAATTGGGCTGGAAACATCAGGAGCTGCTTTGGATCCTTTGCCCATTGGTAAGGGGCACCTAGTTCGTACAATAGATGAAACCTCACCCCAAAAGAAAAAAATTGCTTTCATTTGTTTTGGACCATTGCTGTATACCGCTCTCTCTGTAGCCCAAGAGATAAATGCTACCGTCGCAGATATGCGCTTTGTGAAGCCTTTAGATGAAAAATTATTATTAGAAATCGCTGATAGTCACGATGGTTTGGTATTTGTTGAAGATAGCGCTACTAAGGGGGGCGCTGGTAGTGCCTGCTTAGAGCTTCTATCTGATCACAATGTCCATATTCCATCTCTTTTACTAGGTTTACCTGATGAGTATGTAGAGCATGGTGAGCTTAATTTACTGTTAGATGGCTATGGGCTGTCTAAGGAAAAGATGAAACAAAGAGTGTTGGCTCGTTTCTTATAAGGCCTGATGAAGAGTGGAGCCGATTGAGATTGCCCCATTTCGTGATTTATGTACTGATTGTGGCGTATCTCGAACAGCCGAGCCCAAACGTTGCGCAACTGCCTGCCAGTTTATTCAGCCTAATTACCCAAAATTCGAAACATTAGCGCACGGTAGGGAACGTACTACAGATCATTCTGACGAGGTCTTTTTTGGACCATATTTAGAAATGTTTAGGGCCAGGTTAAAGCTGCCATTAAAGGGTGCTCAGTGGACTGGAATCATCACCAGACTTTGTGAGATCTTGCTAGAGCAGGGGCTAGTTGAAGCGGTAATTACAATGCGCTCTGATGAGCATGACCGTTGGAAGCCGGTGCCAGTGATCGTGACGAGATCGCGGGATATGGCGCAATGTAGGGGAATGAAGATGGGCTATGCCCCAATCATTCAATATCTAGAACAAGCAAGAGATCTTGGGTATAAAAAAGTAGCCATGGTGGGTATTCCATGCCAGGTCTATGCAGCACGAGCACTCGAACAAGAATTTGGCTTTGAGAAATTGTTGATTATTGGTTCGCCTTGTTCTGATAACACCACTACTGAACACTTTCATCAGTTCTTGGGTTTGCTCTCTGATAAGCCAGAAACAATTACGTATCTGGAATTTAGGGCTGACTATCATGTGGAGATTCGCTTTGAGAATGGCCGAAAGCAAGAAATACCTTTTTTAAAGCTACCCCTATCAAATTTACCTGCAGATTTTTTCCCTACAACATGCAAGACTTGTGTTGACTATGTCAATTCACTTTCTGATATTACAGTTGGGTATATGGCAGGTACAGGTGAGCAATGGATCATTATTCGTAATGTAAAGGGCAAGGGTCTAGCAAGCTTGCTTGCAGCAGAACTTGTTTTAGAACCCCTATCTTCTGCGGGCAATCGCTTAAGTCCTGTGAAGGGCTTTATGAGGAATGTAGAGTTAGCAGCTGGTGGCTTACCGCTCCAAAGGATGCCTAATTTTTTAAGAGGCATATTTGCCTGGGTAATGCCGAGGTTTGGGCCCCGCGGTCTCGAGTTCGCAAAAGCAAGAATTGAGATGAAGGCAATCGAATCCATCATTCATTTGCGAAATACTGCGCCGCACAAAATCAAGAATATGCTTCCAGGCCACATCTGGAAGCTAGGGCAGGCATATGGTTTAAAGCCTAGTAACGATGAAATTAAAGGATCTAGGGAAAGCACTTAGCAATTAGTCTTTGTGGTTTGAACTAAATCACTTTATAAAGTAATCATTCCAATAAAGAGGCTCTTAGGCAGCCACGGTATTTTTCAAAAAACTCTTTTGAGACCGTGTCTTGATCAAGTGATGTTCATGAATTTATCCAGGCTAGTGAGCATTGCAGGATTTAAAAAGAGATCTGCTCGTGACGATTACAAGCTAGATCAACAACAAACAAATAATGCTTCAGGCGATATGTGGGAAGACTGCTTAGTATCTAATGCGCCCACAAAAGCAACGTTTGATCAGGACAAAAAATCTCATCCAATAGAAAAAGCCTGCACTGAGGGCGAGTATCTTGAATCTCTAGTTAAAACCATTGAGGGGAATATTCTTCCTCTGATTATTGAGCAGCACTTAGATTCATCGATTCCCTCGCAATTACCAGTCAAGCAAATCATTGATCAAAAAGCTGTTGATGATTTAACTGCATTAGTTTTGCAAGAAGATGCTCGTGTTTCCGTTGACTACGTAAAAGAGATCAATGCCTCTGGCACTACTTTAGAAGATATTTATTTACTCTTACTAACTCCTGTAGCTAGAAAATTAGGTGCGATGTGGGAGGATGATGAATCTAGTTTTACAGAGGTAACCATAGGACTTTGGCGAATCAAGCAATTGATGTATGACCTAAGCCCCATTTTTCAACAGTATTCCGAGCAGGGTAAAATCGGCTCTAGCATCATGTTGGTCCCATTACCTGGCTCGCAACATAATTTGGGGCTCTTTATGGTCTCCGAGTTTTTTGCAAAAGCGGGATGGCGTATCTGGGGTGAATTAGCCGCTACCGAAGAAGAAATTGTCTCTATGGCTGCTAACGAGTGGTTCGATATTGTCGGTTTATCAGCCAGTGTTCGAGAGCAATTTCCGCAATTGAAGGAATTAATCAAGAGTATTAAGGCTAAGTCAAAAAATCCTCATGTCGGGATCATCATTGGTAGTCCTGTTTTTAATCAGTTCCCCGAACTGATAGATGATCTTGGGGCGGATATGGTTGGCATGGACGCTGAGGATGCGCTTGAAAAAGCTAGCTTTTATGTTGAGAAATTGCGCTAAATCATTAATGTATTAATGTGGCAGTACAGCTAGAGTTACTCATCAGGGCTTGTTTTTTGTCGAACAACCGATAAAACATCTATTTTTCTGAAGAAAAAGTCATCTTTGATATAGTCTTCGGGTATTCACCCTTCATGGAAGATATCCAGTATGGAAACAAGTAGAGACCTCGAACGCGGTTTAGGCCAGCGTCACATAGAAATGATCGCCATTGGCGGTTGTATAGGAACCGGTCTTTTTATGGGCTCCGGCAAAGCCATCTCTTTGGCTGGCCCAGGGATTCTATTTATATACGCTCTTACAGGCTTCATTCTTTATTTTGTTATGCGAGCGATGGGTGAACTCTTGCTCTATAACTTGGAGTACAAATCTTTTGTAGATTTCTCTGAAGATATTTTGGGACCGACTGCCGGCTTCTTTGTAGGCTGGTCTTATTGGTTTGTGTGGATCGTGGCGGCAATTGCAGAAATTATTGCGATTAGTGGCTACATCTCTTTTTGGCTCCCTAATTTACCCCATTGGATTTCTGCAGTTTGTATTATTTTGCTCTTGCTCACACTGAATCTGCTGACTGTTAAAGCTTTTGGAGAGCTGGAATTTTGGATGGCGATCATTAAGGTCGTCGCGATTGTTGGATTGATTTTCTTGGGTCTATATTTATGTGTCACTGGATTTGTATCTCCTTCTGGAATTCAGGCCAAAGTGAGTAATCTTTGGTCTTATGGTGGCTTTATGCCGCATGGGGTGACAGGTCTGCTTGCTGGCTTACAGATGACGATTTTTGCTTTTGCTGGCATGGAGATCATTGGCACCATGATGGCTGAAACTCGGAACCCTAAAGTGATGTTGCCAGATGCAATCCATAAAATCCCTATGCGCATTATGATTTTTTATGTCGGCACAATTTTGGTTCTCATGATGGTAACGCCATGGACAGATATCTCTCCCGATGAAAGTCCATTTGTTGGCATGTTCTCTTTAATTGGCATGGTCAGCGCTGCGTCGATCGTGAACTTAGTAGTGATTAGTTCTGCGACCTCATCGAGTAATAGCGGCATCTATGCGACTTCGCGGATGCTATATGGCCTGGCTAAGCAACATCATGCACCTACAGTATTTGGTAGATTGTCATCCCATAAGATCCCATCGGGTGGTATTTTCTTGGGAACGGGACTGATTTTGTCAGCAGCATTAATCCTCACTACCACTCAGTCAATGATGTCTGCTTTTGAATTGGTTGGTAGCGTTGCTGCAATCATTTTCATCTATATCTGGTCAATGATTCTGATTGCTTATCTCGTCTATTGCAAGCGTCTACCACAAGCTCATGATGAGTCTGAGTTTAAGATGCCTTTGAATAAAACTATGCCTTATGTTTCTTTTGCATTCTTTGCGATCGTTATCTATGCTCTATCTTTGAGTGAAGATACTCGTATTGCACTATACGCATTACCGATATGGTTTTTGGTACTCGGGCTGATTTACTTCTTCAAAACCCGCAACAATCCTTATCACCAAAAGTTTGTTGAGCAATTTCGAGAAAAAGTGATCGCTCAAAATGCGGCTGCCAAAGAATATCGGTCGAGAGCGCGCTAGAGTAATACCCTCTTGAGTAGTATTGGTAGTTGAGTAATCTAATCAAGCAATTGTTTTGCCCTAGTCCGAGGAGCATAATGAAAGGACAGAATATCAACAAGGGGTAATACGATGCTTGATGCACTTATTTTGAGCAGAATTCAGTTTGCTGCCAACATTACTTTCCATATCCTGTTCCCAACGATTTCTATCGCGTTAGCTTGGGCTCTCCTGTACTTCAAGATCAAGTTTAATAAGACCGGTGATTCTGAGTGGAGTGAGGCTTATCAGTTCTGGGTCAAAATCTTTGCTCTGACCTTTGCGCTAGGGGTTGTGAGCGGTATTACGATGAGCTTTCAGTTCGGTACTAATTGGCCGGGCTATATGCAAACGGTCGGTAATATTGCCGGCCCCTTGTTAGGCTACGAAGTATTGTCAGCCTTCTTTCTAGAAGCCACCTTTTTGGGGATCATGCTGTTTGGAGCAAAACGGGTTTCACAAAGAGCTCATACCGTTGCCACCTTTCTGGTTGCCTTTGGAACTTCGCTATCCGCTTTCTGGATCATCGTTTTAGATTCTTGGATGCAAACCCCACAAGGTTTTGAAATGATTAATGGTCAAGCGCATGCGACCAATTGGATTGAAATTGTTTTTAATCCATCAATGCCATATCGGCTCTTTCATATGATGACGGCTTCGTTTCTAACTGTCACCTTCTTGATTGCAGGTATCTCTGCTTATCGCTATCTACGCGGTATTAATCCGGTTGGTAGTAGAGCATTGATTAAATTAGCAATGACCGTAGCTGTGGTGTTGGCACCCTTGCAAATCGTACTAGGCGATATGCATGGTCTGAATACCCTGGAATATCAGCCTGCCAAGGTAGCAGCGATGGAAGGTATTTGGCAAACCACTAAAGGCGCCGATGCAGTTTTGTTTGCTATTCCAGATGAAGCTACTCAGTCTAACCAGTATGAGGTCGCTGTACCAAAGCTGGCATCTTTGTATCTCACCCACTCTTTAGATGGTGAGGTCCAGGGCTTAGACGCATTCCCCGATACACATCCGCCGGTTAAGCCCGTCTTCTTTGCATTCCGGATCATGGTTGGAGTTGGATTATTAATGCTGCTGACCGCATTTGTAGGCTTCTACCTGGTCAGAAAAAAACAAGAATTACCCCGATGGCTTTTACAGGCCTTAAGCGTGATGAGTTTCTCTGGCTGGGTTGGCGTAGTGGCGGGCTGGTATGTGACCGAAGTGGGAAGACAGCCTTTCCTGGTAACCGGTATTTTGAAAACAGCTGATGCTGTTACTAAGCTGCCAACGAATATGATTTTGGGAACCCTGGTGATGTATCTCGCCCTTTATCTAGGTTTGATTGTTTCTTATATCTGGGTAGTTTTCTATTTGGCCCGCCAGTCTGGACCTATAAAAGCTGCTGATGATGCTAGACCCAATCTAGTGAACCGTCCGCTTGGAGCATAAGGAGAAATATGATTCCCAATCTACTCGAACCCGCTGGCTGGTTACCGCTATTCTTTTTGGTGGCAATGGGTATTGCCATGGTTGCCTACGTGGTCTTAGATGGCTACGACTTAGGCGTCGGCATCTTACTGAACCAAGCAACTGATCAGGAAAAAGACATCATGATTTCTTCGATTGGTCCGTTTTGGGATGCAAATGAAACCTGGCTGGTACTTGGCGTTGGCGTTCTCTTGATCGCCTTTCCAATGGCACATGGCATTATTTTGACCGAGCTCTATTTACCTGTGGGCATCATGCTTGCGGGTTTGATCTTGCGTGGCGTATCTTTTGACTTTCGTGCAAAGGCGCACCTGAGTCAAAAATCAATATGGAATTTCTTATTCTTCTTCGGTAGCTTCCTGGCTGCTGCAGCTCAGGGTGTTATGGTGGGTAGGGAGGTAATTGGTTTTGACTCTGGAGGCCTAGGCTGGGTCTTCGCATTCATTGTGGCTCTGTGTTTGCCTGCTGGGTATGCTTTGTTAGGCGCTGGCTGGTTAATTATGAAGACCTCTGGAGCGCTACAGCGTAAGGCGGTGGCTTGGGCTAGAAAATGCCTCTGGCTGACTGCGCTTGGCGTAGGCATTATCTCAGTGGCAACGCCATTCTTTAGCGCTGAGATTGCTGCAAAGTGGTTTTCTTTCCCAAACATTTTTTTCTTATTGCCATTTCCTGTCTTATCACTCGCATGTTTTGTGTTGATTGATTTGAATCTAGCAAAGATGCAGAGAGAAAAACCTGCGCCTATATGGCTTCCGTTTGCACTGAGTGTTGCCATTTTTGTCTTAGCTTTTTTAGGAATTGCTTACAGCATGTTTCCTTATATTGTTGTTGGAAAGATGACGATCTGGGAGGCTGCCTCTGCAACCGATTCCTTGTGGATGATTTTTTGGGGCGCAATTGTTGTGTTGCCCACAATCATTGGCTACACCATTTACTCCTATAAGATCTTTTGGGGTAAAACAGAGCCACTCAGCTACTACTAGGCATTATTACTAAATCACTCTGTTTGCTGTGCCTTAAATAAAAATACCAACCAAGAGGTTGGTATTTTTTTATCAGTACAAAATCTACTAGGAGAATCTAGATCGCTCTATTAAACGAGTACAGAGCGCAGATTTTTTTCATGCCATTCTTTAGCTGCTTTGTAAGCGGCCAGCAGATCTTCTAAAAAAGAATTGAATGATTTCATGATTAGAGACCCCTTAGCGTGCTGTAGTGAAATAAATAGTCACGGGTGAGCTCTTCAACGTCGTGCTCAGAAGCGGGGTTGTAGCTGTTAATAAATTGCTCAAGATTGGCAGTCTTGCTTTGTTGGGCAAAAACCGCATTCCAGAGACTCAATAATTGTGTCATTTAAGGCTCCTTATTTAGCGTATTAGGGTTAATACCTAGTTATTATGAGCCTTTTTCATGAATGTTGCATGACAGCAATCAGTCCGAATTCAGTCTAAATTACTGTTTTTACAGGGCTATTTCTGAATTTGGGCCCGAATTTCGGCGGAACGATCCCATAAATTGGGCGTTTGGGTAGAAGAATAGCCAGAAACAAAGTCTTTGATTTCACCAGTCTCTGGCTGGTAGACATGCCTCTGGATGGCGCCAATATTGCCACCATACACGTGGATGCTGATAGAGGTTTGGTCATCATAGGCGTTGCTCACAATATGAATGTCGCCAACATTGGGGCTGACTGCTTCGATATCACCTGGTTTAAGCGTGGTTTCTGGGCCGTCTTTCACGAGCTTGCCAGTACTATCAAATTTGAAACGCTGACCCGTTTCTGCGCCCCGGAGCATACCAATCAAGCCCCAAGTACAGTGATCATGAATCGGCGTGCTTTGTCCCGGACCCCAAACAAAGCTCACCACTGAAAATCGTTCGAGGGGATCCGCGTGTAGTAAGTATTGTTGATAAAACTCGGGATGGGGCACAGTGCAAAACTCAGGCAACCATGAGTCATTTTGAATTAAGTCCGACAGTAGCTGCTTACTTTCTGCAAGCAAAAGAGTTTCATCTTGGGTTTTATCAACCAAGTGAGTCATGTTCGTAATGAAATGACGTAAAGGAATAATGGAGGTAGTTTGGGTCATTGCGATAGACATCTTGATCAACCTAGATACTACTAATGTACCCTAAAAAAATGATTCTACATTCCGGGAGGTATGTCAATTAAGGGTTTTGGAGGGGTTTAATAAAAAGTCGTCTTTTAGGCCAATGCTATGATTTTGGGCAAGACTAGTCAATGAGACTAGCAATGCTCGCAAATAGGAGACAAGCATGGCACAAGGCAATTCAGCCACCCGCGTTTTAACTGCTAGTTTAATTGGTACTACGATCGAGTTCTTTGACTTTTATATTTATGCCACGGCAGCCGTTTTAGTTTTTCCAAAACTCTTCTTTCCATCAAGCGATGCGAACACAGCTGTTCTTCAGTCCCTAGCCACCTTTGCGCTGGCTTTCTTTGCTCGCCCGGTTGGAGCTGCTTTATTCGGGCACTTTGGCGATCGTATCGGGCGTAAGGCAACGCTTGTAGCTGCACTGATGACGATGGGTCCATCTACAGTAGCTATCGGCTTTTTACCAACCTATGCCTCGATTGGTATTTTGGCTCCGATCTTATTAGCCATATTTCGCTTTGGTCAGGGCTTGGGCTTGGGGGGTGAGTGGGG